>JBDLPS010000076.1:0-4434 GCA_039800965.1 Pseudomonadota bacterium | reverse complement strand
CCTCGCGCATCGCTGCGCGAAGACCTTCCGCGAAGCTGGGGATGTGGGAGCCGAGTTCCCGCTGGATGACCTGGCTGGCCTGGCTCTGGTGCACGAACTCGATCGGATCCTCGAGGCTGATGATGTTCAGCCTCCGCTGGCGGTTCAGCAGGTCGATCATCGACGCGAGCGTCGTCGACTTGCCCGTGCCGGTCGAGCCGGTGACCAGGATCAGGCCCTGGTGGTTGTCGCACAGCCGGCTGACCACCGCTGGCAGTCCAAGGCTCTCCAGGCTGGGGATCGCCGTCGGAATCGACCGGAAGGTCGCACCGACACCGCTTTCCTTGCGATAGACGTTGGCGCGGTAGCGGCCGCCATCCCCGGACACGTAGGAGAAATCCACGTCGTGTCCGCGGGAGAAACGGTCCCGCTGGGCGGGCGTCATGATCTCGTCGAGGTAGCCTTCCAGCTCGCTGTCGCGCAGGTCGCGGAACTTGATGGGGACGAGTTCCCCGGCCATCCGCAGCATCGGCGGCACGCCGACCGCAAGATGCAGGTCGGAACAGCCCTGCTGCATGCCCAGCTTCAGGAATGCGTCGATGCGCGCCACGTGAGGGGATCCTGCGGTACCAGCCCCGGATTCTGACACACCGGCTGCCGGTGCGGGGCGGTCAGGCAAAGGCCTCCAGGGCCGACTTCAGTTCGTCCATGCTCTGGAAGCGCTCCGCGCGCTCGACGGCCATGGCCTTCATGACGATTTCGCCGAGGCCTGCCGGCAGTGCCGGGTTGCGTTCCGCGGGCGGCGTGGCCCTGCCCTGCACGTGCTGGTACATGACCGCCATGTGGTCGCCCTCGGAGTAGGGCGGCACGCCGGTCAGCAGCTCGTAGAGGATGACGCCTACTGCATAGATGTCCGCTCTTTCGTCGATGGACTTGCCGAGGATCTGTTCGGGCGCCATGTACTTGGGCGACCCGATCACGAAGCCGGTCTTGGTCAGCTGGGTGTCGCCCTCGCGATGCGCCGAGGCAACGCCGAAGTCGACGATCTTCAGTTCGCCTGCGTCGTTGATCAGCACGTTGGCCGGCTTCAGGTCGCGGTGGACGATGCCGGCCTGGTGGGCTACCGCCATGCCGGTGCAGATGTCCATGCCGAAGCGGATCGCGCGCCGCAGTTCCAGCGGTTTGTCGCTCGCCACTTCGCTGCCCAGCGTGTGCGAAGGGAAATACTCCATCGAGATGGCGTAGTTGCCGCGTATCGCGAGGAAGTCGTAGATGCGGATGACGTTCTGGTGGGTGATCTTGCGGGAGTAACGCAGTTCATGGACGAAGCGCTGCATCGTTTCCTCGTCCTCGGCCACCCCGGGATTGAGGAACTTCAGGATCAGGCTTTCGCCCACCACTTCGTCTTCCATGAGCAGCACGGTGCCGAAGGCGCCCTTGCCGATCCGCTTGATGAACTTGTAGCGGCCTTCCAGCACGTCGCCGGGCTTCAGGGACGATATGTCCAGTCGCGGCGCTGCGGCCTGCTCGGGTTCGACGCGCCGGATGGCCTGCATGACGTTCGTGTCGTGCAGCAGGCCCCGCGGTGCTTCGCTACCCCGGGGCGCGCGGCCCATCATCGAGGGGCTGCGATCGACCATCGTCGCGGACAACTCGTCCGTCGCGCTGAAACGGCGTTCCAGTTCGGCCATCGCCTCCTGCGTCGCGGGGAAGATCGATTCGTCCCCCGTGCCGGCCAGTGCCTGCAGCAACAGGCGCACGTCGTCCAGGCGCTGTCCGTCAGCGAGGCGTGCAAGGCAGTGGATCGATTCGATGCGCACGGCCCGGTCGGTCCGGTGCAGCAGGGGCAGCACGGCGTCGACGCAATTGCCATCCCCCACCGCCGCAACGGCACGCAGGATCGTTGGCAATTGCTGTTCTCCGGCGCTGTCGAGCATCTCCAGCAGTCGCGGCAACGCGCGCTTGCTGCCTATCGCGGCCAGAGCATCCACGGCCCGTTCGCTGACCCACCAGTCCGGGTCGTGGGTCGCCTCGATGAGTTGCGCTACGGCGATGTCGTCCTTGGTCTGGTTGAGGATCTCTATCGCGCTGCGCCGCAGTTCCGGATCTTCGTCCCGGGCCAGTTCGAGGACGGCCTGGATCACGCGCGGGCCGCCGATCTTGCCCAGGGCGTCGCCGGCTCGGCTGCGAACCCACCAGTCGCTGTCCTTCAACGCGGTCAGAAGGTACTTGAGTGAGCCTGCATCGCCGACTTCGTTGAGTACCTCGACGGCCGAGCGGCGTGCGTATTCGTTCTCATCCTTCAGGACCGGGATGAGAAACCGGACTGTCTCCGGATCCTTGCTGCGGATCAGTACGTCCACGGCGCGATTCTGCACTTCGATGTCGGCGTCGCAGAGCAGTCGGCAGACGAGTTCCGCGTCCACCGGTCCCTCCATCCGGGAGAGCGCGCCGAGTGCGGCGGACCGCACGATCTTGTTGCCGTCGGCGAGTTGTCCCTGGAGCGCGTAGCGGACCTCTGGCGTGTCGAATCGCGCCAGAATCGCGATGATGTGCAGGCGGGCGTTGAGGTCGCGACCCTGCAGCCGGTTGACCAGATCGGGCACCAGGCCGGCATCGGCCGCTTCGCCTACCAGGCGGAAGAGTACGGCCTTGTCCTTCCCGTCCAGCGCTGCGGCGGCATTGAGCAGTTCGCGTGGCGGGATGCGGTCGTGCTTGGCCTTGATGACCTCGAGCAGCGGGGCCTTCGGGATACCGGGTTTGCGCAGCGCGTCGATCAGGGAGGCGGCCGGCAGGTCCTCTGCGCCCTTCAGGGCCTCGACGATCCCGGGCACCAACCGGGGGCTGCCCTCTGCCAACGCGTCCAGGAACAGGGGCAGGGTCTTGCCGTTCGCGATGCCCGCCAGGGCGTCCACCAGTGCGGCGTGCACCGGTCGGCTGGCGTTCGGCAGCGCGGCAAGAATGGGTTCTACGGAGGCGGCGCCCAGGCTGCGCAGCCCCTCGATGGCGCGTGTGGTGTCCCGCCCGACGGCGCCGTCGGAGCCGAGTATCTGCTCCAGCAGGCGACTCGCGCGGAAGTTACCGAGAAAGGCCATGTAATTCTTGTGGATGCGCTGGTGATCTAAGGGGCGGATTATGCCACGTCGGGGCTGGTACTATTCGACCCCCCCCTCGATTCCCCAGGTCCTGCAATGACGCAAGATCCGATGCCCCTCGACACGGCCGCCGCGCGTGCCTGCCTCGAGGGTTACACCGACCCCTGGCTCGGCCGCCGCCTCGGCGAACTCGGCGCCCTGAGGTCCGTGGCCGCCGACGGGGGCGCCCTGGCCGTCTCGCTGGTGCTCCCGGTGCCCGTCGGTGACTACGCGGCCGAGCTCGAGGACGCACTGGTGGCGCAGCTGGCCCGAGCCGGCATCAGCGCCGCGCTCCGGCTCACGTTGTCCTCCGACATCCCGTCCCATGCCGTGCAGCCCACGCTGAAGCCGCTCGCGAAGATCCGCAACGTGGTGGCGGTCGCATCCGGCAAGGGTGGCGTGGGCAAATCCACCGTCGCTGCGAACCTCGCGCTTGCCTGGGCCGCTGCCGGCGCCCGCGTGGGCCTGCTTGACGCGGATATCTATGGTCCCAGCCAGCCGATCATGCTGGGTCTGGCCGGCCAGCGACCGACTTCCGACGACGGCAAGCGCATCAATCCGCTGCTCGCCCATGGCGTGAAGGCGATGTCGATCGGGGCGCTCGTCGATCCCGACCAGGCGATGGTCTGGCGCGGTCCGATGGCCACGCAGGCGCTGACCCAGCTGCTGTCGGATACCGACTGGGGCGAACTCGATTACCTGGTCGTCGACATGCCGCCAGGTACGGGCGACATCCAGCTCACGCTTTCACAACGTGTGCCCGTGGCCGGAGCCGTGGTCGTCACGACACCGCAGGACATCGCGCTGGCGGACGCCCGCAAGGGCATCAACATGTTCCAGAAGGTGGCCGTGCCCGTGCTTGGGGTGGTCGAGAACATGTCGCTGCACGTGTGCTCGGCCTGCGGGCACGCCGAGGCGGTGTTCGGGGAGGGCGGCGGCGAGCGGCTGGCGGCGGAATCCGGCACCACGCTGCTGGGGCGCCTGCCGCTGGACGCCCGCATCCGCGCCGAGGCCGATGGCGGCACGCCCAGTATCATGGCCGCACCGGAGTCCGCGCGTGCCCGCGCCTTCCGCGAATTCGCACGGCGTACCGCGGCCGCACTCGCGGGGCGCGCCAAGGACCGCAGCAGTGCCTTTCCGAAGATCGTCGTCGAGGGAACCTGATGAGCATCAAGTCCGACCACTGGATCCGCCGCATGTCCGCCGAGCACGGGATGATCGAGCCCTTCGAGCCCGGTCAGGTGCGCCAGGCCGATGGCCGCAAGATCGTGTCCTATGGCACGTCGAGCTATGGCTACGACGTCCGTTGCGCACGCGAGTT
>JBDLPS010000075.1:0-11824 GCA_039800965.1 Pseudomonadota bacterium | reverse complement strand
ACGCGCGCGCTTGTCCACCCGATCCAGGAGGCGATCGTAGTCGCTGTTGTCTTCCTGTTGGTCGAGGAACTCTTCGTCGAGTTCGAAACGCTCGGTATCGCGGTCGGGCATCGGTTTCGAGGTCGCCAAAGTTCAGTTAAATCAACCGCTTGCGCAAAAAGCGGCAAGCGCCAGCCGCGAACTATAGCGGATCCGGCAGGAGGTTCAACCCGTGGGCGACAAATTCGCCGCCACGACCTCCCCCGCGGGCACCGGCGCGGCCGGTACGACGACCGGCGCATCAGGGGTATCGGCGGACAGTCCGACGATGACCGGCATCCCGCGCACCTGGCGCAGCGCCTCGCGCGCCAGGTCCCAATGGATCGCCACCACCGATTCGCCCAAGGCCTGGTCCAGCATGCCCTCGAAGGCCGAAACATCGGGCTCGACGGTCTGGCCCTCCGCATTCACCGGTGGGTGGGCCTCCAGGTACAGCCGCCCTTCGATCCAGGCCAGCTTCAAGGGTTCGTTGACCAGATATACCGGTGTGCCGACCGGAACCAACGGGAAGAGCGCCTCGATGTCCTCCGGGTACATCCGGATGCAGCCGTGGGTGACCGCCATGCCGACGGCAATGGGGTTGTTGGTGCCGTGGATGAGGTACGCACCGGGCCTGATGTCGAGCCGCATCGCGAACAGGCCGAGCGGATTGTTCGGCCCCGGTCCGACGACCGCAGGGAGCGGATCACCGTTGGCGAGGTGCTCCTTGCGCACGGATTCCGGCGGCGTCCAGCTCGGACGCTCCGTCTTCGAAACGATCTTCGTCCTGCCCAGCGGGGTCCGCCAGTCCATCTTGCCGATGCTGACCGGATAGGTGATGACGACCGGCTTCTCGCCCTTCTTCGCTTTCGGAAAGTAGTACAGGCGATGCTCGGGCAGGTTGACGACGATCCCCTCGCGCGGACCGGAGGGCAGGATACGCTCGCCAGGGATCACCACGTCCTTGCCCGCACCGGGCAGCCAGGGATCCATGCCCTGGTTCACCCGGACGATCTCCTCCGAGCCGAGGCTGAACCGGCGCGCGATCTCGTAGAGGGTGTCCTGGTAGGCGGTCACGACACGCTCCTCACGACCGAACAGCGCCCCGCCCTCAGGCAGCTCGTATACCGCAGCGCATGCGCTCCGGACTGCGCCCAGGGTCAGCGCGGCCAGCAGTGATGTCAGGATCCTTTGCATGGCCGAATGATAGGCTGGCTGGCATGAAAGTCGAAGAACTGCCCACCCTTGCCGGCCGGAAGCTCGCGCCGAGCGACTGGATCCTCGTCGACCAGGCCCGCATCGACGCTTTTGCCACCTGCACCGACGACCACCAGTTCATTCACGTCGACCCGGAGCGGGCCCGGCGCGAATCGCCCTTCGGGACCACCATCGCCCACGGCTTCCTGACACTGTCCCTGATCGCGGCGCACCAGCCTGCGGATTTTCCGCGACCGGATGACCTGGGAGTCACGGTGAACTACGGGATGGACCGGCTGCGATTCATGTCGCCGGTGCCGGCGGGCGCAAGGGTGCGGCTGCTGACGACGGTTCTTGAGGTGCAGCCCAAGGGTCCGGGCCGCATGCTCGTGAAAACCGAAAAAACGATGGAGATCGAGGGCGGCGCCAAACCCGCCTATGTGGCTGAACAACTCACGCTGTTCGTCGCACGCGGAGGCTGAAACAGCCTCCGTGTGCTCCGCACGCGGGCCGGATCAGGCCTGCGCTGCGTCCGCTGCACCCGCTTCCGGGGCGCCAACGATCGACTTCCAGGACACTTCGTGACCGTTGCGGCGGCCCTTCTCGACAAGCTTCAGGCCATCGGCATCGATCGTCAGGGTCCAGGCCTTGTCGTCGATCAGGATCTCGCGCTTCATGGGGCGATCGAGCTTGGTGGTCATTTCGGGGGTGTCCTGTCGGTGGAGAAGCTTTGAAGCCTAGCACAGCCTGCCCCGCCGGCTGGCATCGCCCCGCAGGTCGGCCTAGACTGCCGTGGCATGAATGACCTCAAAAACCCCGTTTCCGCCCGCATACGGGGCAGGATCCAGAAGGCCGGGCGACGCTTCCACGCGAACGACAACATCTCGGACTTCCTGGAGCCCGGCGAACTCGAGGCCCTGCTGGACGAGGTTGCGGACCGATTCAAGGGCGTGCTGGACAGCCTCGTCATCGACACCGAGAGCGACCACAACACCCAGGACACCGCCCGGCGCGTCGCGAAGATGTACCTGAACGAAGTCTTCAGCGGCCGCTATCAACCCGCGCCGCCGGTTACGGAGTTCCCCAACGCCGAGCGCCTGAACGAGCTGATGATCATCGGCCCGGTCACGGTCCGGAGCGCTTGCAGCCACCATTTCTGCCCTATCATGGGCCGGTTGTGGATCGGCGTGATGCCCAACGAGCATTCGAACCTCATCGGGCTGTCGAAGTACGCCCGTCTCGCCGAATGGATCATGAGCCGCCCGCAGATCCAGGAAGAGGCCATCACTCAGGTCGCCGAACTGTTGATGAGCAAGGTCAATCCGGACGGCTTGTCAGTCGTGATGGAAGCAGACCACTTCTGCATGCACTGGCGTGGAGTGCGCGACTCCGGCGCCAAGATGGTGAACAGCGTCATGCGTGGCTCGTTCCTGAAGAACGCCCCCCTGCGACGCGAATTCCTTTCGTTGATCAACCTCAGGGAGTGACGACGGCATGCTTGTCCGACTGCTCTATGCCAGCCGCGCGGCGGGTCCGCTGACGCAGGGGCTCATCGACTCCATCCTGGCCCAGTCCCGACGCAGGAACCCGGACCAGGGCATCACCGGCATCCTCTGTTACAGCGACGACATCTTCCTCCAGGTACTTGAAGGCGGTCGGGACGCAGTGTGCGAAGTCTTCAACACCATCGTCGCGGACCCGCGGCACACCAGCGTACGACTGCTCCAGTTCGAGGAAATCGGCGAGCGCCGGTTCGGCGGCTGGACCATGGGACAGGTGAACATGGCCAAGGTGAATCCCTCGCTGCTCATGAAGTACGCCGAGAAGCCGCTGCTGAACCCCTTCTCGGTGCCGGGACGGGCTTCGATGGCCTTGCTCGAGGAACTGATCGCGACGGCATCCGTGCTGGGACGGGCCGGTTGAAAGACTGTTGCCGCGACAACCGTCAGTGGTCCGAGTCCGCGACTGCCCGTTCAGCTTCCGGCAAGCCGGCGCCTGACTCGATGTCCCTGTGGCTTCTGCTAGAATCCCAGACGCAACCGGGATTGTCCCGAACCGTATTTTTCCAGCTCGTTAACCGGGGGAACAAAGAATGAAGCGTTTGATCAGCATCGGCCTGACCGCCGCCCTGTCCGTGGCCGTTGCCCATGCGGCCGAGCCGGCGCAGCGCTCACCGGAAGATATTGCCAAGTCGGCGATCGAGACCCGTCAGGGCCTCTTCAAGGTCATGAGTTCGGTGTTCGGCCCGGTCGGCGGCATGATGCGCAACCAGGTTCCGTTCGATGCGGCCGTCGCCGAGAAGGCCGGCACCCGCCTCGTGGCGCTGGGCGGCATCGCTCCGGATCTCTTCCAGAACGACACGCGCAAGTTCACCAGCATCAAGACGACGGCGCTGGACGGCATCTGGAACAGCCAGCCCGACTTCAAGGCCAAGGCCGACGAACTCGTGAAGGCTGCCGGCGAACTGGCCACTGTGGCCAAGACCGGCGACAAGGCCGCCACGCTCAAGGCTGCTGGTGCGGTCGGCAAGGCCTGCGGTGGCTGCCATGACTCGTACCGCGTGAAGAACTGATCGACGAAAGCAGCTCTTTCAACGAAAAGGGGCCCGATCGGGCCCCTTTTCTTTTGCGGCGACAGCCGCCTCAGGGCGCCTCAGTCGAACGACGCAGTCGTCGGTGGCTCCGGCGCCTTCTGCACGAGCACCGTGACGGCGCCTGCGCAGACCAGCCCCACGATGAGCGCCTTCAGCAGCTCCGAGCTCTTGATCGCCTCATGTTCCGGCACGAGTCTGGCGTCCTTGTAGCCGGTGACCATCGGTGGCACCAGCCGCTGACGCTTCCACACGGCGTAATAGACGATCGCGGCGATGTGCAGAGCGACGATCACCAGCAGGATCTCGTAGTTCTCGTGGTGGATCGCACCCATCTTGTCCGCCAGCGCCGCACTGACGACGCTGTTGTAGGGGCCGGACCAGATGATGTCGTCGGAAGTGAACAGGCCGGTGAAGGCCTGCAGGCCGACCGACGCGAGAATCACCAGCACCATCAGCGCACCGATCGGGTTGTGGCCGACCGTCGGCACCGAGTCCCGCTTGAACAGGCCACCGAGGTAGCTGAGCACGCGTGACGGGCCCGGGATGAAGTTCACGAACCTTGCGTGCTTAGGCCCGATGAAGCCCCAGACAACGCGGAACAGCAGCAGGCCGATGACGAAATAGCCGATGCGGAAATGCCACTGCATCCAGGTCACGTCGAAGTGCTTGGTGAGCCAGTCCATGTAGTCGGCATCCGCCTTCGCGGTGCCCCACAGGCCGACGATGCTCAGGAAAAGGAGCCAGTGGAAGGCTCGCAGGGGAAGGTCCCATACCAGTCGCTTGTCCGACATCCAATCGCTCTCCGGGATGCATGCCAACCGTGGCGTGCTGCTGGGGCTAGTCTAGCGCCGCAGTCGTGGGTTGTGCGGCTTGTGGCGGCGCGGCCATCAATTCCTCAAGCAGCTTCGCAGTTCCCGTATTGACACTCACGCCCTGACCGCCCCGACCTTGGCCACCCGCCTTGCCAAGCGCGTGGTCGCGCGGCGTCAGCCCCTTGGCATCCATCAAGTCCAGCCGCGCCTTGTGCGAGGCAAGGGAGCTCACGACATCATCCCAACCCCAGAACGCCGCACCATGCAGCGCCGCACGCCCCTGCTTGTCCTGCAGGTTGATGTCCGCACCGGCGCCGAGCAGCAGTTCGATGCTGGCGATGGCCTGCGCCTGCGTCTTCAGCGAGCCGCGAGTGTCGATATTCGTCGAGCCCACGCCGGCAGCCGCCATCAGCGGCGTGATGCCACCCTGCTGCGGCAGGTCCGGCAGCGCGCCATGGGCCAGCAGCAGCTTGATCGCCGGTGCATCACCCGCCTTGGCCGCACGGATCAGCGGCGTGGTGCCGATGCTCAGCATCGTGTCCGCGCCACGGTCCGCGCCCACCGCGCGATACGGCGGCAGCAGTTTCAATTGCAGGTTCGGGTTCGCCCCGGCCTTCAGCAGCTTCTCGATCATCTGCAGGCTGGTGGTCCTGTCGAGTGACGGCAGGTCCGCGCGACCGCCACGCGGGATCGTATTGAGGTCCACCGCGCAGTACAGCGCGGTGCGGCCCCACCAGTCCCAGATGTTAGGGTTGGCACCATGATCAAGCAGCCAGGCGCCGGTATCGAACCAGAAGTTGTTCACGGCCAGGATCAGCGGCGTCACGCCTTCCGGATCGGCGTAGTCGATCTTCGCGCCCTTGCCCACCAGGGCCTTCACGCAGTCGAGGCAACCCTGGCGAGCCGCGAACATCAGCGCGGTATAGCCGCCGGCAGGACGGTACTGCGCGCGCGGTTCGCCACTGACCTGGCGCTGGCTCTCGTTCACCGTCGTGCGCAGGTTCGGATCGGCGCCTGCCGCCAGCAGTGCGCGCACCATCGCGGGCTGGCTCTCCGCCGCAGCCCACATGAGCGCCGTCTGGCCGCGCAGCTTTTCCGTGGCGTTGACCTTCGCACCCTTGCGCAGCAGCAGTGTCGCCGCAGACACGTTGCTCGTGCGGGCCAGCACCATCAGCGCCGTCTGGCCCTGCTCGTTCGTCGAATCTGGATCGGCGCCCGCGGCCAGCAAGGCAGCGATCACCTTGGGATTGCCGACGACGGCCGCCTCGGACATCGGCGTCGCGCCGAAGTCGTTCGTGGCTTTCGCATCCGCACCGGCCCTGATCAGTCGATCGACGGCGGCCAGGTCGTCGCGATGAACCGCCCAGTGCAGCGCCGTCGTGCCATCGGCATCGCGTGGCGCCACGGCGTCGGCAGCAGCTGCCAAGGACGCCAGGCCGATGCAGGCGAGCAGCAATGCAGGCAGCGTGCGCATCAGATCTCCGTCATGGTGCCGCTGCTGTCGCCGACCGCGTCTGCATCGACACCGGACTTGTGCAGCACCGTCAGCAGCAGGTTCGACAGGGGCGTATGGTCCGGCACGCGGACATGGCGACCCGGCTTCATCGCGCCGCAGGCACCGCCGACAAGGCTCGTCGGCAGCGGGAACTGGTTGTGCGCGTCGCTGTTCGACATGTTGCTGCCGTAGACGATGAGCGAGTGGTCGAGCACCGAGCCCTCGCCGTCCGGCATGTCGGCGAGCTTCTTGACGAACTTCGCGAACTGCTCGGTGTGCCAGCGCTGGATGCGCACCAGCTTGTCCTTCTTCGTCGGATCGTTCTGGTGGTGCGACACCGGGTGGAAGGCGTCGGAGATGCCGATATGGTTGTAGGTCATGTTGCTGACCTCCGCAGCCATCATCATGGTCTGCACGCGCGTGAGATCGGCCTGCCAGGCCAGCGCCATGATGTCGAACATCAGGTTCATCTGGTCGGGGAAGGCATCGGAGATGCCGACCGGCACGTCCGGCAGCTTCAGCTTCGACAGGTCCTGCTTGCCCGCCTTCTGCACGCGGCGTTCGATCTCGCGCACGCTCTCGAGGTAATCGCCCAGCGCGGCGCGATCGCTTGCACCGAGCTGCCGCTGCAGGTCCTTCGCCTCGTCGGCGACCATGTCGAGCAGGCTCGCGTACTGCTGCGTGAGCAGTTTGCGTTCGTCCGCCGAATTGCCGCGGCCGAACAGCCGCTGGAACAGGCTGCGCGGGTTGTACTCCATCGGCATCGGCGTGGTCGGCGTGCGGAAGGAAATCGTGCCCGAGTAGCTGCAGCCATAGGCGCGGTCGCAGGCACCGCCACCGCCGGGCGCCTCGGTCGCGACTTCGAGCGAGGGCAGCGGCGTTTCCTGGCCGATCCTGGCTGCGGCCATCTGGTCCACCGTCACGCCACCAAAGGCCTCGTGCGTCTCGCGCGGATGCACGCAGGACAGCCAGGTACCCGGCACGATCGCGTGCACGGCGGCGCTCTGCGCGGGACGGTTGCCGAGGCCACTGACGACGGTGACCTGCTTGCGGAACGCCTTGAGCGGCTCGAGGATGGGCGAGAGCTCGTAATCGGGACCGTCGGTTGCCGGCGTCCACTTGTCCATGATCGCGCCGTGCGGGAAGTACACGAAGCCGAGGCGCATCTTTGCGGCCGCGGCCGTTTTCGCCAGCGCGGTATGTGCCGGGATCATGGCGTCGAGCAGCGGCAGGCCGAGGGCGACGCCCGCCCCCTTCAGGAAGCTGCGACGCGGCAGGTACTTCTTCGTCAGGAACATGTCAGTGCTCTCACTGAGGCCTTGCGGCCTGGGCGGTAACGGTGGCCGGTGCCGTGGCGGCGTGCGGCAGCTTCGATTTCAGGAAGGCATCGCTGCGCACGATGCCGGCGACGAGTGACGAGAAACGGTAGCCGTCGCGCCCCGCGTCGCGGACGACGGCCCGCACCTGCGGCATGTCCTGCCACTCGACGACGCGGCCCAGCGCGAAGGTCATCAGTTTCTCGGTCAGCGTCTGCGCGAACTGCTGCGGGCGCGCGGCCAGCCAGGCACGCAGTTCATCCGGACCCTTCACCGGATGTCCGCCGGCAAGCGCTGCCGACCCATCGATGGCATCGAGCGATTCACGATCCTTCTCGCGCCAGGCACCGATCGCGTCGAAGTTCTCGAGCGCGAAGCCCAGCGGATCCATCACCCCGTGGCAGGCATTGCAGGAGGGCTTCTGGCGGTGCAGCTCGAGTCGCTCGCGCACGGTCATCGCCTTCTGCCCGGGCTGGTTTTCCTTCAGCGCCTCGACACCCGGCGGCGGCGCGGCCGGCGGCGTACCTAGCACGCGCTCCAGAATCCAGTTGCCGCGCAATACCGGGGCCGTGCGGTTGCCATAAGACGTGGACATCAGCATCGCGCCCTTGCCCAGCAGGCCGAAGCGCTTCGAGTCGGTGAGCTGCACGCGGCGGAACTGGTCGCCCCGCACGTTGGGCACGCCGTAGTGCAAGGCAAGCCTTTCGTTCAGGAAGCTGTAGTCCGCGGTCAGCAACTCGGTGACCGGGCGATCGTCGCGCAGCACGCTGCCCACGAAAAGCTCGAGCTCGCGACGATAGGCCCGTCGCAGGTCCTCGTCGAAGTTCGGGAACAGCGCGCCGTCCGGATCGACGTTGTCCAGACCTTCGATGTTGAGCCACTGGTTCGCGAAGTTCGTGACCAGCGATTCGGCGCGACGATCGGCGAGCATGCGCTTCACTTCCGCCGCGAGCGTCACCGGCTCCCGCAGTTTGCCCGCGCCGGCCAGTTCGAGCAGCCGGTCGTCCGGCCCCTGGCTCCACAGGAAGAAGGCCAGTCGGGAGGCCACCGCGAGGTCGTCCAGCGCATACACATCGCCGGGTCGCGCCGAGGCCGGTGCATTCTCGATGCGGTAGAGGAACTTCGGGCTCGACAGGATGGCCATGATCGCCGTCTGGATGCCGTTCTCGAATCCCCCCTGCCTGCGGCCTTCCTCGTAGAAGCGCAGCGGCGCGGCAAGATCCGCATCCGTCACGGGACGACGGAAGGCCTCGCGCGCGATGCGCGCCACGATCGACCGCGCACAGGGCGCCTCTTCCGACTCGATGGCCGGACGGCAGCTGAAGATCTTGCGGCGGCTTGGCGTATCACTGAGGCCCGTCACGTTGTAGGGCCCGGTGATGTCGATGGCCGACACGCGGGCGAAGCTGTCGCCGCCGCCCGGCACGAAGGGCGTGAACAGCGCCTCGGACTCCGCCATCGTCGATGCCACGAAGGTCACCACGAGCCGGCGCGGGCCGGCTTTCACCGGCAGCCGGATCTTCTGGAAGCGGGCGTTGATCTTCGCCTGCGCCGGCGCCTGCAGCTGGTCGACGTTGCGCGCGTCCTCCTCGCCGCCGAAGCGCTGCTCGAACACGCGCTGGCCATCGATCAGGAACACCACGCGCTGCTCTGCCAGGCCCATGCCATAGCCGCCGCCGACCGGCACGCGCAGGTTGAATTCGTATTCACCGTCCGCCGGGAACCAGTGCTCCACGGCCATGCCGCCCCGACTGCCCAGCGGAAAACCTTCCTGCCACGCGTTCTGGCGCGACGGTGGCGCACGATAGGTCTGGCTTGCCGAGCGGGCCTTCGGGTCACCCACCGCGAGCATGCTGACCGTACGGGCCGCCGAGATGTACTGGTCGAGGAAGGTGGGCGACACGCGCAACACGTTCGCGACATTGTCGAAACCGTCGCTCTTGGTGTCCTTCGGCAGCAGCGTTTCGGGACTGACCCGCAGATCGAACAGCTCGCGCATCACGCGCGCGTACTCCGTGCGGTTGATGCGATGCAGGCCGACTGCGCCGGGATCGGCGCGCCCGCTGGCCTCGGCATCCAGCCTGCCTTCCATCCAGGACACGAACTGGTCCATGGACTGTTGCGGCGGCTGCTTCTCGCCCGGCGGCGGCATGAGACGGCCGCGCATCTTGCGCACGGTCTCTTCCCAGACCTTGCCGTCTCCACCCACGTGTTCCAGCGACAGGGTGTCGAAGGCAAGGCCACCGGCCCAGTCCGTCGCGTTGTGGCACTTGCTGCAGTACTGCTCGAGCAGCTGCGCCTGCGGCGCGGGTGCAGCGGGCGTCGCCAGGGCTGGCAGGGGCACCGCCAGCACAAGCAGCGGCAATATCGACCGGCGCATCACGCGCCCTAGGTCAGACGACGCCACGCTGCTCACGCACATGCCCCCACAGGCCCTTGTAGGCACTCTGGATGAACTGCGTCGGATCACCGAGCGCGGCGTCATAGGCCGCTGTCGGCTTTGCCGCGATGATGTCCTTGTCGCTCATGCCCTTGCGCATGAGCTGCCAGATGTCTTCCTTCAGCTTGTCCAGCATGTCGGCCTGTGCGGCCAGCTGCGCCTTCGTTGCCACCTCGCCCGAACCCTGCGCGATGACGGTCTTGTCGTCGCAGAGTTTCAGCAGCGTGCGACAGGCCTCGGCGAGCCCGCCGATCCAGCCCCCGGTCACGTAATCCATCACAGGCCAGCGCGCGGTGTTCAGCACGCCGCCCGTGACGAGCACGTTGGCATTCGGCAGGTGGACGTAGATATCGCCGTCCGTGTGCGCCTGGCCCAGGTAGCCATAGCGGATGTCGTGCGAGCCGAACTGCATCGACCCACTGGTGTAGAAAGTCTTCGTCGGCAACGCCTTCGTCGGCACGGGAGGGTACTCCCGCTGCTCCCAGGGAATGGCGATCGGCCGTTGCATCCACAGCCGGGTGTTCTCGTGCGCGACGATGGGAATCCCGGCCTTGCCGAGCCGCTCGTTGGAGCCGGTATGGTTCCAGTGCCAGTGGGTATTGATGAGCGTCCGGACGGGGCTGCGGGCCACGCCCAGATGGGCCAGCAGCGCCCCGGAATGGGCCGCCAGGCCGCCGTCGACCAGTACCTGGCCATCGGAGCCTGCGAGGGCGACCACGTTCGCCCCGGCACCCGTGACGAAGCGAACGCCGGGGGCGATCTCCCGAGAGGCCAGATTCGGCGAGGTTGCGGCCCGCGAGGGGCGCGGCGGGAGGGCCAGGAGGCCGGCGGCCCCCAGCGCACCGGCCAGGAATCGACGACGGTCGGTCAGCATTGGCATCGACGTAGAACCCCCACCCTCAGGCCACACCGGTCAGATGCTGCCGGCGGCAATAAGTTTCACACATGTTGCAGTGCACCCGCGGGGCGCTGTCGAAGATTGGTATCATCCGCGCCCTGACTCAACCCCTGCTGGAGCGACTGCTGGTGAAAACTGATGCGGCAATGGCCGAAATCCTTAAGCGCGAAGGTGTCAATTACCTGTTCGGCTACCCCCGCAACGCCCTGCTGGACGCGGCCGCCAAGAAGGACATCCGGACGATCATCGTCCGCCAGGAGCGCACCGGCCTGCACATGGCCGACGCCGTCTCGCGCCTCACCCGCGGCCAGACCATCGGCGCCTTCTGCATGCAGCACGGCCCCGGCGCCGAGAACGCCTATGGCGGCGTCGCCCAGGCCTTCGCCGACTCCGTGCCCATACTGGTCGTGCCCCAGGGCTACGCCCGCAAGAACATGTACCTGCCCTACAACTACAATTCCACGTTGCAGATGAAGGGCATCTCCAAGCACTGCGAGCCGATCCTGCTCGGTGCCGAGACCCCGAACGTCATGCGTCGCGCCTTCACGCAGCTGCGCAACGGCCGCCCGCAGCCGGTCGTCGTCGAGGTTCCCCTCGATGCCTTCAACGACGAAGTGCCGGAGCCGCTGGACTACCAGCCGGTCTACGCCACCAAGGCCGCGCCGGATCCGGACATGGTCGTCAAGGCAGCCAAGGCCCTCGCCGAAGCGAAGCACCTGGTGATCCACGCCGGCCAGGGCGTGCACTGGGCCGCCGCCTATGCCGAACTGCAGGAGCTCGCCGAGCTGCTGGGCGCGCCGGTCAGCACCACGCTGCCGGGCAAGAGCGCCTTCAACGAGCGCCACCCGCTGTCGCTGGGTTCGGGCGGCCATGGCATCAATGGCCAGGTATGGCATTTCGTGTCGCGGGCGGATGTCGTCTTCGGCATCGGCTGCTCGTTCACGGAAAGCAGCTTCGCGATCCAGTTCCCGCAGGGGAACGGCAAGCGCTACATCCATTCGACGATCGATCCGGTCGACTTCAACAAGACCGTGCGTTCGGAGATCGGCCTGGTC
>JBDLPS010000074.1:0-11663 GCA_039800965.1 Pseudomonadota bacterium | reverse complement strand
GCGGCCGCGGTGGTCAGGACCATCCGCGGCGTACTGGAGGCGGCAAGGGCCGCTGGCGTGCCGGTGGTCTACCTGCAGACCGGCTACAAGCCGGATCTCAGCAACGGGGGTGGTCCTGCGTCGCCGAATCCGCGCAAGGAAACGGCGCTGTGTCTGATGCGTGCACGGCCGGAACTCAAGGGGCAGTTGCTCGTCGAGGGGACATGGGACTTCCAGATCGTTGACGAACTGGCTCCGCGTGACGGTGACGTGGTGGTGCTGAAGACCCGTTACAGCGGATTCGCCGGGACGCAGCTGGACTCCGTGCTTCGCGTGCGCGAGGTTCGCAATCTGGTCTTCGTCGGCATCGCCACCAATGTCTGCGTGGAATCGACGCTGCGCGACGCCTATTTCCACGAGTACTGGCCCATCCTCGTCACCGACGGTGCGATGCAGGCGGGTCCTCCGGAGGCCCACGCGGCGACCGTCTTCAACGTCGAATCGTTCTTCGGATGGACGATCGGTGCGACGGCGCTGTGCGAAGCGCTCAACCAGTCCAGAGGGACTCGTACACCGGGCTGCGGTTGAGTATCCCACCCTTGAAGATGCGGATCCGATCGGGCGATGGGGCGGGCGTCCCGCATCGCTGCAGCAGGCAGTAGCCGAGTCCCATGCGCCCGCCTTCCGGGTGGAAGCCTGCCAGTTCCAGCAGCGTCGGGTACAGGTCGAAATGGGTGATGGTATCCGTCGACCGAATCTCCACCGGATCGGTGGCGATGACGTTGTAGATCGTCCGCTTGCTGAAAGTCTCGAGGGTGTCGTGGAGTGGATTCTCCATCGCGATATGGTCGCCCTGGACCACGACCGCGATACGGTCCAGCCAGCCCTGCTTGGCTATGAAGTCCACGAAACCGGCGACCTGGGTGGCCGAGCAGCCCAGGATGCCCTTGAAGTCGCGCGCCCCCTGCCTGCGACACTCGTCACTGAGGATGCCCTCCGGGCCGTGGGTGTCGACCGTCAGGATGGTCAGGTTGAAGGGCTTCCCACCGGCCACGAGACGCGTGAGCTCTTCGCGGGCATGGACGAACAGGTGGTCGTCACGCAGGCCCCAGGTTTTCATTTTCCGCCGATCCTCGCCGGCGCTGATCCACTCGCGCGCGCCGTAACGTCGGGTGTACCCATGGTCCTTCAGGAAGGTGCCCAGGTCCGCGAACTCCAGATACGGTCCGTTGAGGAAGACATTCTCGTAGCCCCTGTCCTGCAGCACGTCGCCCAGGCAGGTGGCATGTGGCAGGTAGTTGCGCAGGTGTAGCCGGTCGTCTTCCGGCGAGGGGAGTATCGACACCTTCAGGGGAACGCCGCACTGGGTGGCGACGATGCCTGCGATGGTCCAGTGGGCGCCGCCGGATTGGGGGTAGTCGGGGAATGCCGTGTAGCGCCGCTGCAGGCGGGTCAGCGGCTCGATCAGGTCGCGCCCGAAATGCGCCTTGTCCTGGTAGGTCGCCTCCATCGACTCGACATAGATCAGCACCAGGCTGCGTGGTCGGTCGGTGGGGACGAGGTGGATGTCACGCGGCGCGACGTAGTGCTGGGCGAACAGGTCCGGGCCGAAGAACGACTCGATGTAGTCCGCGAAATCGAAGGTGTAGAGGAAGACGCCCGTTCCCGCGACGAGGGCCAGCCAGTGGGCTTGTCGCTGCACAAGCCACCGGCCGCGTCGTGCTGCCAGCGCAAGGGCGACCGTGGCCGCCGCGGGCCCGAGCACCGCGACGATGATGTAGCGCTGCACGGTGTGCGCGTCCGTCTGCAGGAGCCCGCCGGCGCCGAAGCGCAGGTGGTAGATGAACTGCTCGAAAGAGACTTCCCCGAAGGTCAGCGAGGACCAGGCGCAGGTGCCGGCGAGGAACAGGCCGACGAAGGCCAGGAGCAGTCGCGTACAGGAAAATGACGGGGGGCGGTGCGGCACGGTCGCCACCCTAACCGCAGGCCGCGGCAGCCACAAGCATGCGCTACCATTGGTCGCCGATCCCACGTCTTCCGCAGGAGTTCCGCACCATGTCAGATCCCGTCGTCGCTGGCCGCGCCCCCATCGGTACCGATGTCGAGGCCGGCAAGACCTATTACTGGTGTACCTGCGGCAAGTCCGCCAACCAGCCGTTCTGCGATGGTGCCCACAAGGGGACCGGGTTCGCCCCGCAGGCCTACACTGCCACGACCACCGGCAAGGTCTGGTTCTGCGCCTGCAAGCAGACGAAGAATTCGCCGCTGTGCGATGGCGCCCACAAGCAATTGCCGCCGGCCTGAACCATGCGTCATGCGGCGGTCACCGGCTGGGGCAAATGCCTCCCTCCCGCGGTCCTGACCAATGCGGACCTCGCGACCTTCCTTGACACCAACGACGAATGGATCGTGTCGAGGACGGGCATCCGGGAGCGCCGCGTATCGCATGTGCGCCTCGAGGAGTTGGCCGTCGTCGCCGCCCGCCGGGCGCTGGCTGCCGCAGGGCTCGATCCCGGCGCGGTGGAATTGATCGTCTTCGGGACCTGCAGTTTCGACGACCAGGTGCCCAACCAGGCCTCTGGCCTGCAAGCTCGGCTTGGCGCGGCGCGTGCGGCGGCCATGGACGTCAACACGGCCTGCACGAGTTTCCTCTACGCGCTCTCGACCGCCAACGCGATGATCCGCAGCGGCGTCGTGCGAAACGCATTGGTGCTGGGCGGAGAACTCATCACCCAATTGATGGATTGGGACAACCGCAATGTCGCGGTGCTGTTCGGGGATGGCTGCGCGGCATTGGTGCTCGAGGCGACGGATCGGGAAGAGGGCCTGCTTGCCGAGCGTCTCGGCTGCGATGCGGAGGCGCGGCCCACGCTGGTGATCGAGGGCATGGGCAGTCGCTACGCGGATTTCAGCCGCCGGTACGGGGCGACGGAATGGGTGTTCGAAGGCCAGGAGATATTCAAGCGCGCGGTGCTTGGCATGTCCACCGCCAGCGCGGATGTGCTTGCTGCACGTGGCCTGACGGCTGCCGATGTCGATCTCGTGGTGCCTCACCAGGCCAACCTGCGCATCATCGACGCTGTCGCCAGGCGGGCCGGGGTTCCCATGGAGCGGGTTTTCGTCAACGTCCATCGTTACGGCAACATGTCCGCTGCCACCGTTCCGGTCGCGCTCGTCGAGGCGCTGGAGGAAGGCAGGGTGAAGCCCCATGCGATGCTGCTGCTGCCTGCGTTCGGCGCGGGCCTGACCTGGTGTGCGCACCTGCTGCGCTGGGGTGGGCGTGTCACGCCGCTGGCCGTCAGCGATGCGGAGTTGCCGCCCTGCGCCGATTCCGGGCTTGCGCTGGTCCAGGCGTTGCGCAGGCGCAAGGCATGACGCGCCCGTTTGATCGGCGTGAGGTATTGCTTGCGGGGGCCGCATGGGGTGCGTTGCGGTGCCTCCCGTCGGCGGCAGCCGCATCGGACCTGTCGATCTCGTCGCTCGGGGAGGGTTTGTGGCTTGTGCAGGGGGCTGCCGCGCCTGTCGTGGTGGCCGATTCCGGTAGCGAGTTGCTGCTCGTGGACGGCGGTGATGCGCGCGGCGTTCCGGCGCTGCGGACCTTGTTGTCCGGCAAATTCCCCGGCCGCCGCGTGTCTACCGTCATCAATACCCATTGGCACTGGGACCGCACGGGTGCGAACGAGGTTTTCGCCGGGCAGGGTGCCGTCCTCGTCGCCCATGAAAACACGCGACTCTGGCTCGGGACGGAGGTCCGTGATCGCTGGGAGGGCAGGATCTATCCTCCGCTTCCGGCGAAGGCGCTGCCGAGCCTTACCTTCCATTACGGGTCGAGGACGCTGGAGTTCGCCGGGCAATCCATCGAATACGGCTATTTGCCACAGGCCCATACGGACGGTGATCTCTACGTCCGGTTTCCACGGCAGGACATCCTCGTTGCCGGTGGCGTGGTCGCTGGCGCCGGCTATCCCGCGCTCGACGCAGCGACCAACGGCTGGCTTGGCGGGATGCTGTCGGGGCTGAAGGTCCTGATGGCGCACTGCGGCGAAAGCACTCGCGTGGTCGGCGCCGGTGCCGTGCCTGTCGGGCGTTCGCAGATCCGGGCGCAGCAGGAATTGTGTTTCGATGTACTGACGCGCATCGGACAGAGCTATTACAAGGGTGAGACTTGGGAACAGTTCCTGGCATCGGCCCCGACGAAAGACCACGACGCCGGCCTCGGGGATCCGTCGCGCTTCCTGCGCGCGGCCTATGACAGCGCATGGCACCACGTGAACGAGATCAGGCGTCCCGGGCGCCAGGAGTGGATTGGATGAAACGATCGATGCGGATGCTCGCGGCCCTGTTCGCCGTGCTGCCGCTGGCGGCCGTGGCTGCGGAGGCGCCGGGCGCGTCGGATGTGCACCGGAACTGGGGGTTCCTGGACAAGTACTGTGGCAATTGCCACAACGCGACCGACTGGGCCGGTGGCGTGGCCTACGACACCTTGTCGCCCGACGACGTGGCAAAGGACGGGGAGGTCTGGGAGCGGGCGGTGCGCAAGCTGCGGGGCTACATGATGCCCCCGCCGGGTGAGCCGCAGCCGGATGGAGTCGCCCGCAATGCGTTCGCCAAGGCGCTTGAGACGACGCTCGATGCCGGCGCCGGATCGACGGTGAATCCTGGTACGGTCGGCCTGCACCGTCTCAACAAGCCCGAATACGCCAACGCGATCCGGGACATGTTCGACCTCGAGATCAATGTCTCGAACCTCCTGCCCCGCGACGACCAGAGTTCCGGCTTCGACAATTCCGCTGAAGTCCTGAAGGTGTCGCCTGCCTTCCTCGACCAGTACCTCAATGCTGCCCGCCAGGTCAGCGTGCTGGCGGTGGGCAACCCCAACGCCCGCACGCAGAGCACGAACTACCCGGGCAGCTGGCAGGCCTCGCAGTACCTGCACATCGAAGGGCTGCCGCTCGGTACCCGTGGCGGCATGCTTATCGAGCACGACTTCCCTGTCGATGGCGACTACGACGTCACCATCAATGGACTTGTCGGCGCCGGGTACCTGTGGGGTGTCATGGAGCCCAACACCTTGCTGGTCACGGTCGATGGCAAGCGTGTGTTCGAGGCCGAGCTCGGCGGTTCCAAGGATCTCGATGCGGTCGATCTTCAGCAGGCAGAAGGCGTAGGCGCCATCAACGAGCGTTTCCGCAACATCAAGATGCACGTGCCGGCCGGGCGCCATCGCATCGGGATCGCCTTCCGCCAGACATCGTCAGCGGAAATTGACGATCCGCTGCATGATTTCGTGCCGGTGGAGGGTGTGGGTCTGGCGGTGAATGGGGTGTCCAGCGGACCACGAATCAGCGGTGTCGAGGTCCGCGGTCCCTTGAGCCGGTCCGCGCTCAGCGATACACCGAGCCGCAGGCGCGTCTTCATCTGTCGTCCGGCGGCCTCCGGCGAGGAGTTGCCTTGCGCACGTCGCATCCTCGGCGCCGTGGCGCGCAAGGCATTCAGGCGACCGGTCGAGGACGCCGAGCTGGCTGGCGCGATGGCCTTCTTCGAAGAAGGACGTCGTCAGGCCGGATTCGAAACCGGGATCCAGAAAGGCCTCATGGCTATTCTGGTGAGTCCGAAATTCCTGTTCCGAACGCATACGCCGCCAGCCGGGACGCAGGCCGGCCAGGTATTCCGCATCCAGGATCTAGATCTTGCTTCGCGACTGTCGTTCTTCCTTTGGAGCGGGCCTCCGGATGAGGAGCTCATCGTCCTGGCTGCGGCGGGAAAGTTGCAGGATCCTGTCGTCTACGAGGCCCAGGTCCGCCGCATGCTCAAGGACCCACGTGCCCACACGCTGGTCACCAACTTCGCCTTCCAGTGGCTGAACGTGCGTGGCACCGAAATCATCAATCCCGACCAGAACCTGTTCCCGGATTTTTCCGATGATCTCGTGCAGGCCTTCCAGAAGGAAATGGAGTTGTTCGTCGGCAGCATCTTCGAGGCCGATCGCAGCGTCGTCGATCTGTTGACCGCGAACCACAGCTACGTGAACGAACGCCTGGCGCTGCACTACGGATTGCGGAACGTGCGCGGCAGCCAGTACCGGCGGGTCGAATTCCAGGAAACCTGGCGGCGCGGGCTTCTCGGCAAGGGCGCGTTCCTGCTTGGCACCTCATACGCCAATCGCACGACGCCGGTGCTGCGTGGTGCTTACGTGATGGAACACCTGATGGGCACGCCGCCGACGGCGCCGCCGCCCGGCGTCTCGCCTTTTCCGGAAAGCCAGGAAGGTGGCGAGCAGTTCACCGTGCGTTCGCGCATGGAAAAGCACCGCACTGCCAAATCCTGCGCCTCGTGTCACGGCGTCATCGATCCGATTGGCATCGCGCTCGAGAACTACAATGCCGTCGGGCAGTGGCGCACGAAAGACATCGATGCCGGCACGCCGATCGACTCCAGCGGCCAGTTGGCGGATGGCACGCAGGTGAAGGGGGTGGACGGCCTGCGCGAGGCGATGGCATCCCGGCCGACGCAGTTCGTGTCGACTTTCACCGAAAATCTCATGACCTTCGCACTGGGCAGGTCCGTGCAGTACTTCGACATGCCGACGCTGCGGGCGATCGTCCGCGACGCTGCCGCTGACAATTACCGCTTCTCCACGTTGGTGCTGGCGGTCGTCAACAGCCCCGCATTCCGCATGGATCGCGTGCCGGACGGCAAGACGGCTTCCGCGGTACGCACTGCGCAACGACAGTAATTCCCACGGCCAGGCCCGAGGAACGCGATATGTTCATCACCAAGAAACACCTCACGCGCCGAACGGTGCTGCGCGGCGCCGGCGTCGGCCTTGCGCTGCCCCTGCTGGATGCCATGGTCCCGGCGCATACCGCCCTGTCCAGGACAGCTGCCGCGGCGAAGCCGCGCATGGTCTACGTGTACTTCCCTCACGGCGCTGTCATGGATAAATGGACGCCGACGAAGGTCGGTGGCGATTTCGACCTGCCACAGATCCTGGCGCCGCTGAAGCCGTTCCAGAGGCAGCTGACGGTAATCAGCGGCCTCGAGAACAAGTCTGCGATCGCGGCACCGGTTCACGCCATCACGCCTGGCACCTGGCTCAGTTGCGTCGAGCCGCGCATCAGCCACGATCCCTACGGTGGCATCACCGCCGACCAGATCGCCGCGAAGCACATCAGCATGGATACCCCCCTGCCTTCGCTTGAGGTGGCGACGGAGGAGCGGGGCGGCGAGGGTTCCTGCGACCGCAATTACGGATGCAGCTACGGCAAGACGATCTCGTTCCGTACGCCGACGACGCCGCTGCCCATGGAACACAATCCGCGCAAGCTGTTCCAGCAGCTGTTCGGTCAGGGGGATACGGCGGAAGAGCGCGTGCTGCTCGCCCGCGAGGATCGCAGCGTACTCGATCTCGTGCTCCGCGATGCCGATGATCTCAAGCGCACGCTGGGTGCGCGCGACCAGGCCGTGCTCGGGGACTACCTCGAGACTGTCCGTGAGATCGAACGGCGCGTGCAGCAGTTGTCGAAGCGGGATACGACGAAACTCGAGTTGCCGGATGCCCCGTCCGGCATCCCCAGCAATTTCGATGAACACCTGAAGCTGATGTTCGATCTGATCACATTGTCCTTCCAGGGCAATCTGACGCGCGTGGCGACCTTCATGATGGCCGCGGAGGTCAGCAACCAGCCTTACAACTTCATCGGCATATCCGATGCGTTCCATCCGCTCTCGCACCATGCAAACAGCCCGCAGAAGCTTGAGCGGCTGGCGAAGCTGCAGACCTACCACACCCAGGTCTTCGCGCGATTCGTCAAGAAGCTGCAGGACCTGCCGGACGGCGAAGGGTCGATGCTCGACAACTCCACCGTCGTCTATGGCAGCAACATGAGCGACAGCAACGTGCACAACCATTTCCCGTTGCCAACTGCAGTGGTGGGTGGTGGGGCGGGCACGTTGAAAGGCAACCAGCACCTGCGTTACGCGGACAAGACGCCGCTTTCCAACCTGCACCTGACGCTGCTGGCGAAGAATGGCGTGCCGATCGAGAAGCTCGGCGACAGCACGACGAAGTTCACGGAGATCTGACGTGGGCCGAAATTTCTCGATCATGGCCACCGTGCTGCTCTGCACGTCGATGATGGCGGCACAGGCCGCAGAGCCATCCGCGGATGGCACGACCGCTTTGCATTGGGCGGCCCATGACGGTGATCTGTCGCAGGTGAAGGCCTTGCTGAAGGCCGGGGCGGATGTGCGCGCGGTGAACGACTATGGCGCGACGCCGATGTCGGAGGCCGCGGAGCGCGGGGACCCGGAGATCATCCGTGCACTGCTGAAGGCGGGTGCAGACGTCGAATCCGCAAACCCGACAGGGCAGACCGCACTCATGACCGTCGCACGGAACGGCAGCGTCGCAGCGGCGGAGTTGCTGCTGAAGGCCGGCGCCGATGTCAACGCGGTGGAGAGGCGGCGCGGGCAGACCGCGTTGATGTGGGCTGCAGCCCAGGGTCAGCCGACGATGGTTCGGTTTCTCGTCCGGCACGGCGCCCGGGTGGATGCCCGGTCGACGGTGCGGGAATGGCCGCGTCGCGTTACCGCCGAACCGCGGGCGCAGGGGCGGCCGCCAGGTGGTTTCACCGCCTTGCTGCTTGCGGCCCGCGAGGGTTGCGCGGCCTGTGCGCAGGCGCTGGTCGAGGGCAGGGCGGACATCAACCTTCCGGATCCGGACGGCATAACGCCCCTCTTGCTGGCCGTGCTGAACGCCCGCTTCGACACGGCGGCCTACCTCATCAAGGCCGGTGCCGACGTCAATCGCTGGGATACCTGGGGGCGCGCGCCCTTGTATTCCGCTGTGGATTACAACACGACGCCGCGCGGAGGACGCCCCGACCGTCCTTCGTCCGACGTGGTGACCGCCCTGCAAGTGACGGAAATGCTGCTCTCTAAAGGCGCCAACCCGAACATGCAGCTGAAGCTGTTCCCGCCTTACCGTTCGCTCGGGCAGGACCGCGGTGGCGATTCCATGCTGACCGTGGGGACCACCCCCTTGATCCGTGCGGCCAAGGCGGGCGATACCGAGTCGATCGCGCTGTTGCTCAAATACAAGGCGCTGCCGGATCTGCCCAACTCCCTGGGGATCACCCCGCTCATGGCGGCTGCCGGGATTGGGTCGACGACCATCGACATCCGTGCCCGCTTCCGCAACGAGGCGCGGTGCATCGAGGCCGGTCGTCTGCTGATGGCGGCCGGGGCGAACGTCGATGCCGCGCGTGACAACGGGCAGACCGCATTGCACGGCGCCGCCCTCTGGGGTTGGAGCGACTTCGTGAAGTTCCTTGCCTCAAGTGGCGCGAAGCTCGATCTGAAGGATCGAGGCGGATCGACGGCGCTGGACGTCGCGCTCGGCAAGGCTGGCGTCACCGGTCGTGTGGGTGTCGCCCTGGCGGAGCCGCATCCGGAGACGGCGGCCCTGCTGAAGGAGTTGATGGCGAAGCGTTAGCGGGCAGCCCGGTAAGGGCCGTCAGTTCGAGAAGAAGTTGATTTCGAGTTTCACGCCGTTCGGATCGAAGACGAACACCTGCCGCAGTCCGGCTGCCGGGGCGTCGTGCCGGTGCATGGCGATGCCCGCGGCCTCGAGGTGCGACACGAATCCTTCGTAGTCGCTGGCGTGAAAGGCCAGATGGTCCAGCGAGCCCGTTCCGGCTGCCGGAATCGTGACGGGCAGGCCGAGTCGATGGCTGTGAGCGGTGTACGTTTTCCATTCCGCGATATGGATGCACGGCGTTCCCCCCAGGTAAAGCCAGTGGCCGGGGAACCCGAGATCCGGTCGAAAGCCCTCGGCGAAGCCCAGTCCCTCGACATAGAAGCGGCGCGTGGCCGCGAGGTCGTGGGTCATCACCAGGTAGTGCTCGAGTTTCGTCAGGCTCATGCGTGCATAATGCCGCAATGACACGCGTGGGGTGCTGCCGCTGCAGCGCGACCCGCGGCACTCCGGGGGAACTCCATGCGCAGATTGCTCGCCGGCGCGCTTGCCGCGCTCTTCGCTTCCGCATCGACGGCTGTGGTTGCAGCGACACCGGTCGTGCCCAAGGGCATGCCGCTGCAGGTGGCGGCTACACTGCGCGATATCGGAGCGAAGATCGATGGTGCGCGCACCGGGCTCCTTTATGCGCCGCTGTTGCCGCAGGAGCCCTACCAGGGCGTGAATCTGGCGCGCGATCTCGTCTACGGGCCGCACGAACGGCATCGGCTTGATGTCTTTGCGCCACCCGCCAGGGGCAAGGGGCGTCCGGTCGTCGTATTCGTGCATGGTGGCGGCTTCAGTCGTGGTGCGAAGCGCGCCGCCGGCGCCCCCTTCTACGACAATATCGGTCTCTGGGCAGCCGCGAACGATGCGGTGGGCATCACGGTCAATTACCGCCTCGCGCCCCAGTTCGGCTACCCGGCCGGCGTGGAGGATCTCACCCGCGTCGTGGCCTGGGTCCGTGCCCATGCGGCGCAGTTCGGCGGCGATCCGTCGAAGATCTACCTGTGGGGACATTCGGCGGGTGGCGCGCACGTGGCGGACTACATCGTGCGAACCAAGAAGCCCGGCATCGCCGGAGCCGTGCTGACATCCGGAATCTACACGCTGGGCCAGACCGTGTCCGCGTGGAAGGATTACTACGGCGAGGACGTCTCGCGCTACGCGGAGCGCGAGTCGCTGCCTTTGCTCGGCGTTTCGCCTGTTCCGCTGCTCGTCACTTGCGCGGAGCTCGACCCCGAAAGCTTCCTGGCGGACTGTGAGGCCCTGATCAAGGCCCGTGCCGCCGCCGGCGCGCCGACGCAGTCGTTGCGCTTGCCGGCGCATTCACATATATCCGAAACCTACGCCGTGGGCACGGAGGACGAATCCCTGTCTGCGCCGGTGTTGCAGTTCATCCGCGAAACGCCGCGCTGAGACGGCGTCGCATCGAAGTATCGAAGGGGTTTACGAACATGAAAGCGAGCGTTCGCGCATTGTTGTCGCTGTCTTTCCTCTCCTGTGCTGCCTTGCTTGCCGCGCAGGATGTCCGTGCGCAGGCAGGTCGTTCGCCGGGTGGCGGGCTCACGCAGGAGCGGATGGACGAGCTCGCCCACAAGCACAAGGGCTACCTCGGTGCGCTCGCTCCGGAAAACCTGGCGAAGAAGCGGCCCAAGCCGCCTTTCGACCTGACCGGCACGTGGTTCGTGGACCTGCGCCGCTCATTTGCCGATTTCCGCTTCGGTCCGCCATATCCTGAGTTCTACGAGGCGGGGCAGACCGCGTTGCGTGAGTCCGAGGAGGCCCGCAAGAAGGGCGTCCCGTACCGCGATGCGAGCGGGCAATGCTATCCGATCGGAATGCCGATGATCATGACGCGCGTCTGGCCGACGAGCATGATCCAGAAGCCAACGATCATCTACATGCTCTTCGCCTTCACGAACAGCATGCGCTTCATCTACCTGGACGGGCGCAAGCATTCCGACCCGGATTATTCCGTCCCGACCTACAACGGCGAGTCGATCGGCCACTGGGAAGGCGATGCGTTGGTCGTGCACACGAAGTATTTCGAGACCAACGAGCACTACATCGATTCAGGTATCCCGATCAGCGATGAGTTCGAGATGTTCGAACGCATCACGCTGCGAGACAAGGGCATGACGCTGCATATCGACTACACGCTCGT
>JBDLPS010000073.1:0-2709 GCA_039800965.1 Pseudomonadota bacterium | reverse complement strand
CACCTGCGACTGCGTGGCGTCCTGCGCGACGGCGATCAGGATGTGGGAGACGTTGTACTCCATCGTCTCCGACGGGAGCCTCTTCTTGCGCTCGATGAATTGTTCGAGTTCGCGCGGGGTGACGTTGATCTTGGCGATGACGTCGCGTTGGCGCAGGGAGGTGAGGACGATTTCCTTGCGCATGTTCTCGCGGTAGCCCGCATAGTCGATGCCCTGTGCAGCAAGCGCGCGGGGCAGGTCCGCGAGTTTCATGTTGTTGCGCTGGGCGATATCCGCCAACGCGGCGTTGAGTTGCTCGTCGCCGACCTTCATGCCGACCTTGCGCGCGCGCTGCATCTGCACTTCCTGCACGATGAGGCGGTCGAGCACCTGCTTGCGCAGCACCTCGGGCGCCGGCAGCGGCGTGTTCTGCTCCTGCAGGCGCTGCGCGATGATGCCCATCTGCTCTTCCAGTTCACCGACGGTCACGACGTCGTCGTTCACGATCGCTGCAACGCGGTCAAGCAACTGGCCCTTGCTGCTGAGGTCGGTCCGCGCGGCTTGTTCCGCCGCGGCGGCAGTGTTCGCCAGCAGCAGCATGCCCAGCAGGGTAAGGGTCGTGCGGATCATGTTAATTCCTTGGGGCATCATGGACTTGCGTCAGCGACTGCGGCCGGTGGGTGAGTATCCGCGAATCGCCCTCTCGAGGAAAGCATTGGCGGCAGTTCCGACATTCGAGAGGCCTTTGAGTTCCAGCTGCACGAACAGCCCGGTGTCCCTGCGCCCCCCGCGGTCGACGACGTAGTTGCGGGCGACCGCGCGGATGCCCCAGCAGCAGCTGCTGTACTCGAAGCCGGCGAACTGGTCGATGGCGGAGTGGTCCTTGAGCGAATAGAGCATGCGACCGTAGAAGCTCCAGTTGCGGGCCAGCGGCCAGGCGGCCGACACGTCCGCCTGCTCCAGCTGGTTGCGCTGGAAGCGATACCCGACGTTCACCACCTTGCTGCCCTCGGGGCGGTATTGCACGCGCACCTCGGATTTCTCGGCCTGTGACTCGTGTGGGTTCCATTGCACGCCGAGGTCGACGCTCCAGTGCTCGAAGGCCTTGAGTTCCGCGCGGGCGATGAGGTCGGAGGCCTGCCGGCCGTGCGCGGCCTCGTTCGGCAACAGGACCTTCGGTTGTTCGAAGTAATAGGCCTGGCCAAGGGTTGCCGAGAGGTAACGCGTCCCGCTGTCGCTGGCGAAGAGGCGCGAGGTGACGCCGGCGGAGAGCTGGTTGGCGTCGCCCATGCGGTCGGCGCCCACGTACCGGTTGGTGCGGAACAGTTCGACCCAGTTGAGGTCCGGCAGGCCGGTGTCGAACACCGGCAGGCCATCCTGTCGGCTGTAAGGCACGTACAGGTACATCAGCCGCGGTTCCAGCGTGACGCGCCGTCGGCCGTTGCTGCCCGCGGCCCGCTCGAAGAGCAGGCCGGTGTCCAGGCTCGCGATGGGCAGGTTGCGACGCGGCGAGTTGTCAGTGCCCGTCGGCGTGTCCGTCAGGGCATAGGCTGTGCTGCGGAAGGCGATCGCAGGCCGCAGGAAATAACCCGGCCCTTCCATGGAGAGTTGCGCGTGTGGCATCACGTCGGCGCGCCAGCCCTGGGCGCCCGTGCCGCGCCGGAAATCCACGGCCTCGCTCTCGAAGCCGTATTCGAAGGGCATGGCAGGCGTGCCGCCACGCCACTGTGCCGCGGCATACAGGCGTGGCAGTTCGGTGTACGGCCTGTCTGCGAGGGCAAGGCCACGGTCGATGGTCTGGAAGTTGCGCATCAACGCGCCGCCGCGCCAGACGTCGTCCCGGTAGCTGAGTTCCAGCGCGCGCGACAGGAAGGCGATGCTGGTCTTGTCCGCGCCTTGCGCGAAGTCCTCGAACCAGGCGGCGTCGCCGACGTTTTCGGCGCCGAGGCGCAGGCGCCAGGCGCCGGGCAGTTCCGTGACATCGGACACGCGCAGGCGGCTGCGGCCTGAACCGTGTGCGCTGTCGTGCGGCAGCACGTCGGCGTCGATGCTGCCGCGGCTGCGCGCCGTCAGGAAGCGGAATTCGGAAAAGACGTCGAGGCCGCGCCGGCTGAACACCGTGGGTTCCACGGTCGCGTCGTAGTTCGGCGCCAGGTTCAGGTAGTAAGGCGCCGACAGTTGCAGTCCGCCGCGGGACGAGGAACCCACGCTGGGGAACAGGAATCCGCTTTTGCGTGCAGGGCCCGCCGGGAAGGAGATCCACGGCAGGTAGAACAGCGTGACATCCTTGAAGCGGACGCGCGCGTTGCGCGCCACGCCGGTCTGGTGTTTCGGGTCCAGGGTCACGCTGCCGGCATCGATGCGCCAGTCCACGCTCTCCGGCGGGCAGGTGGTGTAGAAGACGTCTTCCAGTTCGAGCGTGCCGTCCGGCCGCAGCCGTATGCCTCCGGCCCGCCCTCGGGAGGGTTGCTGGAGCATCTCGAATTCCGCCGCGCTGAATTGCGCGCTGCCGCCGCCATAATGCCCGGCGCGCCCCTCCACCCGCAGTTCAGGGTCTTCGTAGCGGACGTTGCCTTGCACGTCGACGCTGTTGGTGGCGTTGTCGACCCGGACATCGTCGGCGGAAAGTTGGCGGTCTCCCTGCCGCAGCACGACGCGGCCAGCCACCTGGGCGTCGCCTCCCACGGCCACGCGTGCATCGTCGCTGCTGATCTCGATCGGTGCCTTGGG
>JBDLPS010000072.1:0-18418 GCA_039800965.1 Pseudomonadota bacterium | reverse complement strand
GGGCGAGATCAGCAGGGCCGCGGCCGGCATCGGCAGGCCGGCGTCGCGCGCCGCGACGAGCATCGACAGCGCGAGGCCACCGCCGGCGGAATCTCCCGCAACCACGACATGGCCAGGCTCGAGGCCCGACTCCAGCAGCGCGCGATAGGCGGCAACGGCATCTTCGACAGCGGCCGGGAACGGGTGCTCCGGGGCGAGCCGGTAATCCACGGACACGCAGCGCACGCCGGTCGCGCGGCCGAGCTCCGCGGTGAGCGTGCGGTAATCCTGTGCACTGCCGATGACGAAAGCGCCACCGTGGAAATACAGCAGCGCGCGGTCGTTGCGCGCACCGGGCGTCCTGGATTCCAGCGCATCGAGCCCGCCCAGCTTCACGCGATCAAAAACGATGTCCGGTGCCACCGGTGCGGCGGCCACCATGGCGCTGAAACCCTCGCGGGCCGCCTGCGGCGAAGCCGAGAGATCGGGACCACCGGCGCGCAGGCCGGCGACCAATTGCTCAAGCTCAGGGCTTTTCATGCAACACCCCTGGTCGGCGACGCCGGCACGTGCACGGCGCCCTTGATGTACTGGATTTTTCCTGCCGCGTTCAGCTCGTAGAGGATCAGGAAATCGACGTCGACGGCGACGTCCTTCGGCACCACCGACATGCCGGAGTAGCCCTTCTCCGCCAGGACCTCCGCAGAGAGGTCCTGGATCCCCTCGAAGCGGATCACCACGTTCACCATGAAGGCGTCGGGGCCGGTGAAGAAACGCCTCAACGTGACCGTCTCGCGGCAGTACGCGTGGAAGAAGGCATAGAACGCACGGAAGGCGGGTTTGCCCTTGACGATGAAGCCCGCGTTCTCGAGCGCGAAGTCGTCGGCGAAGAAAGTCTCGAGCTGGTCGTAGTCGCGGGCATTGAAGGCCGCGACATAACGACGGTAATCCGCTTCCGTGAACATGTCCTGCGTCCCTCTACAGTCAGCTGCGGTAGCTCTTGCGCGGCGGCGTGCGGTGGGCGATCTCCGGCGCATACGGCGGCGCCGTCAGCACGCGCGTCTCGGCCTTGGCACGTGCCTCCGGGAATCCATCCTGCGGCTCCGAGGCCAGGATCGCATCGAAGCGCTCCTTCATGCCCGGCTTGAACTCCGGATGCGTGAGGATGAAGAGGTCATTGTTCTTCACGCCATTCAGCACGCGTTCGCCCGCTTCCAGCGGATCCATCATCAGCACGGCCGTGCCCTCGGCGGAGCCGATGTTGTCCGTGCTGACGCCGCCCGGGCAGAACACCGACGTGCCGATGTTGGTGCCCATCAACTCGACGCGCAGCGCCTCCATCATGCCTACGGCCGCGAACTTGGTTGCCGTGTAGACGCCGGCGTTCACGCCCGGCAACAGGCCGCCCATCGACGACGTGGTAACGATGTGCGCCCCTTCCTTGTGGGCCAGCATATGGGGCACCACCGTGGCACAGCCGTTGTAGATGCCCGTGAAGTTCACGGCGACGGCGGCATCCCAGCCGCGCGCATCGACCTGGCTGGCCTGGCGCAGCGTCTTGATGCCGGCGTTGTTGACCAACAGGTGCAGGTTGCCGTACCTGGCGTTGATCTCGGCCAGCGTCTTCCCCCAGCCGTCGCGGTCGGTGACGTCGTGGCGTATGGCGGTGACCTTCTGCCCCGGTTTGAAGAGCTTGAGTGCCGGCGCGACCTGGTCTTCCTGGATATAGCCCATCACCACGTTCATGCCGGCGTTCGCGGCCGCACGGGCGATGCCGAGACCGATGCCCGTATTACCGCCGGTGATGTAGATGGTCTTTCCCTTCAGGTCAACCAACTGGGCCTGTTGCCGCTGGCCGGCAGGCGGCGGTGTTCCCAGCACCGGATCGACCGGCGGCCGCCCACCGCCCGTCGCAGGTGCCGCCGCCTCCACCTTGCCCGGCGCGGCACCCACGCCCAGAACCGCCGCAGCGCCGGCACTCAACGCCATGCCGCCCAGGAAACGACGACGCTCGGCATCCAGCTGAACCGTCGCCGACGGAGAAATCTCTTGCTTGTCCATGTACTGCTTCCCCCCGGAAGGCTTGTTGTTGGTGTGGACCGATTATGGATGATCGCCGGCTCAGAACCAGCCGTAGTTGAAACTGATGCTGATGCGCTCCCGATCGACGGGATTGGCGACGACTTCGTGCCGCAGCCAGCTCTCGAACAGCAACAGGTCGCCCGGCGCAGCGGGCATCATGACCCAGGTCCGGCTTTCCGCCGTGCAGTCGGCCTTGCGCGGCGGCGCCGCCATGAACCGGTCGAGCCTCGGGTCCTCGAACTTCAAGCCGGGGGAACCTCGCGGCACCTGAACGTAGTAGGTTCCACTGATCGTGGAGAGCGGGTGAATGTGCAGGCTGTGGGTCACGTGCCGCGGCATGATGTTGACCCAGCAATCGGTCATGCCCAGCGGCCGCTGCTCCAGATCCAGTTCGAGCACCGCGGCATATTTCCGCACATGCCTGTCGATCAGCTTCTCCAGCCGCGCGAAGGTCGGAGAGATCTGCTGCATGCGGCTCACCGAGCCGTAGGAAGTGAATCCACCAGGATAGTTTTTCGCGGACCATTTCCGTCCTGCGACATCATCCTCTCTGAGCTGGAGACACTCCTGCAGGAGGCGGTCATTGAAGGTCTTCCACGGCTGCCGCTGGAGCGGCGCACCATAGACCCTCGTGGGAAAGAAATTCCGTACGGCCATGTCATCATCCCGGTCTGGCTGGAACTACAGGAGCCCTATCATGGCAGACACGCGCGCCATCAATCCGTGGACCTGGCAAGACGTCCATGGATTTTCACAAGCCGTCGAAGCCCCGGCGGTCCACCGCCTGCTGTTGTGTTCCGGGCAGACATCCGTCGACGCGGACGGCGCCCCACTCCATGCGGGCGACATGCGGGCACAACTGCGACAGGCGTTCATGAACCTGCAACAGGTGCTTCAGGCCGCGGGCATGGATTTCCGGAACGTGGTGCGACTGAACTACTACACGACGGACGTCGCGGCCTATCTGGCCGCATCGGGCGAAGCCGAACACTGGCTGGCCGGACCGTCACCGCGACCCGCAGGCACCCTGCTCGGCGTGGCCGCCCTCTTCCATCCCGACATCCAGGTGGAAATCGAGGCCACAGCAGTCGCCTGAGGACCGGGCGGGTCAGGGCGTGACGTGATCCAAGGACAGCGCCACGGGCTTCGTCGCACCGGCCTTCACACGGACCGTGCCGAAGGGATCCCCTGGCTTGGGCAACGCGCCCCCACTGTTCGAGACGCGGGCGGTGATCTCCAGATCGTCACCCGCGACGAATCCCGCGCCGCCGACCATTGCATCCGTACCCAGCAATTCAACGTCCTGCGGAAAGCTGGCATCCAGACGCTTGGCGGCCAACGGAGGCCCCCTTTCGCCAGGACGCCTCGCGACGACGAACAGGGGTGCGCCAACCTTTACGAGCGCGGAAACGGCCGGAGCAAGCACCAGATGCAACTTGATGGATACCGCGGCGGCCGGCGCGACTGCGGATGGCGAGGCCCTCGAGGCAACGGCCCTCGGCGGCACAGCGGCCTCCGCGTCGATGTTCTGGACGGTCTGTTCGATGAGTCTGCGTACTTCGGGAGGCGGCCCTGAAGACAGCAAGGCCATGAAGCGCTCACGGGCCAACGGCCTCTCACCGCGCTCCAGCGCCGCCACGGCACTGTAGAACAGGGCCTTGGTCGATCTGGGATCCAGCGCGAGCGCCTGCTCGAACAGGCGACCGGGACGACCCGACAGATCCCCCTGGTTGCCGAGCACCAGCGCTTCCGCAAGCCCGGTCAGCGCATCGGCACTCTTGCTGTCGGCGAGACGGTCCGCGCGCTGGTAGGCGCGGATCGCCATCGGGTAGCGCTCGAGCTGCGTGTAGGACTTGCCCAGCAGCAGCCAGCCCTGGAGGTCGTCGGGATTCCTGTCGAGGCGACGGGCCAGTCGACCCACCATGTTCTCGGGCGTGATCTCGGCCGTCTCGCCCGTCCACGACCAGCTGCTGAACCGGGCGTACAGCAGGGCCGAACCGCCCAGCACCACGATCGCCAGGACCAGCGCGGCCATGCGGGCCACCGGCGACGCACCCTTGCGCAGCAGCGGGAACGCGACGAACGCCACGGCCGCGAACGCCAGCGCGCCCGCGATGATCAGGAAGGCAGTCATCAGCCGTCGCCGTCCTCGTCAACGACCGAATCATCGGTCTCGAGCAACTGGCGGCGGCGACCGACGACACGCAGCGCGATGAACGCGCCGACAAGCAGCATCAGCGCCGGCGCAAGCCAGAGCAGGGCCGTCTTCGCGGACCAGCGGGGCTTGAACAGGATGAATTCGCTGTAGCGCGAAACCATGGTCTCGCGGATCTCGTCATCGCTCTGCCCCGCGATCAGGCTTTCGCGCACTTCGCGCCGCAACTGTGCCGCGATCTCGACGGGCGAGTCGGCGATGGCTTCGTTCTGGCACTGGACGCATCGCAACTCATGCGTCAGGGTGACGTAACGCTCCTGCAGCGCGGGATCGGGAATCGGCGGCGTGGTATCGACCGCCCAGGCAACGCCGGCCAAGAACAACGACAAGGTCGCGGCAAAAACCACACCCCGACTCACTGTCCACCCCCGGCGACACCGCGAATGAGGGGCAGCATCTCGTCTCGCCAGATCTTCGGCGTGATTACGCCGGTGACTTTCTTCACGATGACGCCCTGCGGGTTGATCAGGAAACTTTCCGGCGCAGCCGTGACTCCGTAGTGGATCGCTGTACGACCTTCGCGGTCCACCGCGACCCGCGCATAGGGATTGCCGAGCTTCGCCAGCCATTCCCTGCCGGCAGCCTCTTCGTCGTTCCAGTCGATGCCGACGATCGGCACCACCCCTTCCTGCTGGATGGCCAGCAACATCGGGTGTTCGTCACGACAGGCGAAACACCAACTGCCCCAGACGTTGACGACGTGCCACTTGCCCTTCAGGTCGTCGCTGGCGACGACCGCGCCCGGTTGCATGAGGTCTGGCAGCGAATAGGCAGGCGCAAGCTTTCCGACAAGCGGTGACTTGATGATCCCCTTCTCCGGCGCCTGCTTCAGGCCCACTGCCAGCAATACCGCCAGCAGCGCGAAACCACCGAGCGGCAGGATGAATTTGTTCAGACGACTCATGCCGCGGGCTCCGCGGCAACGGCATCCACCGCATCCCGGGCCGCCTTCTTCGGCTGTCGGTAGCGACGATCGAGCCCGGACAGAACACCACCCAGCGTCATGACGAGCGCACCCCACCAGATGAACTGGATGAGCGGACGCACCTGCAACCGCAAGCTCCAGGCACCGCGACCCACGTCCTCGCCCATCGCGACGAACAGGTCACGATTCCAGCTCGCGCTGATGCCCGCCTCGGTCATCGGGTTCTGCTGAACCCAGTAGGTACGCTTCTGCGGCCGCAACACCACGATGTCCTTGCCACCCTTGCCGACGACGACCGTGCCCTGGACCGCGCTGTAGTTCGGTCCTTCGACGGCCTTGGTGCCTTCGAACCTGAAGTCATATTCGCCCACCTTGACCGTCTCGCCGGGCGCGACCGCCCGGTCGATTTCGAGGGTGGCCGACTGAACGACGGTGATGCCGATCGTCGTCATGCCGAGACCCAGATGCGCCACCGCCATGCCGACGACGCCCAGCGGCAGGCTCAGCTTGCGCCGGATGCGATCGACCGGATCCACCAGCGACGACAGGACGATCCAGAGGCCGAGCGCAATGCCGAGCGGCATGAGCAGCTTCCGCCCCCCATAGGCACCCAACCAGATCGCAACGGCCAGCGCCAGCGCCAGCACGCCGGTGAAGAGCACCTCGCGCTTCACGCGCGACAGATTGCCCCGCTTCCAGCCGGCATGCATGCCGACCGACAACAGGGCAAGCAGCGGCAGCGCCGGCAACGCGAAACTCGGATTGAAATACTGCGGGCCGACCGACAGGGCACCCTGCCCCAGCGCATCCGACACCATGGGCGCCATGGTGCCCCCGAAGATCACCGCGGCGGCGATAACCAGCAGGATGTTGTTGAAGAGCAGGAAGCTTTCGCGCGAAGTCATCTCGAAGCCCGCCTCAGACCGCAGCGAGGGCGCACGCCAGGCATAGAGGCCCAGCGCCCCGCCGATCACGACGACCAGGAACGCGAGGATGAAAATGCCACGCGCCGGATCGGCCGCGAAAGAATGAACGGACACCAGCACGCCGGAGCGCACGAGGAAAGTGCCGAGCAGGCTCAGCGAAAAACCGGTGATCGCCAGCAGCAAAGTCCAGCTCTTGAACAGGCCACGCTTGTCGGTGACGGCCAGCGAGTGGATCAACGCCGTCGCGACGAGCCAGGGCCTGAAGGAAGCGTTCTCCACCGGGTCCCAGAACCAGAATCCGCCCCAGCCAAGCTCGTAATAGGCCCACCAGCTGCCCAGCGCGATGCCGGCTGTAAGGAATGACCAGGCGAGCGTCGTCCAGGGACGCGTCCAGCGTGCCCAGGTCTGGTCGAGCCGACCCTCGATCATGGCCGCGCAGGCAAAGGCGAAGGCCACGGACAGCCCGACGTATCCGGTGTAGAGCATCGGCGGGTGAACTGCCAGCGCCACGTCCTGCAGCAGCGGGTTGAGGTCGCGCCCGTCCGGCGCAGGCGGGTCAAGACGCAGGAATGGGTTTGAGGTCGCGAGCGTGAACAGCAGGAAGCCGAAGCTCAACAGCCCCAGCACACCCAGCACACGCGCGGTGAAACTGCGCGGAAGAGTCCGGGCCCGGAGCACCACCGCCACGGTCCACAAGGAGAGCACGAAAATCCACAGGAGCAAGGAGCCCTCGTGCGCGCCCCACATGGCTGCGATGCGGAAGAACAGCGGCAGCGCCGAATTGGCGTTCTCCGCGACGTAGCGGACGGAAAAATCGTAGTCGATGAACGACTTCGCGAGGCAGCCCATCGCGATGCAGGTGAATACAAACTGGCCCGCCACGGCGGAAGGCACGGCGTCCACGTACCGCGGCTGCGTGCTGCGCGGACCGATCAGCCCCAGTGCAGCCTGGACGAGTGCCAACAGCATCGCCAGGATCAAGGCGAAATGTCCGATTTCGGGAATCATTCGGCAACACCTATGCGGGATTCGCCCTTCTTGAGGGAACGGCTGACGGCGGGCGGCATGTACTTTTCGTCGTGCTTCGCAATGACCTCTTCGGCGACGAACACGCCATCGTCGCCCAGCTTGCCATGGGCAACGACGCCGGTGCCTTCACGGAAAAGGTCCGGCAACACGCCGGAATAGCGGACACGCACGCTGCTCTTGAAATCGGTGACGAGGAAGCGGACCTCGAGGCCACCCGGCGTTCGCTCCACGCTGCCCTTTTCAACCATGCCGCCGAGCTGGAATCGCTGGCCAGGCTTCACTTCATGCGCGACGACCTGCGTCGGATCGAAGAAGAACATCACGTTGCTGCGGAATGCCTGCAGCGCGAGCGTACTCGCGATGGCCACGCCCGCGAGGATACCCAGCACCCAGTAAAGCCGGCGACGACGGTTCGGCGTCATGCGTCATCCCCTCCCGACAGGCGGCGGCGCGCCTCGGACTTGGCACGCTCCAGGGCGTTGCGCGCCTGCACGATGTTCAACCACAGCAAGGCAAGCGTAAGGCCGATGGACGGCCAGACGTAGGCGGCATAGCCGCTCATCGCAAGGAAATCACTCACGGGTTTTCCTCCGGCGCGAGCAGCTCGCGCACCCAGCTTCCGCCACGGTCGCGGCGCAGCACCTCCGCGCGCGCGCGGACCAGCATCACAGCGTAGAAATAGAACGTGAACCCGAAGATGACCAGCACCAGCGGCACCCACATGGATGCCGGCATCGCGGGACCGCCCTTGCGGATGATGCTCGGACCCTGGTGGATGGAGTTCCACCAGGTCACGGAGAAATGGATGATCGGCACGTTCACGAAACCGACGATGGCAAGCACTGCGCTGCTGCGGTCCGCGCGCGAGATGTCATCGATCGCGCCCCGCAGCCCGACGTAGCCGAGGAAGAAGAACAACAGCACCAGCATGGAAACCAGGCGCGGATCCCAGGCCCAGTACGTGCCCCACATCGGCTGGCCCCAGAGCATGCCCGTAACGAGACAGACCGCCGTGAAGCCTGCGCCGATGGGTGCGGTGGCAGCCGCCACGGCATGGCAGACCTTGATCCGCCAGACCAGGCCGATCGCCGCGGCCAGCGCCATCACCGAGTAGGACATCATCCCGACGTAGGCCGCCGGAACGTGCACGTACATGATCCGCGCCGCATCGCTCTGCTGGTAATCCGGCGGCGCCATCACCACGCCGCCGTACAGGCCGGCGAGGATGAGAAGGCCCGCGGGCCATGCGAGCCAGGGCACGAGGCGCCCCGCGACGGCATAGAAGTATGGCGGCGAACCGAATCGATGGAACCAGGCCCAGCTCATGGCGAAACTCTACTCCAGACTGATGCGAACCGCCGCCGCGGCAGCCAACGGCGCCAGCGTGACGCCCAGGGCCGCGAGGGCCGCCAGGAGGTACATCGGCCCCGTGGCCGGCTCACCCTGGATCGCGAGCTCCGTCGCCCGCGCCCCGAAGATCAAGGTCGGCACCGCCAGCGGCAGCACCAGCAGCGAAAGCAGGGCACCACCCCGCCGCAGGCCGAGTGTCAGCCCGGCACCGATGGCCCCCAGCAGACTCAGGGAGATGCTGCCCAGCAACAGCGCCGCCAGCACGCCCGGAACCGACGATGCCGGAGCGCCGAGCGCCAGCGCTGCGAACGGCGTCGCAAGCGTGAGCGGCAGGCCGGTCAGCAGCCAGTGCGCCACCGTCTTGGCCAACAGCAGCCACGCGAAGGGCTGGCCCGACAGCGCGAACTGCTCGAGCGTGCCATCCCGGCCGTCCTCGCGGAAAAGAAAATCCACCGCCAGTACGGAAGACAGCAGCGCAGCGACCCACAGGGCCGCGGGAGCGAGCCGCCGCAGGTGGGCAAGCTCCGGATCGAGCGCAAGGGGGAACAGCAGCGTGACGATGAAGAAGAACGCAACGGGCTGCAGCCATTCCCCGGGCCTGCGGAAGGCCAGCGTGAGGTCCCGTCGAAGGATGTTGCGCGCCGCGTAGAGCGGCGAGGCACGCGTGGTCATGCGGGTTCCCCCGGCTGCTGCCAGAGTCGCGTGAGCGCAGGCTGCAACGCGAGCGGCTGGTGGGTGGAGATCAATGCGCAGCCACCGGTCGCCAGATGACGTTCCAGCGCAGCGACCACCTGCCGTTGACCGGCTGGGTCGAGATTTGCTGCCGGTTCGTCCAGAAGCCACAGCCGCGCCCGCCAGAGCCCGAGCCGGGCCAGTGCAACCCGACGCTGCTGGCCGGCCGACATCTGCCGGACCGGCGTATCGGCCCGGCGTGACAAGCCAACTTCATCCAACGCCGCCATGACGTCGGCCCTGCCGATACGCTGACGCAGGGAAACCGAATAGACCAGGTTCTCGGCGGCCGTGAGATCCCCCTTGAGCGCGAGTTCGTGCCCGAGGAACGCCAGGTCGGCGCTGAATGCCTCCCGGTCGGCGGCAACATCCTCGCCCTGCCACAGTATCCGCCCCGATTCGAGCGGCAGCAGCCCGGCCACGGCGCGCAGGAGCGAGGTCTTGCCCGCGCCGTTCGGCCACAGCAGTTGCAGCGCCTGCCCTTCCGGAAGACGCAGCGCCAGGCCGCGGAGCACATGCCGTTCGCCGCGCCAGACATGCAGGTCAAGAATTTCCAGCAAAACCCGACACCCTCCGACGAAACCCCGCTGCGTGCTGGTGCGGACGGCGGGACTCGAACCCGCACTTCCTTGCGGAAAGCAGATTTTCGTACCACTTCGGCTTGCGCCGCCGCGGAGTGGCCGGAAGCGGCCGACCCGCGTTCGTGGTCTGGACTGTCCCTTCACCCTGGCCCCGCAGGGGGGCTGTAGGTGCCGCCCGTCCAGTCTCTACACCTTCCCGCCGGGGCGGGCTTGGCTCGGGATTGGCCGCGGACCCGTGGGCCCATGGCGTTCCCCGACTTTGAGCGGTTCTACTCCGGGGATTTCCCCCCGGGCACTCCAATTGAAGTCTGCTGCGTTTACCAGTTTCGCCACGTCCGCGGACACGACAGCACGCAGCCCCGGACTTTAACTGAAAACGGCAGGACGCGGCCCGCCATTACCGACTTGGCGACAGCACGGGCCGGAGGGCGAACCGGGAAGGGAAAGGCGTGGAGGCTAGGGTCGGAATCGAACCGGCGTACACGGCTTTGCAGGCCGCTGCATGACCACTCTGCCACCTAGCCTGCGAGCAAGAGAATGGAGCGGGAAACGAGGCTCGAACTCGCGACCTCAACCTTGGCAAGGTTGCGCTCTACCAACTGAGCTATTCCCGCTCTGGAGAGGGCCGGCATTGTAGTGGCCCTCACGCACAAGTCAAGCAGTGGCGGTCAATCCGCTGCCTTCAACGTCGGCCACGCAGCCCTGAGGTACAGGACCATCGAGAACAACGTCAGCGCCGCGGCCAGCGAGCTGAGCGCGACGCCGAGATCATACATCGAAAATCCCAGCAGCGGGTTGCGGTACAACATCATCGACAAGCCGGTCATCTGGGCGATGGTCTTGTACTTGCCGAGGCTGGATACGGCCACCTTGGTCCGCTGCCCGAGTTCAGCCATCCATTCACGCAGCGCGGAAATGGCAATTTCCCGGCCGATGATGACCGCGCCCATCATCACGACATACCAGTGCGGGTTGCGGCTGACCAGCAGCACCAGGGTCACCGCGACGATCAGCTTGTCGGCAACGGGGTCCAGGAATGCGCCCAGCCTGGAAGTCAGGCCCATGCGCCGCGCCAGATATCCGTCCAGCGAATCCGTGACGGCGGCGGCGGCGAACAACAGTCCGGCAGCAGGGTCGGCCCAGTCGTTGGGCATATAGAACAGCACGACGACCAGTGGGATCGCCATGATGCGCAACCAGGTCAGGATGTTCGGCAGGTTCCAGCGCATGCGTTTCAGGCCCCAGGATGCAGGTGATCATAGATGACCTGCGCCAACCCCGCCCCGATTCCCTTGACCTGCGCCAGGTCCGCCGCCCCCGCACGCAGCACCCCTTGCAGCCCACCGAAGGCCCTGAGCAATTCCCGGCGCTTCGCAGGACCCAGTCCCGGAACGGTCTCGAGCACGGATTCCTGGTAACGCCGGGCACGGCGCTTGCGGTGGCCGGTGATGGCGAAGCGGTGTGCCTCGTCACGCACACGCTGGATTACGCGCAGCGCGGGCGAATCCGCCGGAAGGGTAAAAGGAGGGCTGTCGCCCCGACGATGGAGGCGCTCCTGCCCTGCCCTGCGATCTGCGCCCTTGGATACGCCGACCACGCAGAGGTCTTCGAAACCCAGCTCGTCGAGCACGGGGCCCACCGCACCGAGCTGACCTGCGCCGCCGTCGATAAACAGCACGTCCGGAAGCGGGAATTCGCCAGCCTTGATGCGGGTGAAGCGGCGCCGCACCGCCTGGGCAAGCGCGGCGTAATCATCCCCGGCCGCGACATCCTCGATGTTGAAGCGCCGGTATTCCTTGCGCAACGCACCTTCCGGGCCATAGACGACGCAGGAAGCCACCGTGCCCTCGCCGGCCGTATGGCTGATATCGAAGCACTCCAGACGCCGGGGCGCCTGAGGCAGTTCCAGGGCTTCGCCGAGGGCCTCAAGCAGATCGCCGGCATCCTGCCGACGCGCCGCCCTCATGCGCAGTGCCTGGGCGGCATTCTCGGTTGCCATGCCCGTCCAGCGGGCCAGCAGCCCCCGCTCGGCCTTCTGCAGGCGCAGTTCGTGGCCGGCCTCCTGGGACAACGCCAACTGCAGCGCCTCGGCATCCGGCAGGGCGAGGCCAAGCAGCACGGTGGGCGGCGCATCCTCTCGCGCATAGTGCTGCACCAGGAACGACGCCAGCACCTCCTCCGGCGTGCCGATGGAACGCGGAAAATAGGTGGTTGTGCCCAGTTGGCGACCCGCGCGCACGAGCAACAGGCAGACCGCGTAGTCCCCCTCCTCGCCGGAGACACCGAATACGTCGAGATCGCGCTCCGCGCCGGCTGTCACGATCTGCTCGGCCTGTACCTGCTTCAGGCTCGACAACTGGTCACGGAACCCGGCTGCCGCCTCGAAATCGAGGCGCTCCGACGCAGCGAGCATGCGCGACTCCAGCAACTCGTTGACTTCGCGGCTGCGACCCTCGAGGACCATCACGGCAGCTTCGACGTCACGCGAGTACTCATCACGGGACACCAGGTCGACGCAGGGCGCGGAGCAGCGCCCGATCTGGTGCTGCAGACAGGGACGCGTGCGGTTGGCGAAGAAACTGTCCCTGCAATTGCGCAACTGGAAAAGCTTCTGCAACTGGTGCAGCGTTTCGCGTACCGCGCCGGAACCCGGAAACGGCCCGAAGTACCGGCCCTTGCTGCCGCGCGGCCCCCGGTACATCACGAGCCGGGGGAATTCGTGCGGCAGCAGCTGGATGTACGGGAAGGACTTGTCATCGCGCAGGATGATGTTGAAGCGCGGACGATGTTCCTTGATGAGGTTGTATTCGAGGAGCAGCGCCTCCGTTTCGGAATGCGTGACGGTGACCTCGATGTGGCGGATCAGCCTGACCAGCGCCTCGACCTTGGGCGCCTGGCGGGACTGCTGGAAATAGCTGCCGACGCGATCGCGCAAGGCCGCCGCCTTGCCGACATACAACAGTTCGCGGTCATCGCCGGACGCACCGCCGTACATGCGGTAGACGCCCGGCCTTCGCGGCAGGGACGCCGCGAATTCCCGCCCCTCGAAACTCAGGGGGCCCGCGCCTTCTTGCTGCGGTCAGCGATCATCATGCCGAGTTCCAGCGCCTGCTCGTAGTTCAGGCGCGGATCGACCTGCGACCGGTAGGCCCGGGCAAGATCCGCATCGGACAGGCCTCGGGCGCCTCCGGTACATTCCGTCACGTCCTCGCCGGTCATCTCGAGGTGGACGCCGCCCAACTGCGAACCGTGCGACTTGTGCACCTCGAAGGCGAGCGCCAGTTCCTGCTGGATGTTTTCCAGCCTGCGCGTCTTGACGCCGGCGGCCGTCGTTTCCGTGTTCCCATGCATCGGATCGCAGACCCAGAGCACGGAGCGCCCAGTGGCCCGGACCGCCCTGATCAGGCGCGGCAGGGACTTCTCGATGTCCTTGGCGCCGAAGCGGTGGATCAGCGTCAACCTGCCCTCGACGTTCGCGGGATTCAGCGTCTCGACCAGACGCTGGATCCAGTCGTCATCCATCGCCGCGCCGACCTTCACGCCGACCGGGTTGGCGATGCCGCGGAAATACTCGACATGCGCGCCATCGAGCTGCGCCGTGCGCAGGCCGATCCAGGGCATGTGGGTGGAGAGGTTGTACCAGGCCTGCGAACGCGGGATGTAGCGCGTCTGCGCCTGCTCGTTGTGCAGGTGGAGGCCTTCGTGGCTCACGTAGAAATCGACGATCCGGGCTTCGTTGACCGGCCGGCCGCTCATGCCCTCGAAGAACTCCAGCGCGTCGCGGATCGAATGGACGATCTGCGTGTAGGCGTCCCGCAACGGCGAATCGTGCAGGAAGCGCATGTCCCAGTATTCAGGATGATGGAGATCGGCGAATCCGCCATCGATCAGCGCGCGCACGAAATTGAGCGTCAGGGCGGAACGCGCGTACCCGCGCAGCAAAAGGTTCGGATCCGGCGTACGGGCCTCGACCGTGAATTCGGGCCGGTTGACCGTATCGCCGCGATAGCACGGCAGCGTGACGCCATCCCGCGTCTCGGTGTCTGCGGAGCGAGGCTTGGCGTACTGGCCCGCCATGCGGCCGACGCGGATGACCGGCCGCTTCAGCCCGTGAAGCAGCACGAGCGACAACTGCAGCATGACCTTGAGCTGCTTGGCGATGCGGTCCGATTCACACTCAGCGAAACTTTCCGCGCAGTCACCACCCTGCAGCAGGAACTGTTCGCCACGCTGCGCGGCGGCAAGCCGCTCCCGCAGCGCATCGACTTCCCAGGAGACGACCAGCGGCGGCAGGCGCGAAAGCTCCGTCACGGCGGCATCGAGGGCCTGTCGGTCGGGATAGGTGGGTTGTTGCAGGGTCTTGAAGCCCTGCCAGCTGGCCGGGTGCCAGTCGGTCATCGCGGTGGAAGTCATCCGGCGATGATACCGGCCGCCCCGATCCGCCGGTGTACCGGCCGGTACACGTCAGCGTCCTGGCAGGAGCAACGAGAGTCGCGCGCCACCCAACGCCGAATCCCCAAGGAGGACTTCGCCACCGTACATCTGCGCCATGTCGCGGACCATCGACAGGCCCAGCCCATGTCCCGGGACGATTTCGTCCGCACGCGCACCACGTTGCATCACGCGTTCGCGCTCGGCAGGCAGGATGCCAGGACCATCATCCTCGACGAGCACCTCCAGGCGACGTGACCCGTCGACGAGCTCCCGCACGCCGCCGGACACCGTCACGCGGCTGCGACACCACTTGGCCGCGTTCTGCATCAGGTTGCCGAGCGCCTCGTAAAGATCGTCCTTGTCGCCGGCGAACAGCGCGCCGGCATCGACCGTGACCTCAAGGCTGAAGTCCTTGCCGGCATGCGCCTTCAGCAACGCCCCGCGCAGGTCCTGCACGATCGGCGCGACCGGCACCCCGCGACCGATGGAGGGACCGCCACCGACCGCCCGCTTGAGCTGGTGCTCGACGATGGCCGTCATCCTCCCCACCTGCTCGTCCACGGCCGCAGCAATCGTCGCCGGATCCTTGGCTGAAAGACTGGAGCGGATCACCGCCAGCGGGGTCTTCAGGCTGTGGGCAAGGTTGCCGAGGGTATCCCGGTAACGGCTGATGCGGTTGCGGTCGGCGTCCAGGAGGGCATTGAGGTTCGCCACCACCCCCCGCAATTCCCGGGGCCACGGGCTGTCCAGGCGACCGCGCTCCCCGGCCTCCACCTCGCCGATCTGCCTGCTCAGTTCGCGCAGCGGGCGCAGCGCCCAGCGCAGCAGCACGGACAGGGCGACGAGCAGGCCCAGTCCCACGACGGTGAATCCGCCGAAGAGCTCGCGGCGGAATTTCCCTAGCTGGGCGTCGTGCGGAGCAAGACTCATGGCGACGGTGAACGTGAGGTCCAGCCGGCGACCACGCTCATCCTCCCAACGCAGGCCGCGGCTCAGCGTGGCATGCATGACCCCGGCGGGACCGGGCACTTCGCGGTATTCCGTCTTGCCGGGCAGCAGCGGCGCCCCGTAGTCGATGGTGATGCCGGCATTGGAGGGCGAGCGCCAGACCTGCAGCCCGCGGCGGTTCACCACGCGCGCGTAGAGTCCGGAGCCCGGCGTCGCCAGGCGCGAGTCCGCGCTCTTGAGCAGCGGCGCAACGGCCCCTGCCTCATCCGGATCGGAGGACGTGATCAGCGCGATGAGTTCGGCGTCCAGCTGGGCGCGCAGGGATTCATCGGCAAGCACCTGGAATCGATGGTCCAGTATCTCGACCGTGATGCCGAAGAACAGCAGCAGCGGCACCGCCACCGACAGCAGCAGGCGCCTCGAGACGGAACTTCGGGAAGACATGCGCGCGGCCGAAGATCCGGCGTCAGTTCGCGTTGCGCGGCAGCGCGAAACGGTAACCGCGGCCGCGCAATGTCTCGATGGGGTGGATCCGGTCGTCAGGATCGAGCTTGCGCCGAAGCCGCCCGACGAAGACCTCGATGACGTTGCTGTCCCTGTCGAAATCCTGCTCGTAGAGGTGGTCGGTGAGCTCGGATTTGGATATCACCTCGCCGGCCTTGAGCATGAGGTGCTCGAGGATGCGGTATTCGAAGGTCGTGAGCTCCACCGGTCGCCCTTCGACGGTGACGGTCTGGCCACGCGTGTCGAGCGCGACCGGCCCGCAGGCAAGTGTCGCGCTGGCCCATCCGCCGCTGCGACGAAGGAGCGCCTGCAACCGAGCCAGCACTTCCTCGAAATGAAAGGGTTTCGCGACGTAATCGTCCGCGCCGGCGTCGAGCCCCTGCACCTTGTCCTGCCAACGGTCCCGTGCCGTGAGCACGAGGATGGGGAAAGCCTTGCCGTCGGCGCGCAGGCGGCGGATCAGGTCGAGGCCCGGCAGCTTGGGCAGGCCCAGATCGATGATCGCCACGTCGATGGGGTATTCGGTGCCGGCATACAAGCCCTCTTCGCCGTCCGCAGCGACGTCGACGGTAAAGCCCGCATCCGCCAGGTTGCTGCGCAGGCTCTCGCGCAGCGCGGCCTCGTCCTCGACCAACAACACGCGCATCAGCTCATCGCTCCTGTCTGGGCATCGACACGAACCGTCCACACGCGGCCCTCCTCGGACAGGAGGCGCAGCACGTACACACGATGGCCGTCCGTCTCATCCTCCGCGGCGCGGACGACGCGCGCCTTGAAATGCTGCTCGGCGATCACGATGGCACGATCGAGGCTCAAGGGCGGCTGCACCGCGGCGGGCCCGTGGTTCTCGAGCGGCGATTGAGGCCCGACCGCCTGGGCGGCAAAAACCACCGCACCGGCCAGCAGGCAGGCCAGTCCCAGGAGGCCCCGCACCGGGCGGAGCCTTCCGGAAGAATAGCGGGATGCGGGAAGCCGGCTGTGCATGGGACTATCTTACGGGCCCGGCGGGCATCACCGATACCGCAGGCCGATGGCTAGGCATGGGGTCGACGCTAGGGCCGGCGGCATGAATCACGACTGAACGCGCGACTTGGCCTCGTTCCATAACGCGTCCCAATCCGCCGCTGCAAAGCGGTTCGGGTCCAGGTCACGCTCGACTGCCAGGGATTCCATCGCGGCGAAGCGCGATTCGAACTTTGCGTTGGCGCGACGCAGGCTGGTCTCAGGGTCCAGCGCCAGATGGCGCGCCCAGCTCGAGACCGCGAGCAGCAAGTCGCCCAGTTCCTCGGCCATCTCCGCGCCGTCGCCACGCGCCGCGGCGGCATCCAGCTCTGCGATTTCCTCCAGCACTTTCGCCCTCGCGCCGGATGCATCGGGCCAATCGAAGCCGACGCGAGCCGCACGTCGGCCCAGCTTCGCGGCCCGCGCCAATGCCGGCAGGCTGCGCGGCACGTTCGCAAGCACGCCGGATTCACCGCGCCGCCGTCGTTCGCCGGCCTTGATCGCGTCCCAACTGCGTGACGGATCGGCCGCCGCAGCGGGATCTTCGAACACATGCGGATGCCGGCGCAGGAGCTTGTCGCCGATGCCGGCGGCGACCGCATTGAAATCGAAACGACCCTCCTCCGCTGCCAACTGGGAGAGGAACACGACCTGGAACAGAAGGTCGCCGAGTTCGTCGCGCAGCGCTGCAAGGTCACCTCGCTCGAGCGCATCGACGACTTCGCTCGCCTCCTCCAGCGTGAAGGGCGCCAGAGATTCGTAGCTCTGGGCCAGGTCCCACGGGCAGCCCGCCGCGGGATCGCGCAGCCGGCGCATGATGTCGAGCAGCCGGTCCATCGGGGTTTCAGTCTTCAAGCGCGTACTCCCGGAGTGTCAGCAGGATGCCTGCGGTCGCACCCCATATCCGGTGGGCACCATAACGGATGTCGCGCATGGCGACCGCGGTTCCCGCAACGTCGCGGTGGTAGGTCTGGTGGTTGCGTTCGTCCAGCAGGTGCGAGAAGGGCAACTCGAACACTTCGCTGACTTCCCCCGGGTCCGGGCGGGGCTCGAACGGCCCCTTGATGCGGCCGACGACAGGCGTGATGCGAAAGCCGGTGAGTACCCACTGGTCCGGCAACGTACCCAGGATCTCCACCGACGCCGGACCCAACCCGATTTCCTCCTCCGCCTCCCGCAGGGCCGCCGCGTCCGGGCCTTGATCGGCTACCTCGATGCGGCCACCCGGAAAGGACACCTGTCCGGCGTGCTTGCGCAGGTGAGGCGAACGCACCGTGAGCAGGATGCCCGGATCGCCGCGCTCGACGAAGGCGACGAGGACAGCGGCAGGCACCGGATCGACGGGCAACACCCCTCGCAGGATCGGCGGGAAAGGCGCCTGCCGTGTACCGAGACGGGGAACGGCGCCGGGGCCGGATTGCCTGACGGGGTCGGCCAGGCGCGCAAGCAGGCTTCGGTAAGGGCTGGTGTGCATGCGGTATCATTATAGGTCTTCAACCCCGCCGACCCGGACGACGCATGGACCTGAGCGCGCTGAATGCCCTTTCACCCGTTGACGGCCGTTACCGCGCGGCCACCGCCCCGCTTGCCGCAGTGCTGTCGGAGGCCGCGCTGATTCGCGAGCGCGCGCGCGTGGAGGCCCTGTGGATCGGGCATCTGGCGAGCCACGTTCCGTCGCTGCTGAAAACGCCGCTGCCGGCCACTGTCCAGG
>JBDLPS010000071.1:0-5462 GCA_039800965.1 Pseudomonadota bacterium | reverse complement strand
CCGGTTGCGGCTGCCGCTGACGGCTGGCGCCGCCCGGGCCCGCCTCTACAAGGCCGGCGTGGTCGTTGCCGAGCGCCCCTCCGAGGAGGGTTTCGACCTCACCGTCGACCTCCCGGACGGGGAGCTGGCGCAGTACGAGCGCCAGGAAGGCGTGCGGGTCGAGCCCGCCCCGACGGGTTGAGATACCCCCCGCCGGTACCTACAATCGCCTGTTGGATTTGGGCCCTCTGGCCCGGGAAATTTATGGCCTGGAACGAGCCTGAAAAGAACGACGACGCGCCCCGCGGGCAGCGTCCCGAGCAGGGACGGCCCGCCGAACACCCGTTCCGTATGCTGCAGCGTCGCCTCGAGGCCATGCTGCGCAGCGGAGGGGTCGGCAGCGAGCCGCCACCGCAGGCCGCCAGCGGATCCCTTGCCGGTCTTGTCCTGGGCGGCCTGGCGGCGCTTTGGATCGCCACGGGTTTCTTCCAGGTCGAAGCGTCCGAGCGCGCCGTCATCCAGCGTTTCGGCAAGTTCACCGCGGTCCGCAATCCCGGCCTGGGCTGGGCGTTGCCGTGGCCGATCGAATCGGTCACCAAGGTCAACGTCTCGCAGGTCAACAGCGTCGAGTACCGCTCGCGCATGCTCACCGCGGACGTCAACCTGGTCGAGATCCGTTCGGCGATCCAGTTCCAGTACAGCGACCCGGTGAAGATGCTCTTCCAGGTGCGTGATCCGGAATCCACGCTGCGTGAAGTGAGCGAGAGCGCGATCCGCGAAGTCATCGGCCAGGCCAGGCTCGAGCAGGTGCTCGGCGTCGCACGCCAGAAGATCACCGAGGACACGCGTGAACTCATCCAGCGCACGCTGGATGGTTACAGCGCCGGCGTGCGGGTCACCAGCGTCAACCTGACCGACGTGCAGGTGCCCGAGGCGGTGCTTGCCTCGCAGCGCGACGCGAACAAGGCCATCGAGGACCGCGACCGCTTCAGCAAGGAAGCGCAGGCTTATGCCAACGACATCCTGCCCAAGGCGCAGGGTGCCGCGCAGCGCCTCATGCAGGACGCCGAAGCCTACAAGTCGCAGGTGGTGGCAAACGCCGAGGGCGACGTCGCGCGCTTCAACAGCATTTACGGCGCGTATTCGCAGGCGCCGGAAGTCACCCGCCAGCGCATGTACATCGAGGCGATCGAGTCCATCCTCGGCCGCTCGAAGAAGGTCTTCCTCGATGCGAAGGGCGGCGCAAGCGGCAACATGATCTACCTCCCGCTCGACAAGCTCGTCGAGCAGGGCGTGCAGCGCCACCAGGCGCCCGCCGCGCAGCCCGCGCCCGCCCAGCCGGCGGCGCGGCCCACGCAGGAAATGGAATCCATCACGGTCGAAGGCCGTACGCGGGGAGAACGCTGATGCCGCTGCGCACCCCCGTCGTCGCCGTCCTGGTCGTAGCCGGCCTCGTCGCGCTCACGTCGATGTTCCAGGTCAAGGAAACCCAGGTCGCGATCCGCACCCAGTTCGGCGAGATCAAGGGGCCCCAGTACGGGCCGGGCCTGCACCTCAAGGCGCCATTCGTCGACCAGGTGGTGAAGTTCGAACGCCGCGTGGTGACGCAGAACTATCAGGGCGAGACCTTCCTCACGAGCGAGAACAAGGGCCTCATCGTCGACTTCTACGTGAAGTGGCGCATCAAGGACGTGGGCCACTACTACCGCACCACGGGCGGCCTCGAGGATGTCGCGGGTTCGCGCCTCGGCGAGATCGTCAAGGACGGCATCAAGAGCGTCGTCGCGCGTCGCACGCTGCAGGAGATCGTCGTCGCCGAGCGCACGGCCTTCACCGGCGACATGTTCGGCCGCGCCAGCGAATCGGTGAAGGAGCTCGGCATCGAGCTGGTGGACGTCCGCGTGCAGCGCATCGACCTGCCTGACGAGGTCAGCGGATCGGTATACCAGCGCATGCAGGAGAGCTTCCGCGCGCTGGGCAACCGGCTCCGTGCCGAAGGCAGCGCGGAAGCCGAGCGCATCCGTGCCGAGGCGGATCGCAAGCGCACCGAGTTGCTGGCCGATTCGCAGCGCGATGCGCAGCGCCTGCGCGGCGAGGGCGATGCCGCTGCGGGCAAGATCTATGCGGCGGCCTACGGAAAATCGCCGGAGTTCTACGGCTTCTACCGGAGCCTGCAGGCCTACCGCAACGCACTCGGGAAGGACGGCGACGTGCTCGTCGTCGCCCCCGAGGGCGAGTTCTTCAAGTACCTCAAGACCCCTGGCCGACGCTGATCGCGCCGGCCTGCTGTTTTACGCCAGACCGCAAAGAAGAATCACATGGGACGTTTCGTCGTAGTCATCGGCACGCAGTGGGGCGATGAGGGCAAGGGCAAGGTCGTGGACCTGCTCACCGAGCGCGCTGCCGCCGTCGCCCGCTTCCAGGGCGGCCACAATGCCGGCCACACGCTGGTCATCGGTGGCCAGAAGCACGTGCTGTCCCTGATCCCGTCGGGCATCCTCCGCGACAACACGCGTTGCCTCATCGGCAATGGCGTGGTGATCTCGCTGGAGGCGCTGCTCAAGGAATCGCAGACGCTGATCGACAAGGGCGTGCCTGTCTTCGAGCGCCTGCGCATCAGCCCGGGCTGCCCGCTGATCCTGCCGTCGCACATCGCCCTCGATCGCGCGCGCGAAGCCGCACGCGGCGTGAACGCGATCGGCACTACCGGCCGTGGCATCGGCCCTGCCTACGAGGACAAGGTCGCCCGTCGCGCGCTGCGCGTGGCCGATCTCTTCCAGCGCGAGAAGTTCGCCGCGAAGCTGGGCGAGGTGCTCGACTTCCACAATTTCGTGCTGCAGCACTACTTCAAGCTGCCGGCCATCGATTTCCAGCAGACCCTCGACGCGCTGCTCGCGCAGGGCGAACGCATCAAGCCGCTGGTCATCGACGTGACGCAGGAGCTGGCCGCGTTGCGTGCGCAGGGCGCCAACGTGATGTTCGAGGGCGCGCAGGGCGCCATGCTCGACGTCGACCACGGCACCTATCCTTTCGTCACTTCGTCCAACACCACGGCGGGCGGCGCATCGACGGGCACAGGCCTCGGGCCTCGCGCCTTCGATTACGTGCTGGGCATCGTGAAGGCCTACACCACGCGCGTCGGCGCCGGTCCGTTCCCCACCGAGCTCTTCGATGCGGATGGCGAGCATCTCGCGCGCGTCGGTCATGAGTTCGGGTCGGTCACGGGTCGTGCGCGCCGCTGCGGCTGGTTCGACGCGGTCGCGCTGCGCCGTTCGGTCATCCATTCGAGCGTATCGGGCCTGTGCATCACGAAGCTGGACGTGCTCGATGGCCTCGAGACCATCCGCGTCTGCACCGGCTACCGCATGGGCGACCAGGTCATGTCCGAGCCGCCGCTGTTCGCGGATGCCTTCGCCGACGTGGAGCCGATCTACGAGGAGCACCCGGGCTGGAAGGATTCCACCGTGGGCGTGACGCGGTACGACGCGCTGCCTGAAAACGCGCGCCGTTACCTCAAGCGCCTCGAGGAGCTGGTGGGCGTGCCGGTCGACATCATCTCGACGGGCCCGGATCGCGACCAGACCATCGTCCTGCACCACCCCTTCGACTGACGGGGTGGGCCAGCGCGGCGTCTACTTCAGGACGACGCCGCCATCAGCCGTGAGGCCGTGGCCCACGATAAAGCTCGCCTCGTTCGAGGCGAGGAACAGCACGATCTTCGCGATTTCTTCCGGTTCGGCCGTGCGCCCGATCGGGTGATCCGACTCCATCTTGGCCTTGATTTCCGGGATCTGCAGGGCGGGTTCCAGCATCGCCGTGCGCACCGCCCCGGGGCAGACGGCGTTCACGCGGATACCCTGGCCGATCAGGTCCAGCGCCGCGGCCTTGGTCAGGCCGAGCACGCCGTGCTTGGCCGTGACATAGGAGGCCATGTTCTGCGCTGCCACGATGCTTGCCACCGAGGCGGTGTTGATGATCGCGCCGCCGCCGGAGGCAAGCATCGCGGGCACCTCGGCCTTCAGGGAGTGGAACACGCCGGTGAGGTTCACGGTGATCATGCGGTTCCATTCCTCGAGGTCGTATTCGTGCACGGCCTTGGTCATGGAACCGGGGATGCCGGCGTTGTTGAACGCCACGTGCAGGCCGCCGAAACGTGTCGCCGCGTGGTCGACCAGGGCCTGGCAGTCCGCATACAGGCTGATGTCGGCGCGAAAAGACGCAGCCATGCCGCCCGCCGCCCGGATGGCCTCGGCGACCGCTTCGGCGCCGGCCCCGTTCTGGTCCGCCACCATGACCTTCGCCCCCTCGGCAGCGAAAGCGAGGGCCGTGGAGCGCCCGATGCCCGATGCGCCGCCCGTCACGATGACACTCTTGCCGGTGAATCTCGCCATGGCCGTTCCAGTCCTCGTGAGGCGTTGTTGTCCCGGTATCTTAGAATGAAGCCCATGCACATGTTGCGACGTATCGTCGGCCTGTCCTTGTTCCTGCACTGCGCGCTCCCCGTCCTCGCCGCGGAGCCGCCGCCTTCCCGACTCTGGACTGACGCGCAGGGCCATCTCACGCAGGCCGCGGAAGCCCTGCGCGAGGAGATGTTGCAGGCCCGTCGTCGGGGCCTCGATCCGCTTGATTACGAATTGCCGGTGCCGGTTGCCGGTGTTGATCCCGCCGATTTCGAACGACGGTTCTCGCAGGCGGTCGCGCGCTTCGTCACGCACCTGGAGCGTGGTCATGTCGCGCCGCAGGAGGCTGGTCATGCATTGCCGCCGCGGCGTGCGGCGCTGGACGCCGCATCCACGCTCCGCGCGCTGGCCAGGGCAGGCGATGTCGCTGCGCTGCTGGACGCGCACGAGCCGCGGTACCGGCATTTCGTGTTGCTGAAGCAGGCGCTTGCGCGTTATCGCCGGCTCGCCGAAGCGGGGCCCGATGTGCCCCTGCCAAAGCTGCCGTCGCGGCGCGTGGCCGCAGGGGAGCCTTATGCCGATGCCGGGCTGTTGCGGCAGCGCCTGGTGCAGCTGGGGGATCTCGAGACGGCATCGGCAGCGGGCCAGGATGGTTTCGATGCCGGTCTCGCCGATGCGCTGTCGCGCTTCCAGGCGCGCCATGGCCTGGCCGCCGATGGCGTGCTGGGCGCCTCGACCTGGCGCGAACTCAACGTGCCGCTCGCCCGGCGGGTGAGGCAGATCGAGCTTGCGATGGAACGGGTGCGGTGGCTGCCACCGCCCCCGGATGGTCCTTTCATCGTGGTTAACATCCCGCAGTTCCGGCTGTATGCCTTCAAGGGGCCGGGTGACAGCGAGCAGGCGATGACTGCGATGAACGTCATCGTGGGCCGTACGTTCCCGCGTTTCCGGACGCCGGTGTTCTCCGCGGACATCAGGCAGGTGGTGTTCAGGCCTTACTGGGACGTGCCTGCGAACATCCTGCGCAACGAACTGCTGCCGGACCTGCGGCGCGACCTGCGTATCGCGGAGCGCGAAGGTTAC
>JBDLPS010000070.1:0-3748 GCA_039800965.1 Pseudomonadota bacterium | reverse complement strand
CGAAGTTTATCGACTGCGCGGGCATGGCGCGTCGTGCGCCGCGGCTGGCGCTGGCCCAGCTGGCGGATCGACTGCTCGGCATCGCGGACGAAACCAACCTGCCCGCGCTGTTGCGCGTGCTGTGAGGACGCCCTGATGAAGACCGTGATGCGCACCGCCATGCTGGCTGCCTTGTTTGCCACATCGGCGGGAGCGGAAGAAAGCGGGTATTCCCGCGCGGCGTACTACGCACCGATGTCCGATGGCGTTTCGCTTGCGATCACCGTGTACACCCCCACGGCTGCGGGGCCTGCGGCGCGATTCCCGGTGATCCTGTGGTATCTGCCCGGTCATCGCGAAAGCATCGACCCGAAGTCGGGCAAGCTGACGTCCGCGTTCCCTGAGGACGAGCTGCGCTTCTTCACCTCCCACGGCTATGCGATGGCCGTGGCCGAGATGCGGGGTTCCGGTGCGTCTTTCGGGTCGCGTGAACTCGACCGCGGGCCGCAGATCGGTCGCGACGGCAAGCAGCTCGTCGACTGGATCGCCGGGCAGCCCTGGAGCGACGGCACGCTCGGCATGGTGGGTGCGTCCTACCAGGGCTTCTCGCAATACGCGACGGCAGCAGAACGACCGGCCGCGCTGCGCGCGATCTTCCCGGAGATCGCGGGCTTCGACGATTACACGTCCATGTTCAATCCAGGCGGCATCCCGAACATCGCGCTGTCTGCCTTTGCGTCGGCGTCCATCGTGCGGGACGACCTGAATTACCACGAGCCGTATTCCTCGAGACCGCGCTACCCCTCCGCTCCCGTCGTCGATGAAGACGGCGATGGCGACCTCACCGATGAAATTCCGCTCGACGTGGATGGCAGTGGCAGTTTCCTCGACGATGGCAAGCCTACCTACGCGGATGGCAAGCCTCGCCAGGATATCTATTACAGGGCCACGGCAGCGCATCGCGCGAACCTGAATCTCACGGTGGACATGCTGCTTGCCGCGCCCCACCGCGATTCGAAGGTCGGCCGCACGCCCTATGACTTCCGGCAGATCGATCCGTCGGATCGCGCGCAGCGCATCGCCGCGTCGCGCATTGCCGTCTACAACCGGGGTGGCTGGTTCGATTACCACGCTCGCGACACGGTGATGTGGCATGCAACGCTGGCGGGCCATCTGCCCACCTACCTGATGATGGCGCCCACCGGCCACGGCAGTTTCCCGGCCACGGAGTCCGAGGAGATCTATCGCGCCGGCCCGTATTTCAAGCTCTTCGGCGATCGCCAGTCCACGAAGGCGATGCTCAACGAGGAGAAGCTGCGTTTCTTCGACCGCTATGTGCGCGGCGTCGACAACGGCTTCGATAAACGCTCGCCGGTGCGTCTGTACGTGATGAACCGCGGCTGGCGCGACGAAGCGCAGTGGCCGCTCGCACGCGAGCAGCGCGTGACGTATCGATTCGACGCCGGCGGCGCGATGACCACGGCGCGCGTCCCGAAGGGCAGCGACCGTTACATCGTCGATGCCAAGGCCGATTCCTTGTCGAAGGGCGCGAACCGCTGGAATTACGGCATCTCGTCGGCACCCGAGCCGATGACGCTCGATGCGCCCGTGGATCGTCGACTCCACTACACCACGGCTGCGCTGGCGGCCGACACCGAGGTCACGGGGCATCCTGTGCTGACGGTCACGCTGTCGTCCACCGCATCGGGCGGTGACCTGTATGCCTACCTGGAGGATGTCGGCCCCGACGGCAAGACCTTGCTCGTTACCGAAGGCGAGTTGCGCCTGCACTATCCGATGCGCCTGCCCGTGCAGGCCATCGCAGGCGTTCCGGCCAAGGTCATCGCCGTCAAGCCGGCCTTGCCCTGGCATGGCTACGCAAAGCAGGACTTCGTTGCTGAGCCGCTCAGGGGCGGCAAGCCGCTCAGCGTGACGCTCGACCTGATGCCGACGGCCTGGGTCTTCAAGGCGGGTCACCGCATCCGGCTCTCGCTGGCCGGTGCCGACGCACCCAGCTTTGCGCTGCATCCGTCGCTGCAGTCCGGGCCCGCACCGGTCTGGACGATCCAGCGCGGGAAGGGGCTGTCCGAACTCGTGCTGCCAGTGATTCCAGCCGCGGATGGCACCACCGCTGTGCAGCGCTGACGCACCGCGGTCGCCGCGCGCCTGTTTGCGGTGCAGATGTTGCCCCGAAATCGGCCGCGAGGGGCGCCATGCGCACCGCCGCGGGCTGGCACGGGCGGTGCAATACACCTGATACAGGCCGTGTGCGCGGCAGGCTCGAGGTGTGCCCCATCATGTACGACGAAATGCAGGCTGCCGATGGATCGGTGCGCGCCCACTATGCCGCCCTCCAGTCCTGGCTTGCCCGCCAGCCAGCCGGCCTGCTGGAAGAGAAGCGCCGGGAGGCTGACCTGCTGTTCCATCGCCTCGGCATCACCTTCGCCGTGTACGGCGAGGACAAGGGCACCGAACGGCTGATCCCTTTCGACATCGTGCCTCGCATCCTGCCCGCCTCGGACTGGCGCCTGCTGGAGGCAGGACTGAAGCAGCGTGTGCGGGCGCTGAACGCGTTCCTGGGTGACATCTATGGCGCGCAGGACATCCTGAAGGCGGGACGCATACCGGCCGAAGTGATCCTGACCAATGCCCAGTACCGTCCCGAGATGCAGGGCGTCCGGCTGCCGGGTGCGACCTATGCGCACATCGCCGGCGTCGACATCGTGCGCGATGGCGAGGGTGTGTTCCACGTGCTGGAGGACAACCTGCGCGTGCCCTCCGGCGTGTCCTACATGCTGGAAGACCGTCGCATGATGATGCGGCTCTTCCCGGAGCTGTTCTCGACGCACGCCGTGGCGCCGGTCGAGCATTACCCGGAGCTGCTCAACGCCAACCTGCGCAGCGTGGCACCTGGCGGGCTGGACAACCCGACCGTCGTGCTGCTGACACCGGGTCGCTACAACAGCGCCTACTTCGAGCACGCCTTCCTCGCGCAGCAGATGGGCGTGGAACTGGTGGAAGGGCAGGACCTCTTCGTGCGGGACGACCTCGTGTACATGCGCACGACGCGTGGCCCGCAGCGGGTGGACGTGATCTACCGCCGGCTCGACGATGACTTTCTCGATCCGCTCGCGTTCCGCCCGGATTCGACCCTCGGCGTGGCTGGCCTGATGACCGCCTACCGTGCCGGCACGGTGATCATCGCCAACGCCGTGGGCACCGGCATCGCCGATGACAAGTCGATCTATCCCTACGTGCCGGAAATGATCGACTTCTATCTGGGCGAAAAGCCGCTGCTCGCCAACGTGCCGACCTGGACGCTGCGCGATCCCGCGCACCTGGCCGAGGTCCTGCCGCGCCTGCCGGAGCTCGTTGTGAAGGAAGTCCATGGCGCCGGGGGCTACGGCATGCTGATCGGGCCGGCCTCCACCCGTGAGCAGATCGCCGCGTTCCGCGACAAGATCATCGCGCATCCCGAGCGTTACATCGCACAGCCGACGCTGGCGCTCTCCACCTGTCCGACCTTCGTGGAGCAGGGCCTCGCGCCCCGCCACATCGACCTGCGTCCCTTCGTGCTCTCCGGTCGCGACATGCATGTCGTGCCCGGCGGGCTCACGCGGGTCGCCTTGCCGGAAGGGTCGCTCGTCGTGAATTCCTCGCAGGGCGGTGGCACGAAGGACACCTGGGTGCTGGAGGCCTGATCATGCTGAGCCGGACCGCCGATCACATCTACTGGCTGGGCCGCTACATCGAGCGCGCCGAAACCCTC
>JBDLPS010000069.1:0-7900 GCA_039800965.1 Pseudomonadota bacterium | reverse complement strand
CTCGTTCATCGGCGTGGTGGCCCAGCATTGCCAGAAGCGTGACTTGGCCAGCACCTGATCCAGGGTTGCCTGGGCGCTGACGAGTGCTCGCCCCAGGGTGTCGAGGAACCACAGCAACCAGGGCGTGACGTCCATCCCTTTCTTCTTCGTCTGCTCGAGGATGTCGTAGTACGCCGCTCGTTCACGCTGGATCTGCGCGGACAGGCTGTAAAAGCGCTGCGGGCTGCCATCCGCGCGCGCAAGGAACAGGTCGCCGACGGCACGGGCGATGCGTCCGTTGCCATCGTCAAAGGGGTGCAGCGTCACGAACCACAGGTGGGCAAGGCCCGCCTTGATCAGCGGAACATCGCCGGCATCCGCGTTTGCCCAGTCGAGGAAGCACTGCATTTCGGCGGTCAGGGGCTGGTCAGTCCGGGTGCTGGCATGGAGCACCATGTCGACGACACCCTCTACGTGTCGGTCCGCAGGAGCGCGCGCGCCGACATCCACCCCGAGCCTGCGGGCCAGCGAGGAGCGGACGGAGTCGACGCGCAGCAGCTCGCCCTCGATCTCGCTGGTCCGGACCACGTCCTCGGTCAGGGCGGCTGGCAAACCGGTCGAACACCTCCTAAACCCACGTTCCGGCCACCCGGACGGGCGGCGATCCTTGCTGTCGGCGTGCAAATGCGTGCCGTGAGCAGCAATACCCAATACTTATGTGGTAAATATGGATCAGCCTTTCTTCGAGTGGGACGACAGTAAGAATCGATCCAACAAGGCCAAGCACGGCGTTGCATTCGAGGAGGCGCAGGGTACGTTCTTCGACGAGAACGCCCGATTGATCCTCGACGATGACCATTCAGATGCCGAGGATCGCTTCGTGCTGATCGGCTTCAGTCTGCAGCTGCGCCTCTTGGTCGTTTGTCATTGCTACAGGCAGGCGGAGCACGTTGTTCGCATCATCTCCGCGCGCCGAGCGACGACACAGGAAAAGCGCCTCTACATGAGTTACCTGCCATGAAACGCGAATACGACTTCAGCAAATCGGTGCCGAACCCTTACCTGCCCAAGGACAAGAAGCAGATCACCATCCGGCTGGATGCCGGAACGATCGACTACTTCAAGCAGTTGGCGGGTGAAACCGGGATTCCGTACCAGAACCTGATCAACCTCTACCTGCGCGACTGCGCGGCGCAGCACAGGCGGCCATCGCTGGACTGGCGACCTGCCTGAATCATTTCGCCAATCGTTTCACGAGCCTTTTCACGGCGCCGCGATCGCCACCGCCGCACGCAGCACGCGCGCGAGCCGTTCCGCCCATTCGATCTGCCCGGCCTCTTCCGCCACCAGGTCCTGCCGCATCTCGATGCCGACATGCAGGATGCGGCGGCCTTCGCCGTGCACGGGCAGCGTGTAATCGCTGGTGTCGGTCATCGCATAGGGCTCGTTGTCGCCGACGACGAGGCCGGGCTCGGCCTGCAGCAGCGGCAGAAGCAGCTTCGCGATGCGCGAGTCGCGGTGGTACATCAGCCCGCAGTGCCAGGGCCGCTCGAAGCCGAGGTAGTTCGGCGTGAAGCTGTGCACGGCGACGAGCACGCTGAGCTTGCGGGCCGCGGCGCGGCGGTTGAGCTCGTAGCGCAGGCGGGCCTGGTAGGGGTCGAAGATGTCGCGGCGGCGCTGGCTGCGCGCCATGTCGCTGATGCCGACGTTACCGGGGATCTCGATGCCGCCGCTCTTCGCGGGCGTGGAGTCGGCCACGCGCGGGGGCCGGTTGCAGTCGATGACGAGCCGCGACCAGTTCTGCAGGATCAGGGGTGCATCGAGCACTGCGGACAGGCGCTCGGCGACGGCCGCTGCGCCGATGTCCCAGGCGATGTGCTGCGAGAGTTCCGGCTCGGCAAGACCGAGCGTGCCGAGCGCCCGGGGGATGCGACGGCTTGCGTGGTCGCAGGCGAGGAAAAATTGGCCTGCGCCGTCGGCGTTGACGAGGGTGTAGGCGGCCGGCTCATCGGCCGCGAGCAGCGGGCCCGCAAAATCCATGGGCGGATTCTAGGGGCGCTGCCGCCGGCGTGGTCGACTACTTGCGCGCGGTCTGCACCAGCGCGAGCACCTCGGGCTCTGCCTTGTAGTCGCGACCGCCGGCCTTGCCGTTGGCCGCGTCGAGCGGCGACTTGCCGAGTGCATCCACGACATCGATGCGGGCGCCGTGGTCGAGCAGGGTTTTCACGACCTTCGTCCAGCCCCAGTTGATGGGACCGTAGATCGCGGTCTGTCCCTGACGGTCGGTCATGGTCGACGGTCGGGCGATGCGTGCGGTGTGGCCGGTGGTATCGACCACGCGGGCGTTCACGTCGGCACCGGCCTTGAGCAGCAGCTCGACGGTGGGCAGCACGCGGGCCTGCACATCGCCGCCATAGTTGCCGCGCGGGTCGCGAATCGAGACGCCGAGACCGGATGCCGCCATCAAGGGCGTCACGCCCATGCCGTTCGGCAGGTCGACCTTCGCACCCTTCGACAGCAGCAGCTGGATGGCCTCTTTGTCGAAGCCGATCGCCGCGCGCAGCAGCGGGGTCGCGCCGACGGTGAGCAGGTCATCCGTGAAGCGCGCGCTGTTGCCGCCGCGACCGGGGCGATGCATGTTGAGCTGCGGGTTCGGGTTCACGCCCTTGTCGAGCAGCGCCCGGGCCAGGTCGAGCGCCGTCACACCCTTGTCCGCTGCGCCTGCCGTGCTGCCGCGGATGGCGGAGTTCATGTCGATGGCGATGTAGAGCGCCGTGCGGCCCCACCAGTCCTGCACCTGCGGATTGGCGCCGCGGTCGAGCAGTTGCTTCGCGACATCGAAGTTCAGGTTGTCCAGCGCCGTCATCAAGGGCGTGATGCCTTCCGGCGTGGGCTTGTCGATGCTGGCGCCGGCCTTGAGCAGCGTGGTCACGCAGCTGCCGCAGCCCGAGCGCGCGGCATAGAGCAGCGGCGTCAGTCCGCCCGTCGGGCGGTATTGGGCACGCGGTTCCGAGGTCACCTGCGTGGCGAAGTCATTGATGGTGGCGCGCAGGCTCACGTCCGCGCCCTTGCCGACGAGGAAGGCAACCATGTCGGCCTGCGCAGTGCCGGCCGCCCACATGAGGGCGGTCTGTCCGCGCCAGCTTTCCCTGGCGTTCACCTTGGCACCGGCTTTCACCAGCGCCTGGGCCACGTCGACGACGCCCGTTCGTGCCGTCAGCATCAAGGGCGTCTGGCCGTCCTGGTTGGCGGTATCGGGCTTCGCGCCGGCCTTCAGCAGGGCCTGCACCAGTTCCAGGTTCGCGGTCTTCGCGGCCTCGGCCAGCGGCGTGGCACCGAAGCTGTTGCGCACCTCGGCCTTCGCACTCTTTGCGAGGAGCGCATGCGTGAGTTCCGTGTCCACCGCGTACACGGCCCAGTGCAGCGGCGTCGTGCCGTCGGGCTGTGCGGCATTCACGTCGGCACCGGCCTTGATCAGCTGCAGGGCCGTCGCCCGATCACCCGCCTGCAGCGCATCGGCAAGCCGCGCCTCGCCGGCGTGGACCGCGGTGCCCACGGCAGCCGCGATCAGCAGCAGGCCCGTCTTCATCATCTGTCGCAGGATCATGGAATGCTCCGCCTACACGATGTCGTGCGAGATCGTGTTGTGATGGGCCCAGAGACCCTTGAAAGCCGACTTCGCGAAGACTGGTGCGTCCACGAGCTGGCGCGGCAGGCCTTTGTAGACATCCGCTGCGAGCATGTCCTGCGCGCTGTAGCCCTTGCGCAGCAGCTCGGTCATGCGCGTGTAGGCACCGTCGAGGAAGTCGCGCTCGGTCTTGAGCTGCTCGCGCGTCACCACCGGGCCCTGTGCGGGAACGAAGCGCGTCTGGGCGTCGCTCCGCTTCAGCAGCTGGTCCAGCGCATCCACGCGGCCGCCGATCCAGCCGCCGCCATACCAGTCCAGCAGCGGATCGCGATCCGGCGCCACAACGTCACCCACGGCAATGACATTCGCCTTGCGGAAGTGCACGAAGCAGTCGCCGTCGGTGTGCGCCTCGAGCAGGTAACCCAGCTCGATCTGCTCGTTACCAACCGTGAGGGAATCCGAGGTGTAGAAGGACTTCGTCGGCCGCGCCGCCACGGGCAGTGCCTTCACGTAGCCGTCGATCTCCGGTCGGTACTGGTCGATGGACAGGCGCTGGCGCGTCTTCTCCTGCGCGATGATCTGCGCCCCGCCCTTGCCCAAGGCTTCGTTGGAGCCGGTCTGCTCGGCATGCCAGTGCGTGTTGATGAGCGTCTTCACGCGCCCGCCGCCGGGCAGCTTCTGCAGCTGCGTGCGCAGCGCGCCAGCCTGCGCCGCCGTGCCGCTGTCGACCAGCAGCAGGCCATCACCCAGTTCGAGCGCGAGGACGTTGGCGCCCACGCCGCTGATCAGGTGCAGACCGGGGGCGAGGCCGGACGTCGCGACGGGCAGGGACTTCGCGGCAGCGCGGGCGAGCGGTGACAGCAGGCTGCCGGCCGCGCACAGCGCGGCGCCCTGCAGCAGGAATCGTCGGTCGTAACGGCGGTTCATCAGGCCTCCCGAATGATGCCGGTGCTGTCGCTCAGGCGTTGCTGCTCGACGCCAGCCTTGTTCAGCACGGTGAGCAGGAGGTTCGCGATCGGCGTGTGTTCCGGCAGGTCGATGTGCTGGCCGCCCTTGAGCCTGCCGTTGGCGCCGCCCACGAGGATGTTCGGCAGCGGGGTACTGTTGTGGCGGTCGCTGTTGCTCATGTTCGAGCCGTACATGAAGATCGAATGGTCGAGCAGCGAACCGTCGCCATCCGGTGTCGCCGCCATCTTCGCGATGAAATCCGCAAAGCGCTGCACGTGGTACTTCTGCACCTTCGCGAGCTTCTGCAGGCGCTCCGGATCGTTCGCATGGTGCGACAGCGGATGGAAGGCATCCGGCACGCCGATATGGTTGTAGGTCCGGTTCGTGCCTTCCGACACCATCATATAGGTCGACACGCGCGTGAGGCGCGCCTGGTAGGCCAGCGCCAGCAGGTCGAACTGCAGCGTCACCTGCTTGTCGAAATCGTCGAGCTCACCGGGCGGCGCCTTGGGCACGGTGATGCCGGCGGTGCTCTGGGATTGTGATTTCTGCACGCGGCGCTCGATCTCGCGCACGGCCTCGAGATGGTTATCGAGCGTCGCACGGTCCTTCGCGCCCAGCGTGCCGCGGAGTGATGTCGTGCGCTCCGCGATGAGGTCCAAGATGCTCGCGGTCTGCTGCATCAGGGCCGCACGCTCCTCGGCGGTGTCGCCTTCGCCGAACAGCTGCGTGAACACCTTGCGCGGGTTGTATTCCATCGGCAGCGGCGAACTCGCGTTCCGGAACGACAGCGTGGTGCTGTAGAAGCAGCGGCTCGTGCTGCCGCCGCATGCCGCGACCTGCAGCGTTGTTTCGGAGGCGAGCTCCAGCGAGGGCAGCGGCGTGTCCTGGCCGATCTGTCGCGCGATGATCTGGTCGATCGTCGGGGCCATGTCGGCACCGGCGGAGTCGGTCTTCGGCTTCATCGCGCTGAGCCAGGTGGCCGGGTTCAGCGTGTGCACCGAGTTCAGGCTGGCCTGGTTCTCCAGGTTGCCGAAGGACGTGACGTAGCGCTTGTGCTTCTCGAGCGGCGAGAGGATCTCGCTGAGGCGGAAATTGTCGCCCTTGCCGGACGGCGTCCACTTGTCGGCCGAAGGGCCGAGGGCCGTGTTGCCCATGATGGCGCCATGCGGGATGTAGAAGAACCCACAGTGCATCGACGGATTGGCAGCCGTCTTCGCCAGTGCGGTGGCGGCCGGGATCATGGCATCGAGCAGCGGGAGGCCGACGGCGACGCCGGCGCCCTTCAGGACGGTGCGCCGTGACAGGTGCTTTCTGGTGAGGAACATGGTGGAGCTCCCGGTTAACGTGTGGCGGCGACCGTGGATTGCGGCAGCGCGTCCTCTTTGGCGCGCCCCTGCAGGCGGAACGCCGGGCTCGCGACGATGCCTTGCACGAGCGATGCGAAGCGGTAGTCCTCTGCCTTCGCAGTGCGGATGATCGATCGGACCTGCGGCAGGTCCTGCGGATCGAGTTCGCGCCCCACCGCATAGACCGCCAGCTTGCGCGTCATCGACAGCACGAACTTCTCCGGCAGCCGCAGGATCTCCGCGCGCAGGCCATCCACGCCGCTGGCGCGGACGCCGTTGGCCAGCACGGTGTCGGGGTCGATGTTCTCGCGGGCTACGACGTCGAAATCACGCCAGCGGCCGATCGCGTCGAAGCTGTCCAGCGAGAGGCCGATCGGGTCGATCACGCCATGGCACTGGTTGCAGGCCTGGTTCGCGCGGTGCTTTTCAAGACGGGCGCGCAGCGTCTTCGGCTTCTCGCCTTCCTTGGTCGAGATGTCGGTGTTCACGCCCGGCGGCGGCGGCGCCGGGGGCGTGCCCATCAGCTTGTCGAGCACCCAGGCGCCGCGCAGGATCGGCGAGGTGCGATCGCCATAGGACGTGCGCAGCAGCATCGCGCCCTTGCCGAGCATGCCGTAGCGGTGGGCGTCCTTGAGTCGCACGCGGCGGAACTGCGGGCCGAACACATCGGTGATGCCGTAATGGCGCGCGAGGCGCTCGTTCAGGAAGGTCGTGTCGCTGTCGATCAGGCGCATGACGCTCTGGTCCGACAGCAGGACGCTCTTCAGGAACAGCACCAGCTCCTGCGTGAAGTCCTCGCGCAGCGCGGGCGTGAATTCCGGGAAGAGCTTCGGATCCGGCACCACGGACTCGAGCTCGTCCAGGTTGAACCAGCGAATCGCGAAGCCATCGACCAGCGCGGCGGCGCGCGGGTCGGCCAGCATGCGGGCCGTCTGCGCCTTGAGCACGGCCGGATCCTGCAGCTGGCCCGACAGCGCCACGTTCAGCAGCGTGTCGTCCGGAGCCTCGCTCCACAGGAAGAAGGCCAGGCGGTTCGCCAGTTCCAGGCTCGACAGGGGCCGTGAAGCCTCGTTGCCCTGGGCCGGCGCGACGCTGCGATACAGGAAATCCGGGCTCGACAGCACGGCGGTCACCAGCAGGCGCACGCCGTCGTCGAAGCTGCCGTTATTGCGCCTGCCCAGGTCGTAGAAGGGCAGCAGGCGCTTCACATCGGCCTCGTCGGCCGGCCGGCGGAAGGCCTTGCCGGCGAGGTTGCGGGCGATCTTCGCCGCGCAGTCGCGCTCTTCGCCCGACTTGGGCGTGCACACGAAGATGCGGTCACGGCTTGCCGTGTGGTTCAGCGTGACCTGCCCCGAGGGGCCGAGGATCTGCACGCCATCGAGCATGCGCGGCACGCGCAGCCGGCCGAAGCCGCCGCCGAAGCCCGCCGCACCGCCGACCACTTCGTCGGACTCGGCACGGGCGCGCTCGATGAACGTGACCAGCACGTCGTGCGTGCCGGCCGTCAGCGTGACCGGGATGTTCTGGAAGCGCTCCATCAGCTTGCGACGACCGTCCGCGCCTTCGCGGTCGACGAGCGCCAGGTCTTCGGGGCCGCCCAGCGCGCCGCGGAAGACTTCCTGGCCATCGACCATCACGACCAGCGTGTGCCGTGTTTCGGCCGCGGACGGATACAGTCCGACATCGAGGTCGTTGATGTTGAAGCGGTACTGCCCGTTCGCCGGAAACGTATGGCGGAACTTCATGCCGTCCCGCGTGCCCAGCGGGAAGCCGGGGATGTAGGTCTCCTGCGAGACATCGACAGGCACCGGATAGAAGGAGTTGGTGACCTTGGGCGCCGGATCGCCCATCGCGATGCGGGCCACCGTGCGTGCGGCACCGATGTACTGGTCGACGAAATAGGGCGAGACGCTCAAGGCCGCGGCGACGTTGTCGAAGCCGTCGATCTCGTTCTCCGGCGGCAGCAGGTCGGCGCCCTTCACCTCGACGCCGAGCA
>JBDLPS010000068.1:0-5017 GCA_039800965.1 Pseudomonadota bacterium | reverse complement strand
CGTTGCCGTGCGGACGGGTGTTAACGCCCCGCACTTCGGAGGTGAAGCCGATGCCACCCTTCTGCGTGCGGTTCAGGATGATCTTCTCGAGGCCGGCGAAGGCGCCGCCCACGATGAACAGGATGTTCGAGGTGTCGACCTGCAGGAATTCCTGCTGCGGGTGCTTGCGGCCGCCCTGCGGCGGCACCGCGGCCGTCGTGCCTTCGATGAGCTTCAGCAGCGCCTGCTGCACGCCCTCGCCCGACACATCGCGGGTGATCGACGGGTTGTCCGACTTGCGCGAGATCTTGTCGATCTCGTCGATGTAGACGATGCCGGTCTGCGCCTTCTCGACGTCGTAGTCGCACTTCTGGAGCAGCTTCTGGATGATGTTCTCGACGTCTTCGCCGACGTAACCGGCCTCGGTGAGCGTCGTGGCATCGGCGATCGTGAAGGGGACGTTGAGCAGGCGCGCGAGCGTGTCGGCCAGCAGCGTCTTGCCCGAGCCGGTGGGCCCGATCAGCAGGATGTTGCTCTTGGCGATCTCGACCTCGTCCTTGGAGGCCTTGCCGGTGCCGCGGGTCTGCAGTCGCTTGTAGTGGTTGTAGACGGCGACGGAGAGGGTTTTCTTGGCGCGGTCCTGGCCGATGACGTATTCGTCGAGGGCGGCCTTGAGCTCGTGCGGCTTGGGCAGCTTGTCGCGCGACTGCTCGGTCTTGTCTTCGAGCTCTTCGCGGATGATGTCGTTGCAGAGCTCGACGCACTCGTCGCAGACGAAGACCGACGGGCCCGCGATGAGCTTGCGCACTTCATGCTGGCTCTTGCCGCAGAAGGAGCAGTACAGCAGCTTGCCGTCGTCGGTCGTCTTGGCGCGCGTGTCGTCGGTCATTCAACCCATCCTGGGCCGCCTGGATGGCCCGTTTATACCACGGTGCGCGACTGCAGCACCTGGTCGATCAGCCCGTATTCGCGGGCCTCTTCGGAGCTCATGAAGTTGTCGCGGTCGGTGTCGAGCTTGATCTTTTCCATGGACTGGCCCGTATGGTGGGCCAGCACGGCGTTGAGCTTTTCGCGGATCTTGAGGATCTCGCGCACGCGGATTTCCATTTCGGTGGCCTGGCCCTCGGCCCCGCCCAGCGGCTGGTGGATCATCACGCGCGAGTGCGGCAGCGCGAAGCGCTTGCCCTTGGCACCGCCGGCCAGCAGCACCGCGCCCATGCTCGCCGCCTGCCCGACACAGATGGTGGAGACATCGGGCTTGATGAACTGCATGGTGTCGTAGATCGCCATGCCCGCCGTGACGACGCCACCCGGCGAGTTGATGTACAGCGAGATGTCCTTGTCCGGGTTTTCCGATTCGAGGAACAGCAGCTGCGCCACGATGAGGTTGGCCATGTGGTCGTCGACCGGGCCCACGGCGAACACCACGCGCTCCTTCAGCAGGCGCGAGTAGATGTCGTAGGCCCGTTCGCCGCGCGCCGTCTGCTCGACGACCATCGGGACGAGGTTCATGACGGCTGGCGACCGAAGCCGGTGACGTCGGCAAAGGCCGAAGCCTTGTCCGTGACCTTGGCGCGGGCCACGATCCAGTCGACGGCCTGGTCTTCGAGGACCGAGGTTTCGATCTGGCGCATGGCGTCGGGGCTCTGCAGGTAGGCGCGGCGGATTTCTTCGGCGTTCGGGTAGGCCGAAGCAAGCTCGTCCAGGCGCGTGTTGACGCGGTCGCGGTCGACCGTCATCTGCTCGCGGCGGATGAGCTCGCCGATGAGCAGGCCGAGCGCCACGCGGCGACGGGCCGGCTCGACGAAGGGCTCGCGCGGGGGCGCCTGCTTGGCGTCGCGCATGCCGGCACGCTGCATCATGTCGATCTGCAGTTCCTGCACCTGTTCATCGACCAGCGCACGCGGCAGGTCGACCGGGTTGGCTTCGATGAGGGCATCGAAGACCTGCGCGCGCAGCTTGCCGCGCACGGCCTCGCCGACCTCGCGCTCCATGCTGTTGCGGACTTCTTCGCGCAGCTTGGCCACGCCGCCTTCGGGCAGGCCGAAGGACGCGGCGAAGTCATCGTCGACGGGCGGCAGGACCGGCTCTTCGACCTTGGTGACCGCGAGGTCGAACTCGGCCTGCTTGCCGGCGAGCTCGGCGGCGCCGTACTGCTCGGGGAACTTGACCGGTGCGGTCTTCTTGTCGCCAGGGGCCATGCCCGTGAGCGCGGTTTCGAAGTCGGCGATGGCGCGGCCCGAGCCGAGCACGAAGGGCGTGTCCTTGCCTTCGCCACCGGCGAAGGCCACGCCGTCGACGCGGCCGAGGAAGTCGACCGTGACGCGGTCGCCCGACTGGCTGGCACGGGTGACTTCACGGTATTCGGTGCGCTGCTTGCGCATGCTCTCGATCATGGCGTCGACGTCGGCCTCGGTGATCTCGGCCACGGTGCGCTCGATCGCGATGTCCTCGACGGGCTTGAGCGCCACTTCGGGCATGACTTCGAAGAGGGCCGCGAACTTGAGGTCCTGGCCTTCGGCGCCGAGATCGAGCGGCTCGATGCGCGGGTTGCCGGCCGGACGGAGGTTTTCCTTGGTGACGGCCTCGGAATAGCCCTCGCGGATGAGGTCGGAGACGACGTCGCTGCGGGCCTGGCCGCCGAACTGCTTCTGGATGACGTTGAAGGGCACCTTGCCGGGACGGAAGCCCTTCAGGGAGGCCGTGCGCGCGTATTCGCGCAGGCGGCTTTCGACTTCACCCGCGACGCGGGCATGGGGAATGGCGACCTCGAGCCTGCGCTCCAGTCCGGTGGTCGTCGTCACGGTGAATTGCATCGTCTTTACCTCAAAACCCAGCAGCGTGTTCTTCAGTTGTTTGGTGCGAAAGGAGAGACTCGAACTCTCACGGGTTTCCCCGCTGGAACCTAAATCCAGTGCGTCTACCAGTTCCGCCACTTTCGCAGGGCGGTGGACGGGGGAGTATACCGGAGCCGCGGGATGCGGGTCGGGCGGGGGGAGAAGATGGTGGGCCGTGTAGGATTCGAACCTACGACCAATTGATTAAGAGTCAACTGCTCTACCAACTGAGCTAACGGCCCATTTGAAAATGGGTGGGGTGGACGACGGGACTCGAACCCGCGACGGCCGGAATCACAATCCGGGACTCTACCAGCTGAGCTACGTCCACCATCGACTGCGCAGCATAGTGAAGCCTGGCGCGCCCGGCAGGAATCGAACCTGCGACCCTCGGCTTAGAAGGCCGATGCTCTATCCACCTGAGCTACGGGCGCTTCGCACCCGGAACCTGACGCCACTGCCCCGAAATGATACTGCAAGCCTGCGTGGTTTTGCCACGCGTTTTGCAGCTCACCTGCGCCCCGCCTGCGACCGCTCTTTCGGGCTGTCCCTTGCGGGGGCCGCGAGTATATACAAATTTGCGGCGGACGCCAGCTAACGCAGACCGAAACCCAGCTGGCGCAGCGCCTCGACCAGGTGCTCGCGACCGTGCAGGGACGCGGCGGTCTTCACGCGGTTGACGGCGGTGCGCGTCCACTCCGGCGGTGACATGCCCTGCCCCGCCCAGAAGCGCGCCAGCACGGCGTCGTAGGCACGCGCCTCGGACAGCTGGGGCGCGAGCTGGTACTGCTCCCGATGCAGCACGGCTGCCTGCCGCAGGCGCGGTTTCACCGTGGCGCTGCGGGCGGGGTCTTCGTAGCCGACACACATGCCGAAGACGGCGAAGACGCCGGGCGGCAGGCCCAGCTCCGCGGCAACCTCCCGGGGATGGTTGCGGATGCCGCCGATGTAGACGCTGGCGAGGCCCAGCGACTCGAGTGCGACCACGGCGTTCTGCGCGGCCAGCGCGGCATCGATGACGCCGACCATCAGGGCCTCGAGGAATTCCAGCCCTTCGGCCTTGCCCCCCAGCGACTGGGCGGTGGCATCGAGGCGCGCGAGGTCCGCCAGCCAGACAAGGAAGAGCGGCGCGTCCTTCACGTGCTGCTGCTTGCCGGCAAGCTCGGAGAGGCGCGCCTTGCGGCCTGCGTCCTCGATGGCGACAACGCTCCAGACCTGCAGGTTGGACGAGGTGGAGGCCGACTGTGCCGCGGCGACCAGCGTTTCGAGCGTGCCCTCGGGCAGCGGCGTGGGCAGGTAGGCGCGCACGGAGCGGTGCGCGAGCAGGCAGTCGAGCACGGCGTTGGCCGGAGGCAAGGCGCCGGTGGCGGGAACCTGCCCACCGTAGCGGGCATCGAGAGCGGCATGGAGTTGCGACATGGGGGCTCCGGAATCCAGTATCCACACATGATCCCCGAAACACGTGCCGACCGTGAACTGCAGGCGCTGCTGGATGCCGCCGTCGACGCGATCATCATGATCGACCGCGGGGGCATCATCCTTGCGCTGAACCACGCAGCCGAGCAGCTGTTCGGCTATGCGGCCGCCGATTCACTGGGCCGCAACATCGGGCTGTTCATGCCGGCGGCGATGGCCGCCGAACACGACCAGCACATCCAGCGCTACCTCGACACAGGCGAGGCGCGCGTGATCGGCCGCGGCCGCGAAGTCGAAGCGCAGCGTCGCGATGGCAGCACTTTCCCCGCTCACCTGTCGGTGGGTCGCGTGCCGGACAGCGATCCGCCGCGCTTCGTGGGCTTCGTGCACGACCTCACGCAGCGGCGCGAGGCCGAAGAAGAAAGCCGGCGCTCGCAGGCACGGCTGGCGCAGGTGGCGCGCTATGCCGCGATGGGCGAGATGGCGGGCGGCATCGCACACGAACTCAATCAGCCGCTGTCGGCCATCGCCACCTATGCGCAGGCCTGCGACCGCATGCTGGATTCACCGGATCCTGACCTGCCCGAGATCCACGCGGCGCTGAAGCAGATCTCGGCGCAGGCGCTGCGCGCGGGCGAGGTGATCCGCCGCCTGCGCCATCTGGTGAGCAATCGACAGACCGACCGGGCGGTGCTGCCGGTGGACGAAGTGGTGCAGGAACTGGCGACCCTGGCCAACACCGATGCGCGCAACGCGGCGGTGGAACTGGCCTTCGAACTGGCCAC
>JBDLPS010000067.1:0-3210 GCA_039800965.1 Pseudomonadota bacterium | reverse complement strand
GGCTGCGCGCCTTCCTGCTGGAACACGGGCTGGAGCCGGTGCTGATCCGCGGCATGGGCATTGAGGCGATGACTGACGTGGACAAGGTCTCGCAGCAAACGCTGATCGACTTCGCCGCAGGCGTGCACGCGGCGGCGCGGAGCGCGGATTCGCTGCTGGTGTCCTGTGGTGGCTTCCGCACGCTGGAGATCATCGCGCCGCTGGAAGCCCGCACCGGCGTGCCGGTCGTCTCAAGCATGCCGCATGGCCTGTGGGCCGGCGCAAAGCTCGTGGGCCTCGATGGCGCGGCCCCCGGCTACGGGCGACTGCTGTCTTCCAGGGTTTAGCCGGAACCGCTAGTCCGGCATCTCCGGCACGAGCACCTCGGCGGTGAACGGCTTGCCGTCCACGACAAACACCACGCTGCCTTCATGTTCAAAACGCTGTTCCACCAGCAGCGCCCCATCGGCGCCGTATATGCGAACTTGCGAGAAGGGGACGTTGTTTTCCCCGGCCTCGTCGTAATGCACCAGCACCTGTTCACCGGTTCCCACCCTGTTGCAGGCCCGCAGGCTGCCGGCATGCGGCAGCAAGGCCTGCGCCGTGCCCGAAAGATCGATGAGCAGGGGGGCCGTGGTGGAGATCACGCCATTGTCCTGGCAGGAGAACAGCTTCCGCGACGCGGGCAGCGGATGCAGCGTTCCCGTGAGGCCCGTTGCCAGACGGCGAAGGGGTAGCGCCTCTTCCTTGACGTAGAGCGTGGATTCCAGCGCTTCGCTTTCCGCCGGGCCATAGCCACAGGTGATGAGTTCTGCTTTCCAGGCCGGCACGGCGACGTGGTCTTCGGTCACAAGGCCGCCGCTGTCCGTGGGGCACAGCCCCATGCGTGTTGGGGCTGCCGACGGTGCAGGACGCTGGCAGGCAACAAGCGCGACAAGCGACAACAGAAGCAACGGCCGTTTCATGGAACGGCAGTATGCGCCATCATCCGCTGCATGACGCCTGCCACATCAACACCCTTCTCCGATGCTGCCGCACTCGCGAAACTGGCAGCCTCGGGCGATGACCTGACACAGCTCCACCGCATCGAGTTCACGCTGCACTTCCCAAGCCAGTTCAGGGCCGACGAGGCAGTGCTGAAACTCGAGGCCCTGGCGTTCGCGACGACGGTTGCTCGTGACGCGCGCGGCGGTGGCTGGCAGGTCGTGGGCGTGAAGAAGATGTATCCGGTCGAGTCCGACCTGCTCGGCCTGCGCGACAAGCTGGACGTCATCGCCACCGAGGGCAAGGGCAGTTACGACGGCTGGCGGGCCAGTCCCGCCAGATAGCGCAACGACGATTGGGCCGGATCAGTCGAACTTGAACATCGCCTCGTCCGCGTCCGGACGCTTCATGCCCTGCTCGTAGTACCGCTCCCAGTTCTTCGCCCACGGGCGGCCGTAGATGTCCGGGAACTCGAACTGGATGTTCTCGCCCGGCGTCACCGCCGTCGCATGGCCCTTGATGGGATAGATGTTGGGCACGCACTCGATGAAGGTATAGGGGTTGCCGTCCTCGAGGCCGCCCATGCGATGGAGCGTGCGGACGATGCGGATCGGCTCGACCAGCGCATCGGCATCGTACAGCACGGCCTCGTGATTGATGCCCGTGACCTTGCCCTTCGCATCACGCACCGGCGAGTAGATCTCGACCGTCTGCATCTTGCTCGAGAACTCGAACTTGCCGTGGACCATCCAGCCCTGGATGTTCGATGTCCACGTGATCAGGGTGTCCTTGTCCCAGAAGCCGACCGTCTCGCCGTACCAGCGCGGCACGTCGGCGCCAAGGCGCGGCACCGCGCCCGTCATGTTGAACTGGCGACCGATGTTGATCGTCGTGACGAAATTGCGCGCCACGCCGGTCGAAATATGCACGGCCTGCGGCATCACATAGAAGTAATGCGGATTGATCTGTGCCTGCGTCGCCACCGGATCGAAGCGCCGCATGAAGCCTTCCGGCCAGCAGTACTGGGAGGGCCATTGCGAGGCCGCGCTGACCGCCTCGTGGTACATCTGCTGCACCATGCGCTTCTGGTATTCAGGCGTCAGCAGCGACAGGATCGTCGAGACCTGGTTGTAGGCCATGTAGGCGTACCAGTCGCCGTTGAAGAAGTCGACGCTGTAGCGACCGGTCATGTCACCGGGCACGGTCTTGTAGCTGTGCTGCGTCGGACCGCCATGCGATTTCGTCTCGGCGAGCAGCGCCTCGTAGTGCGCCTGCGCGGACTTGAACGCATAGGGACTCACCAGCGCCTTGCGCGGCAGGTCACGGTCGCAATACCCCCAGGCCGCCGTCTTCGGATCACCGTTGGTGATGAGCGCACCGCCATTGGCACCGCGCTGGTTCTCGAGGGCCGCCGGGCTGTTGCAGCGGAAGTATCTCGGATCGGTCCACAAGGACCGATCGGCATAGAAATCCTTCGAGGTGAAGATATCGACCGGCAGGGGCGTCACGCCCTTCGGGCTATCCCCACTCCAGGCTGAACCCACGTCGACGATGGGCAGCGGCGCGGCGTTCGGGGGCACGGGCTGGAAGAACGGCCGCAGGCGGACATGCTGCGGACCGACGACGCCGGATTGCGTCTTGCGGATGTAGTCCTCGATCTGCTGCGGCGTAGGCTGCGCCGGCAGGGCATCCACGTACACGCGCGGATCGACGGCCAGCGGCGCGCCACGCCCCACGCTGGCGGGAGCTGCGGCAGCAGCGGCCTGGGCCAAGGTGGCGCAGGCCATCGCAGCTGCCGCCACGAATGCGGCCACGCCGCGGCGGATGTTCCGGTCGATCTTGCTGGTCATGCTTGAACCCCGCCCTGCGGCGACTTGACGTGCTGGCCCGCGATTAAAGCACCGGGCGGTGTCCCTGCACAGCTTTCGGGCGGCGTTATCGCTCCGCTTCCACCCGCTGCTGCATGTCCCGGTACGCGGCGCGTATCAACGCCTTGAGCGCTTTCGCATCCACGACGACGCCCGGCCTCAGTTTCACGTGCCGCATCCGCTTGCCCGTCCCTTCCAGCAGTCCCTCAGGGTCCGGCAGCTCCGTCCCTTGGAAGAAGCCTACGTTCACATGGGCCGTGAAGGCCCTGACATGCACGAAGGCCGCATCTTCCACGCAGGCCGTGGCATGTCCGTCATGCAGCAGTTCCCGCACATCGTCGCCGGAGGCCCTTGCCTGGCCGAACCACTCCCGCGCCAG
>JBDLPS010000066.1:0-12325 GCA_039800965.1 Pseudomonadota bacterium | reverse complement strand
AGGGCTGGAACGGCAAGGGCATGTGGCTCGCCTTCGTCAAGGGCGACGACTGGGGCTGCGCCTACGCCACGCACCCGATGGATGAGCGCAGGGACGAGCAGAGCGTGATCACGCAGCCGCTCCTGCCGATGGTCGTCATGCGTTCCGCCGACGGTCGGCTGGTGCCGTGGCTGTGCAGCCAGACCGACCTGCTGGCCAACGACTGGGAGATTCTCAAGTGAGTACGATGGACAATACGCCGCCGAAGCCTGCGGTCGATACGACCAAGCCGATCAAGTTCAGCTTCGAGCAGGAGGCCAGCCCGAGCGCGCTGCTGATCGTGCGGCACGACTTCAACCCGAACATGATCACCGACGTGGCCCGCCTGAAGCTGCTGGCGGCGGCGCTGATGACGGAGGCCGAACGACTCCGCGACCGGCCGCTGATGCCGGAGACCGACGCGGCCGGGAACCCGAACGTGCCGAACGCCGCCCGGAACGCCCGCCTGATCGCCGCCGAGCGCAACGCCGCGCTGGCCATCACCCATCTGGAAGACGCCGCCATGCACCTCGTGAAGGCCGCCACGGCATGAGCCAGACGCTCTGGCACATGCTGGAGCAGGTCGTCTACGCCCTGCTGGTCATCGGCGTCGTCAGCGCGGTCGTGGCCGTGGTGGGATTCCTCTGGCTGGGCGTCACGCTTCTGCTGGCCCTCTGGCGGTACTTCAGCGGCTCCCGGTAGGGGACTGGCCAGAGTCGTTTTGGTAGGGTAGAGTCGTCGGAACCCCTGTCTTGCCCGGGTCCCGATGGCTCCTCCGCTTGTCAAAAAGGCCCCCGCGCCTTCGCCCTACGTCCAGTCCGACATGGCCCAGCGCATCAAGGATTCGCTGGCCAAGGTCGAGAACTTCATGGGACTGATCAACCGGCAGCGGCTCGAAGACGCCGCCGACGCCGGGGCGAACCTTGGCATGTACACGCCGCGTGCGCTGGAGAAGGCCGTCAGCGAGCGCGGCAAGCACCTCCTGACCGTTATGGACCCCGGCGACTTCCAGAAGTTTGCCGCGCAGATTCCCGAGTCGACCCTGCGGGAAGTTCCGTATGAGAACGCCATCGAGTTTCCGATAAACCTCCGGCAGAAGCTGAAGAACCAGCAGACCCTCGAAGACGTGCTGGGCTACTACGGCGACGTGGGCCGCGAGAGCGGCTGGCACGACGTGCCTGAACTGCGCGTCGATATGGGCACCAAGCGACCGATGCTGTTCAACGACCGTGGCGCGATGACCCAGACGACGGAAGAGTATCCGTTCATCCGCAGCCATCAGGGCCGTCACCGCAACATGGCCATCGAGCGATACCTTCAGGAACCGAAGTCTCTTGTCGTCATCCGACCGCAGTTTCCCGAAGACGACTACAAGTATCTTGCGGACAAGGACCTTGAGCAGCGCGCCATTTTCAGGAAGCGCATCGAGGGCAAGCGCATCGTTCCCGAAGAGCAGTTCTACAGCCCGCTGATGGGCCGCAAACTGCGTGAAGACGACCTGCCCCAGTTTGGTCCGATCTTTGCCGAAGGCGGCGAGGTCAAGGGCTACGACATCGGCGGCGGCCCGGTGCGCCCGACGATGGCGCAAGTGCCTGCGAAGGGCGTCTTTCGTTTTGCGGACAACATTGCCGACTGGTTTGGCGGCGCGAGTCGTCGAGCGATCAAGGAAGTCAACGAGGAAGCGGCGCGCACCGGTCTTGAGGCCGGTCGTTTCGGACACGGCAGCGCGCAGACCGGTCAGGAGTGGGTTTCGGCTCCGGGCCTTGCTACGACAAGCGCGGTTGATTTGTCTAGAACGCCGACGCCGACCGACTACCCGCGCATCTACGAACTGGACCCGAATAACCCGGAAGGTACGGGTTACCTGTCGTTCCGCCGTCACATGGATGCACGACGGCTACCGGAAGGCTTTCAGGTCCACTCGCATCCGCCGATCAGCCCGACCGGAACGCCTCTCGGTGATCCCGGCCTGATCCGATTTGCCATTCAGGGTGGCGAAAGCGGACCGCTTGCGCCTTCGATGGGCGACCTGAACAACTGGCTGAAGCCGTGGGGCACCGCCCGCCGCGATTCTTCCGACCCACGTTTCGTGTCGTATATCACCGGCAGCCAGCCCGACGCGTTGGTTGCGCTAGGCGCGCCGGACTATGGCAAAGGGTTTCCGAGCGGTCATCGGCTTGCGCCTGACGCCATGCTGCGCAACGCGGAAGACATCAACAATCAGCGCGGCGCGCTGTGGCTTGAGATGCAGAAGAACAAGGCGGCCAAGGAAGTCATGTCGGACTACGGCGCGGACAATCCTGCGAACCTGTGGGCCGCGCTGCACAGCTATCGTCTCGGTCAGTCGGGCATTCCGATGACCTACGACCGGAAGACGCCGTTCGGCAAGGGCTACCTCGAAGGCGCGATGGAAGACCTGTTCAAGCGTCTCTCCACGACCAACAGCGACATCGCGGGCATCACCAAGGCCGAAGGCGGCCCGATCCACATGGACAAGGGCGGCTGGCTGAGTCGTCTGAAAAGTTTTGCCGACAAGCCCACCAAGTACATCGACGACTGGAAGTGGGCACCGCTAGAAGACGTGGCGTCCAAGATGCCTTCGCAGATACCGCAGCACGTCCTCGACTACGGCGACTTCATGCGCACGATGGCCAACATCGCGGGCACCGAAGGCCTTACGCCGGAAGACCTGCTCAAGGCATACACGACGACTCGCTCCAGCATCCAACGGCAAGCAATTGGTCGTCACAATCTCGATCCGTCGATTGCGCTGTCCACCAACGACCTGATGATCCGCCCGGAAGGCGCGTTCTCCGATTGGCTGCGCTCGCCTGCCGGAGAGAAGTACCTGCGCTACGCGGCTGAAGGCGAGGCGCATCCCGAAGCCATCGCAAACATGCGCCACTTCATGCGTCCGTTCGGCTTCCACAACAAGCTGGCCGAAGACCTCGAACTTGCGCCGACGCTGTTCCCGGGAAAGGAAGGCGTCTTCTCGCAACTGGTCGCTCGCAACGCGGCGGGACAAGGCGATCCGTCCGAGTGGCACGACGTGATGCGCGACATCAAGGGCATCGACGCGGCCAAGCGCGGGTTCTTTGGCTCGATGATTGGCTACGGAGACCTGCCTACGCTTGACGCTCGCCAGCTTCAATTGAACGCGCCGGAGACGCGCGTAGGCTTCGAGAAGTTCATGCGGCGCGGCAAGGGAGCCGGTGCGGAAGAAGCTGTCGAACGCCTGCGTGATCGCATCGCCGCTCTGGACTTCGCGATGCCTGCCGAATACCGGCCGTTCGCGCCACACCTTGCGCACCACACGATGTGGGACGCGGCGGAAAACGATTTGACGACTCATAGCGACATCAAGCGTTCGATGCTGAACCGCGCCGACGGAGGCCCCGTGCAGAAGTTCCAGAGCAAGGGAGCGGTCCGCAAGCCCAAGGGCGCTCTTTCCTACAATCCTGTCTTGGAGTCGTCGAAGTTCACAGGTGAATCTGTTGACGACGTGCTGAAGAGCATCACTCGTCGCGGCAAGGACACGACAGACAAGATTGGCAATGTCACGCCGGAAAATCCTTACGATCAGTTCGTTGCCGTCAAGACCATGACCAATCCGGTCACCAACGTGCCGGTCATTCGTCCGGAAGACATCGAAGGCAGCCGTGTCATTCTCACTCCCGGGGATCGCACCGTAGGCGGCGAAGTTGTGCATGAAGTCGGGGGAATTCCCCTCACCAGCCCGCGCGAGATGGAAGCTGGCCCGCTTTACGCATTTGGTCCGGCCGCGCAGGGAGATCAAATCTGGGCGTCAATGCCGCCGGTCGTCAGCGGCCTATTCAACCAAGCGGCACTCGCCGCCAACGAAGGCAAAGACGCGTATCTTGCGCCGTGGCTGATGGGCAAGCAGGCGAGCGACTCTGCGCGCATGCAAATGGACATGCTGCACGACATCATCGCCTCTCGCCAATTCGGCCCGAACACGGCGGAAAAGCTGGACGAGGTTCTCCGGAAATCGAAGGCCGTTCAGAAGATTCCCGGCTTGCCGGGTATTGCTTCTCCTGACTTCCGGAACGCTGTCGAGAACCTCAAGCTGGAACAGCAATGGGCCATTGCGCAGGCACTCGATGCGAAAGCCGCGCGCGATCTGGGCATGCCAGACATCGCGCATCTGCGGCTTGCGTCGGTTAATCCCCGGTTCCTGTCGTCGGATTACGGAACGACCGGATTTTCGTTTTCAAAGATTGACCCGACGAGGCCGCCCATCCGACGCGCGGATGCCGCAGTCCCTCATTCCGGATACGAAGGGAAATTGTTGGGCGATGCGTTCGGAGGCTTTGAGCGACCCGTTCCTTACAGTGTTCTGAACCCGGAAGATTGGGCAAAGTTCCTGAAGAGCGGCAGCAACTGGACGCTCACTCGCGGGCTGCACAGCGTAGACATGACGCCGCAAACCGTAGATCGTCTCTCGAACTGGATTGAAGAAGCCAATCGTTTGGGCCTCCCGCGCAAGGCCGAAGGAGGTCCCGTGAATTACTACGCAGGCGGCGGACAGGTCGGTAACGTCGGTAACGTCGGAGACCTTGGAACGCTCGGTCCCGACACCGTTCCCTACTTCGACTTCCAGACGCCGACCGAAGGCGAAGGCGCTCTGTCGGCACTGGCGTCGAACAACGTGCAGGGCTACGCGCGCGGCGGGAGTACCGGCTACATGTTCCTCGACAGCAGTGACAATCTCACTGATGCGATGAACGAGCGGTTCACCAAGACGCCGGAACAAATTTATCGCAACCGCGTAAGCAAGAACACGCCTGCGTGGATGCGTGATCAGATTCGTACCTATCTGGAAAACCCGGTTGAGTGGAGCGAATCTCAAGAGCCGGACTACGGCATGGAGCGCAGCAAGCAGTTCCTGTTGGGCGGTGGGTCAGATGCCTTGATGGAAGCGGCTCGCCTTGCCGCTACTCCTCTGGGTCTATCTCATCTTGTTCCTGATCGTGCGCCTGTGTTCGAGCCGAAGTACACCTCGACCATGAAAGACCGAGAGTCCGGCGCGGGTTATCTTGATCCCACAAACTTTATCCCGATGGGCGCTGCTGGTTCCGCAGCCAAGTATATCACCCGTCGTCTTCCCAACGTGGCAGGACGCACCGGTATCCTCCAGTCTCTGAGCAACGTGCAAAAACCTCTGGAGGATAACTACAACGATCTGGCGGACCCGCAGACCGGCGAACTTATTGACGCCAATCGTATCGCCATCGAGTCGTTCCCGGGGTTCCGAAAGACGCACTACGCCGACGGCGGTGCCGTGGACATGAACTATCCGAACGGCGGACAGGTCCCCGGCTATCGTTTCGGCGGCGAGATGGACAAGTGGTACGGCATCCCCGGCGAAAGCATGTACGCCGAAGGCGGTCCGGTCGAGATGAAGGAAGGCGGCTTCCTGCACGACCTGCTGGGCACGCTGGGCAGCGTGGCAGGCAACCTGATCCCCATCCCGTTTGTCGGTCCTGCGGTCGGCAAGTTCTTTGGCCATTCTCTTGGCAATCTTGTCGAGGGCAACACGGGCGAGATTGGCGACGATGCGGCGCGCGATTTCACAATGGGCATCTATGATCCGGATCGTGGCGGCTTCCGCCCCGAACGTATCTTCAGCGCCGTCGGCGGCATGGGTGGACGCGATCCCGGCTCGCCCATCAGCAACAGCATCGAGAACTTGAACGTCTTTGCGCAGGGCGGCTCGGTTGACGACGACGCCCTGCTGTATCATGCCATCGACACCCAGAACTTCAGCAGGGGCGGCGCGCTGCGCTACTGCGGTGGAGGATACGCGCGATGAGTGACGTGTACGGTGCCGAGAACGTAGACGATCCCTACGCCCAGCCGGGCAAGGCCGAAGGCGTGAGCCGCATCGACGCGGCTGCGCCTCCGGGCAGCGACGTGATCATCAACGACGACGGCTCCGTCGAGATCGTGATGGATGATCAGGCCCCGCCCCCGGCCGATCCCAGCGATCACTTCGCCAATCTCGCGGAAGTCCTCGAAGAGGGCCGCCTGACGCAGATCGCGAAGGACATGCTTGACGCCATCAAGGTGGACAAGGAGTCGCGCGAGAAGCGGGACAAGCAGTACGAAGAGGGCCTGCGCCGCACCGGTCTCGGTGACGACGCCCCGGGCGGCGCGTCGTTCCCGGGCGCAAGCAAGGTCGTTCACCCGGTGCTGACCGAAGCCTGCATCGACTTCGCCGCGCGCGTGATGAACGAGATGCTGCCGCCGGAAGGTCCGGTGAAGTCGAAGGTCATCGGTGCCAACACCGACCAGAAGGACGAGCGCGCCGACCGCGTGTCGCGCTACATGAACCTCCAGCTTACGGAGTTGATGCCGAACGTCTACCACGAGTTCGAGATGGGCTTCACGCAGTGCCCGCTCGGTGGTGCCTTCTACACGAAGATGTACTACGGCGACGACGGCCCGTCGGTCGTCGCAATTCCCATCGACAAGGTCCACCGGCCGTGGAGCGACGGCGCGATCTACACGCAGCCTCGCATCACGCACGAGCAGGAGATCGACCGCTGGCAGTACCACAGCAACGTCAACAACGGGCTGTGGCGCGACGTTCTCAACATCAAGATTTCGTCCGACTCCCCGGAGCAGACGGCGTCGAGCCAGTCGAACGACCGCATCATCGGCCGTGAGCAGACCAGCGAGAACATCGACAACATCCGCATCGTCTACGAAACGTCGGCGCTGCTGTCGCTTGAAGACGACGACTCACCGGCCGAGCCGTACCTCGTCACCATCGACGCCGACACCGAGAAGGTGCTGGCGATCTACCGCAACTGGCGCGAGGACGACCCGCTCAAGAAACGACTCGACTTCCTGATCGAGTGGCCGTTCTGGCCGTGGCGCGGCGGCTATCCCATCGGCATGACGCACATGATTGGCGGCCTGTCCGGTGCGGCCACCGGTTCGCTGCGCGCCCTGCTGGACGCGGCGCACCTGAACAACAGCCAGACCGGCATCCGCCTCAAGGGAGGCGCGACGGCTGGTGGCCAGAACATCCGCGCGCAACCGACGCAGACGACCGAAGTGCAGGGGTCTCTGGCGCAGGACGACGTGCGCAAGACCTACATGCCGCTGCCGTTCAACCCGCCCAGCCCCGTGCTGTTCCAGTTGCTCGGCTTCCTCGTCGATGCCGCTCGCGGAGTCGTTCGCACGACTTTTGACGAGTACGACAAGTTTGGCGGGAACACGCCGGTCGGCACCGCCAACATGTTCATCGAGCAGGGCCTGAAGAACCTTGGCGCGGTGCATGGACGACTCCATCGCTCGATGCGCCGGTTCCTGAAGCAGCTTTGGGACATCAACGCACGCACGATCAACAACGTCGAGATACAGGACGACTACGGCGAACTGATCGTCTCGCGCGAGGACTTCGCCGGTCCGCTGATGGTCGTGCCGGTCAGCGACCCGCGCATCTTCTCGGATATGCAGCGCCAGTCGCTGGCCCAGCTTGTCGTGCAGCGTTCGCAGGCGCTGCCGATGGTCTACGACATGAGGAAGACGGAACTGTACTTCCTCAAGCAGATGAACGTGCCGAACCCGGAACAGTTCCTGCAGCCGCAGGCGCAGCCGGTACAGCAGAACGCCGTGGCCGAGAACACGACCGCGTCGAACGGCCTGCCCATCAAGGCGTTCCCGGGTCAGGACCACGAGGCGCATCTGGCGGTTCACCTCGCCTACATGCAGTCGCCGCTGTTCGGATCGAACACCATCATCGCGACCAAGTACCTGCCCGCCATGCTTCAGCACCTCGCTGAACACATCGCGCTCTGGTACTCGAACGCCATGCTGGAAGCGGCAAACGCCGCGCTTCGCGCCCAGACCGGAAACGAGATGCTCACCATCGAGTCGTTGTCGGCCCCGCAGTTCGAGGCCCCGCTTGACCGCATGCTGGCCGAACTGACGCCGGAGGTCATGCAGCACGCCGACGAGGTTCTGGGACCGATGCCGCAAGTCATCGCGCAGGCCCAGATGCTGATGCAACGACTCGCGCCGCAGCAGCCGATGGACCCCAGCATCGTCGCCATGAAGGACGTGGATCGCCAGACGCAGGCCGATCAGGCGAACACGCAGTTGAAGCTGGTCAGCGAGCAGAACAAGGCCCAGCAGGCGGAACGCAAGGACATGCTGACGGCGCAGAAGATGCAGCTTGACGCCGAGAAGCTGCGCCAGAGCGCGGAGAACAGCGCGGCCGACCGGGAACTGCGCGAGCGCGAGGCGGCTGACCGCAGCGCCACTGCAGCCCACGGCAACGAACTGCGGCTGGCAGGTGTTCACGCGACCAACCAGTCGCGAGAGACGGTCGCGAACATCGCCGCGCAGGTCAAGCTGGAGACCAACAGCGACGACAACGAGACCGCGCTCGAAATCACCGACAGCAAGATCAAGGCCGACAAGGCCGCTGGCAATCTCAAGACCGGGACCGGACAGGACCCGGGCAACGTCGCACCGTAGGAGACAACATGCCTCGCAAGAACTTTGGCGTCCGCATGGGACGCCCGCCTGCCACCACCGCCTCGAAGCTGGGCGCACCGCCGAAGAACGCCGTGTCGCCCATGGGCGCGTCGCCCAGCGACGGTTTCTCGCCGGGCCTCCCGGCTGCCGCGTTCAAGACGGGCGGCAAGGTCGGCTACCAGTGCATGCCCCGGCACCATGACAGCGAGGGGTTTTACGGCGGGTATAACCCGCGCAAGAAGTAGGAGACTGCAATGCCGTTGAAGAAGGGTTCCTCGAAGAAGGCCGTGTCGGCCAACATCAAGACGGAGATGGCTGCGGGCAAGCCGCAGAAGCAGGCCGTCGCCATCGCGCTCAACGTGGCGCGCAAGTCGAAAGGGAAGTGACATGAGCGACAAGGTAGGTAAGGGCGTGAAGGGTCCGGTGCCGATGCACAAGGCCCTCGCTGCTGGTGAGTCGTATGCCGAAGCGTCGGCCGCCGCTCTGGGCAAGCGTCAGGGAACGCACGGCAGCGTCAACACGCCGTCGAAGAACACGAAGTAATTCGTGATCCCTCTCGAAGTCGTTTTGGCCATCCTCGATGGTGTTCGAGGAGAGGCCATTGAAGCTGCCGAGTTCCCGCAACAGGACTACCGAACCGAGTTCGGGTTTGGTCGTGTTTCGGGGATTCTGCAGGCGGTTGCGCAGGTGCGTGAACGCTTGAACGAAAAGATCGAGGAAGCGAACAGCGACCAAGATCAAGACTAGGAGACTGTCGTGAAAGAGAGACTGCAAACCAAGGCCATCAGCGACGTGCTGGGGGTCGCGTACACCGAACGACTCAAAGAGGCGTTCCCCGATGTCGATCCCGGCATCGTTCCCATGGGTTACCTGCTGGTGCTGCAGCTTCGCAGCCCGGTGAAGAAAACGAAGGGCGGCATCCTGCTGGCCGACGACACGCGTGACGCCGACAAGTACCGGACGCAGACCGCGCTGGTGCGTTCGATGGGTCCGTCCGCGTTCAGGCGTCGCGACACGCTGGAGCCGTGGCCCGAAGGCGACTGGTGCGCCGTGGGCGACTTCGTGCGCGCGCCGATGTACGGCGGCGACCGGTGGGCGGTGAAGATCGAGGGCAACGAGGACGCCCTGTTCATCGCCATCAAGGACACCGACCTGATTGGCCTTGTCACGGCCGATCCGCTTGGCGTCATCAATTCCTGATAGGGGGCATTCATGGCACAGGCCAGACAGCGAGAAGTGGAAGAGGATCGTCCCAGCAAGGGCGGCGGCGAAGTCGTCATGGTTGGCGGCATGGACAACCTGACGGGCAACGCCAACGAGCCGGTCGAGATCGAACTCGAAGACGACAAGTCGCAAGACAAGCGAGTCGTTGCCGACATCGAGGACAGTGACGACGACAAGCAGGCCCGGCTCAAGGAAGTCGAGGAAGACGCACGTCTTGCCTACGACGACTCGGAGCGCGGCACCGAAGAGCGACAGAGTCGTCGCAAGCGGCGCAACAACGCCCGACGCGAGGCGATCAACGGTCGCGACGCCGAGATCGCCGGTCTCTACCAGCGCATCGACCACCTGACCGGCATCATTCAGGGCGTGACCAAGGGACAGGCCAGCCTGACCATGAACACGCTGGAGAGCCAGTTGGGTGCGGCCCAGCAGGCCCTGCAGATGGCGGACGAGGAACTTGCCCGCGCAGTCGCAAACAGCGACGGCGAGAAGTTCCGCGAAATCCAGCGTCTGCGCGACGAGGCGTCGGCCCGGGTGTTCCAGCTTTCGAACGCTCGCCAACGCATGGCCTACGAGGCGCAGGCTGGCGGACAGGTGCCGCAGCGTCCGCAGCCGCAGGGACAGGCACAAGCCACCGTCAGTCCGAAGGCCACGGACTACACCGAGACGTTCATGTCCCGGTTCTCCTATTTCGACCCGAACGGGACGGACGAGGAAAGCATGATGATCCGCGCCATCGACGACTCGGTGGCGGCGGAAGGCTACCGTCCGGACACGCCGCTGTACTGGCGCACGCTGGAAGAACGACTCGCCAAGCGCGGGTTCCTGCCGGACAAGGGCGGCGACTCGGATGACGGCGACGACACCCCGGAGCCGCGCCGCGTGGCCCGCACCACGGGCATGCCGCCCACGTCGTCGGGCCGAAACACCCGCCGCACGTCGGGCACGACGTTCGCCCTCGATCCCATGATGCGCGAGTATCTGGAAGGCGAGGGCCTGTTGGATCAGAACCTCGCGCCTGACCAGAAGCAGCGTCGCGACCGCCTGATCCAGCAGTGGCGGAACAACCAGCAGCGCGCCAAGCGCGGCGAATACAGTCGGTCGTAGGAGACAGCACCATGAGCAACAAGAACCAGCAGGACGAGCGGATGAACCGTCAGGAGCGTGATGCCACGCACCGGGACGACGACCACGGCGGCATGGGATCGAGGCAGGCCGAGACGGCCTCCCGCGAAGCCCCGCACGCCATGAGCGAGCCGCTGCGCCGCCGCCAGTTTCAGGATCGCTGGAACGAGAGCCTGCTTCCCAGCCTGCCGCCGAAGACCGGCTTCCACCGCTGCTGGGTCTCGACCTCGCACCCGGTGGACACCCCGCAGCGCCGCAAGCGCAACGGCTACAACTTCGTCATGCTCGACGACGTGAAGCACGAGGGCTGGTCGGCCGAAGCCAACTCGGTCAAGGACGGCGTGATGGCCGGGGCCGTCATGTGGCGCGAGATGGTGGCAATGGAAACCACCGCCGAGAACTACGAAGCCTACATGCGCGAGTTCCACTTCGACCAGCCGCGCGAACAGGCGCAGGGCATTTTTGACGGTCTCGATGCTCTGGGCGACGAGGCCCGCCAGAAGGGCGGCAGGATCACTCTGGAAGAGGGCATGCACGACCTCCGTCGGCGCATCGAAACCCCTCGCAAGGACATGTTTGACCTGTCCTGAACGACTCAGAGACTTGACGACTCGGTGCCGGAGGGCTTAGGCTCTCTGGCATTCCTGTCCTTTCAGTACGAGGATCAGGACCTGCACGCAGGCGTCTTGTAGCCAGTTGGCTCGGTGTAACGGCAGGTCACGGTATCCGGAACTGAGGCGGTCGTATGGTTGGCTAGTCCACCGTCTGGTGTTGAACAGGCCCCTGCCCGAATGGAGCAACCCATCTCGGAGGATTTATCCGTGTCCAGCACTGCCGCCCCGCAGGGGCTTGTTCCCGTCTATCACCCGTCCGGCACGATCCGCATCGAAAATCAGGTCGATGGCGTCGCTTCCGCTTACGGTACCGCCCTCTACACCGGCACCCCGGTCAAGCGCACCACCGATGGCACCCTCATCGCCACGGCGACCGGCGCGGACTCGTGCATCGGCGTCTTTCAGGGCTGCCAGTTCACGTCCTCGACCAAGCGTTTCGTGCTGCCGTACTTCCCGGCCAGCCAGACCTACGACGCCGGGTCGATGATCGCCTACTTCACCATGGACCCGCAGATCATCTACGAGGGTCAGGCGAACGCCACGATGGCGTCGTCCACCATCGGTGAAGGCATCAACCTCGCCAATTCCTCGCAGGGTTCGGCCTACACCGGTTTCTCGACGCAGGCTCTGAATGCCACGACGACCGGCAGCACCGCTGCCACCTTTCAGGTGCTGAACATCGCGCCGTATCCCAACAACGCTTGGGGCGACGCCTACCCGATCATCCGGGTGAAGATCAGCACCTATCAGGGTCAGGTGGCCTAACGGCCATAACAGAGAGGAGATTCAGTCATGGCCGTTCCTATGAATTCGACCCAGTTCAGGGTCATCGT
>JBDLPS010000065.1:0-6577 GCA_039800965.1 Pseudomonadota bacterium | reverse complement strand
TGCCGCGAAAAAATTGTCGGCATAGGGGACGACGCTGCCGAGGTACTGTTCGATGAGCTCGGGGTGGGTTTGCACCGCTTCGGAGAAGGGGCAGAAGATCACCCCCGCCTTGGCGAGGCGGTCCTTGAAGGTGGTGGCGACGGATACGCTGTCGAAGACGGCATCGACCGCGACGCCGGCCAGGCGCGCCCGCTCGTGCAGCGGCACGCCGAGCTTCTCGTAGGTCTGCAGCAGCTTCGGGTCGACCTCGTCCAGGCTTTTCGGCGCGTCGGTCTTCGCCTTGGGCGCCGAGTAGTACGAAATGGCCTGATAGTCGATCGGCGTGTAACCGAGCTTCGCCCAGCGCGGTTCCTTCATCGTGTGCCAGCGGTCCAGCGCGCGCAGTCGCCAGTCGAGCAGGAACTGCGGTTCATTCTTCTTGCGCGAGATGAAGGTCACCGTGCCGCGGTCCAGGCCCGGGGGCACGGTGTCGGATTCGATGTCGGTGACGAAGCCGTGCTGGTAGCGGCGTGCCAGCAATTCGTCGAGCGGGGTCTCGGGCGTGCTCATCGTCAGCGTATCTCGTGGATTCCGTTGCGCAGCTTCACGTCGAAGACCGCGAAGTGAGTGGTGCTGGATTCGAGGCCGGCAAGGTCGGCCAGCGTGATCTCCTGCAGCGACTGGCGGATGGCCCGGTTCACGCGCTGCCAGGCGCCGCCCACCCGGCAGGTTCCCTCGATGCCACAGTGGCTGTGTTCGCCGGCGCAGGCCGTGAGCGCGACGGGCCCTTCCAGCGCGTCCAGGATGGAGGCGGCGCTGATCTCGCGCGCGGGTCTCGCAAGGCGGTAGCCGCCATGCAGGCCACGCACGGAGGTGACCAGCGAGGCGCGCTGCAGCTGCTTGAGCAACTTGCTGACCGTAGGGGCTGCGACCTGCGTGTGGTCGGCGATCTCGGCTGCCGTCTGCTGGCGCTCCGGGTCCGCGGCCAGCATGCCGAGGATCACCGTGGCGTAGTCCGTGAGTTTGCTGATGCGGAGCATGGGGGGGTGGAGCCGATGGAACTGGGACTATTTTAGTGCTGTTTGTGGCCGGAGGCCACAGGACGTTTGGTATCATCCCCCTCCATGAGAGATCTCGTTGTCGACGTCCGTGGCGTCCACTACGGCGTCGGAAGCCGCCGGATCTTTGACGGCGTCGACATCGCCGTGGAGCGGGGCAGCGTCACGGCCGTGATGGGGCCCAGCGGCACGGGCAAAACCACCTTGCTCCGTCTGGTTACCGGGCAGGTGGCGCCGGGCGCCGGTACGGTGCGCGTCTTTGGCGAGGACATCGCGGGGTACGGGCGGCGGCAGCTTTTCGCGCTGCGGCGCCGCATGGGCATGCTGTTCCAGAACGGCGCGCTGCTGACCGATCTGGATGTCTTCGAGAACGTCGCCTTTCCGGTCCGTCAGCACAGCCGGCTACCCGAGCCCTTGCTGCGGCGCCTCGTGCTCATGAAGTTGCAGGCGGTGGGGCTGCGGGGAGCGGAACGCCTGATGCCCCAGGAGCTGTCCGGTGGCATGGCACGTCGAGTGGCCCTGGCCCGTGCCATCGTCATGGACCCGGAGGTCCTCATCTACGATGAACCTTTCGTGGGGCTGGATCCGATCTCGATGGGCGTGGTCTGTCGCCTCATCCGCCAGCTCAACGACGCCCTCGGCATCACCAGCATCCTCGTGTCCCACGACGTGCAGGAGGTCGCCACCATCGCGGACCGCAGTTACCTGCTGGCGGACGGCAAGGTCGTGGCATCGGGCAGCTCGCCCGAACTGCACGCGAGCACCGACCCCGCCGTGCGTCAGTTCATGGACGGGGCCGCCGACGGTCCCGTCCCCTTCCATTATCCGGCCGGCGATTACCGGGAACAGCTTCTGGACGTCGGAGATCTGCGATGACTTCCCTGGCCGGGTCGCTGTCCCGCATCGGTTCGGTGTCGGTGTTCCTGCTGCGCACCCTGGCGGCCTGTGGCCCGGCGTTGCGCCGGCCGCGGCTGATTGTCCACCAGATCTACAACTGCGGTGCCCGCTCGCTGGTCATCATCATGCTCTGCGGGCTTTTCGTCGGCATGGTGCTGGGCCTGCAGGGCTACGACCTGCTGGCTCGCTTCGGCAGCGAGTCCGCGCTGGGCGTCGCCGCCACGCTGGGCCTGCTCAAGGAACTCGGTCCCGTCGTGACCGCGCTGCTGTTCGCGGGCCGGGCCGGCACGGCGCTGACGTCCGAGATCGGCCTGATGCGCGCGACCGACCAGTTGACGGCCATGCAGATCATGGCGGTCGACCCGATGCGCCATGTCGTCGCCCCGCGTTTCATCGGCGGCATCATCGCGATGCCGCTTCTGGTCGCCGTCTTCGACGTCGTCGGTATCTATGGATCGCAGTTGGTCGGCGTGACGCTGATGGGCGTCGACCAAGGCACGTTCTGGTCGCAGATGCAGAACGCGGTGGACCTGCGCGACGTGAACGAGGGCATCGTCAAGAGCCTGGCGTTCGGCCTTTTGTGCAGCCTGCTCGCGGTCTACGAGGGCTACAACACCGTCCCGACTGCCGAGGGCGTCGGGCTCGCCACCACGCGAACGGTGGTCGCTTCGTCCGTCATGACATTGGTGGTCGATTACATGCTGACCGCCGCATTCATCAAGCTTTGATCCCGGGGAAGAGCATCCATGGTTCCGAATCGCAGTCTTGAAGTCGGCACGGGCCTGTTCGTGCTGCTGGGTTTCGCGGCGCTGGGCTTCCTCACCACGCAGTTGCCGGGCACCCGGATCGGCATTGCACAGGATGCCGATACCTATCGGGTGAGCGCCCATTTTGACAACGTCGGCGACCTCAAGACCGGCGCGCCGGTGACGATGGCCGGCGTGAAGGTGGGGCGCGTGGCGTCGGTGGCGTTCGATTCCCGTGAGTACAAGGCTGTCGTGTCGCTGGCCATCAACCGCCAGTATGACCGCATCCCGGATGACAGTTGGGCGAACATCGAGACCGCCGGCCTGTTGGGTGCGAAATACGTCGGCATCGATGCCGGTGGTTCGGATGGCTTCCTCAAGGACAAGGGCATCATCGAGAACACGCAGTCGGCCATCGTGCTCGAGAAGCTGGTCAACAAGCTCTTTGCTGCCTTCGCCGGCAACAAGGGCGGCTCGAGGGAGGAAGGAAAGTGACCCTTCGTCGTATCCAGCACGTGGCATCGGCCTGCGTCGCCGGCATCATCCTCGCGTTCGCTCCGCTCGCGGTGACCGCGACCGTGCAGGTCGTCGATACCAGTGATCCCGAGAAGCTTGTCCGCACTGCATCGGATGCGATGCTCAAGGACATCGATGCCCACCGCGCGGCCTACCGCAAGGACAAGACGCAGCTCTACAAGCTCGTCGACGATGTGCTGCTGCCCAATTTCGACGTCAACTTCGCGGCCCAGCAGGTGTTGGGCAAGCACTGGCGCAACGCCGACGAGCAGCAGCGCAGCCGTTTCGTCAAGGCGTTCTATCGTTCGCTGCTGCAGACCTACGGGGACGCGCTGGTGGATTTCACCGGTGACCGTGTCCGTTTCCTGCCTTACCAGGGTGATCCGGCGGCGTCGCGGGCGACCGTGCGTACCGAGATCCGGCGCGACGGCGGAGCGCTGGTAAAGGTCAACTACAGCCTGCGCAAGACCGAATCCGGATGGAAGGCCTGGGACGTGGTAATCGAGGGCATCAGTTACGTGAAGAGTTTCCAGGAGGATTTCGGTCCCGAGGTCGACCAGAACGGACTGGATTCGTTGATCCATCGGCTTGAGACCGGCGGGGCGCGCCCCGCGAAGCGCGCGGGAAGCTGATGTCCACCACGTTGCGGCAGGCCCGCCTCACGATCCGTGCGCAGGGACTCCATGCCGTCGAGGGCGACCTGACTTTCGGGAGCGTGGCCGCGCTCTGGCCGCAGGGCGTCGCGCTGCTGCGGCAGGGTGTTCCACTGGAGCTGGATCTGTCCGGCGTCGGTCTGGCGGACAGCGCCGGACTCGCGCTGCTCGTGGCCTGGCAGGCCCAGGCGCGCGCAGAGGGATGCCCGTTGCGCTACGCCTCTGTACCGGAGCGGCTGCTGGCCATATCCCGCATCAGCGAGGCCGACTCACTTCTTGGCGGATGAATCGTCTTCCGTCTCGTCCGCTTCGGCAGGAGTTTCGTCCTCGGGCGGATTGCCGTCGTGGACGAGGAAGTTGCGGCGCTGCAGGTAGGCGTTGCGCATGAAGGCATACGGATCGAAGGCCCGGTTCATGATGTCCGTGGCATCCAGTGTCGCCGCCCTTGCTTCCACCAGTCCGCCGGCCCGCAGCCCCCACACGAGTTCGTCGTTTCGGGAATAGGACGTTGGCTGGGAGAAATGATCTCCCACGCGGCCGACGAGGTCGCGGGCGTTCGACGGTCCCAGTACCGGCAGCACCAGGTAAGGGCCGGTCGGGATGCCCCAATACCCCAAGGTCTGGCCGAAATCCTCGTTGTTCGAGTCGAGGCCGATCCTCGATGCGGGATCGAAGAGCCCGCCGATGCCGATGGTGGTGTTGACGGCGAAACGCGCTGCGTCCTTCGCGAACGGCAGTGGCTTGGCCTGCAGCACGTCGTTGACGATCACCACCGGATAGCCCAGGTTGGCGAAGAAATTCGAGACGCCGGAACGGACCGGCGCAGGGGTCACCTTGACGTAGGTGCGCGCGACGGGTTGCGCGACGTGCCTGTCGAGGCCCTGGTTGAAGCTGAAGACCGAGCGGTTGAAACGTTCGAAACGATCCCGCGGGTCGGTTTTTCCGGCAGGCAGCGCGGCGCATCCTGTCGCCAGCAGGACCAGGGCGAAGGGCAGGAGACGGTGGATCCGGGCGTTCATCGGCGTTCGGTGGAGGATGTCGGGGCGCAGATTCTAGCAGAGCGGCGCAGGCCTCCTGTCAGCGGCCGCCGTCCCGCTGCAGGCGTTGCTCCCGCAGGATATCGCGCAGTTCCTCGCGGCGTGCGAAGAAGCGCTTGCGCTGCACCTGGGTGAGCCGTGGTTCGGCGAGGGCGAGGTCGAGTTGCTGCGTGGCCAGCATCAGGTCGCCGCTCGCGAGGTGGAATTCGGCCATGTAGTAATACGCGTCGCCGGTATCGCCTGCGCTGCTGGCGGCGAGCGCCGTCAGGCGGATCTGGTCGGGCGTGGGTGTGTCGTTGTTGAAGAGGTCCAGCAGTACCTGGTGCGCCTTGCCGGCTCGGTCGGCTTTCATCAGTGCTTCGGCGTAGCGCACGGTCACCGGCACGTTGCGCGGGTACAGGGCGACGGCATGTTCGAAAGTGAGCAGCGAACCCTCGCGGTCCCCCGCTGCCATCTGTGCTTCGCCCAGCGCGCTGCGCAGGATCGTGATGCCCGGGTTGGCCTCGACAAGGGCCTGCAGCGTGGTTACCGCAGACGCAGGATCCCCGGCCTTCATATCGGCGAGGGCGCCGCCATATTCCGCTGCGAGCTTGTCCACGCCGTTGGCACGCATGCGTGAGTAATACGGGCGAAGGTCGTCTTCCTGTCCCGCCGTCACGACACGCAGGCGCTCGCGGATCAGTGCGTAGCTCGGTGCATCAGCGTAGCGGACGGCCGGCAGTTGCGCGGCGCGCGCGCGCGCCTCCGCGATACGCGTCGTGGTGACAGGGTGCGACCGGAGCAGGTCCGGCAGCTTGTAGTACTCGAGCTTCGCGCCTTCCGCGCGGTTCATCATCGAGAAGGCGCTGGCCATGCCGTTCGGATCGAATCCGGCTGCCGACAGGAAGCCGATACCGACGCGATCCGCCTCGGCTTCTTCCATGCGGGTGAAATTGATCTGTGACTGCATGGCGGCGCCCTGTGCCATGGACATCAGGCCGATCGCGCCTTCGCCGCCGCCGGCGACGCCCACCAGGATGGCGCCCAGCATCGCTGCCATCATCGGCAGGCTCATCCGGCTTTGCGCCTGTACCGCGCGCGCGATGTGCCGTTGAACGACATGGCCGACTTCGTGAGCGAGCACGCCGGCCAGTTCGGATTCGGTATCTGTCTGCAGGAACAGGCCGGCGTTGGCACCGATGAACCCGCCGGGGATGGCGAATGCATTGATCGAACGGTCCTTTACCACGAAGAACGAGAAGCGTTGCGTTCCCTCCTGGGCATGAACGCCGATTCGCGAGCCGAGCGTCTGGAGGTATTCGGTGGCCTCCGGGTCCTCGAGGATGGCGCCCTCGTCGCGGAGGTTCTTCATCATCAGCCGGCCGATCTGCGTCTCTTCCATGCGGCTGATCATGGCGTTCGCGCCACTGCCCATGTCCGGCAGGTTCACGCCGCCTGCCGGAGGAGGCGGTGGCGCGACGGCCGAGGCCGCACCTGCCGTCGGGGCGACCTGTGCCGTGCAGGTGGCCCCGAGCATTGCGGAAACGGCGGCTGCGACCCACGGGGCCGTGCGGCGGGACGGGAAGGGCATGCGGTTCATCCGTGCACTCTGACCGCGCAAACCCGCCCTGGTTCGCCGGCCATCAGAGTATTTCCGTGGCGTGGTCCGCCAGTCTCGAGCGCTCGCCCCGCAGCAGGGTGATGTGGCCGGC
>JBDLPS010000064.1:0-3285 GCA_039800965.1 Pseudomonadota bacterium | reverse complement strand
CGGTGAACGATCTCGGTACGGCCAAGAAGGTCGTCATCGAGAAGGAAAACACCACGATCATCGACGGCGCCGGCAAGGCGTCGGAGATCAAGGGCCGCATCGAGTCGATCCGCCAGCAGGTGGAAGAAGCGACCAGCGACTACGACAAGGAAAAGCTGCAGGAGCGCGTTGCCAAGCTCTCCGGTGGCGTTGCCGTGATCAAGGTCGGCGCCGCGACGGAAGTCGAGATGAAGGAAAAGAAGGCGCGCGTCGAGGACGCCCTGCACGCCACGCGTGCGGCCGTTGAAGAGGGCGTTGTCCCGGGTGGTGGCACTGCCCTGATCCGCGCGCTGAAGGGTCTGAAGGACCTGGAAGGCGCGAACGAGGACCAGACCGTGGGCATCCGCCTGCTGGCCCGCGCGATCGAGGAGCCGCTGCGCCAGATCGTCGAGAACGCCGGCGAAGACGCCGCTGTTGTCCTGAACCAGGTGAAGGCCGGCAAGGGTGCGTACGGCTACAACGCCGCCACGGGCCAGTACGGCGACATGCTGGAAGCCGGCATCCTGGATCCGACCAAGGTCACGCGTCTGGCCCTCCAGAACGCGTCTTCGGTCGCGGGCCTGCTGCTCACGACGGAAGTCATGATCGCGGACGCCCCGAAGGACGAGGCCGACCACGCCCACATGCCGCCGGGCGGTGGCATGGGCGACATGGGCATGTAAGGCACCGCCTTACCTGATCCATCGTTCGATAAGATGGGGCCCCGGCGGGAAACCGCCGGGGCTTCGTCTTTTGGAGACCGACATGAACGACATTTTCCCCGACCGCCTGAGCACCGACCCTTCGAGCCGTCACTACAACGAAGAGCTGCTCGGGCGGAACATCGGCATCCGCTTCAACGGGCAGGAGCGGACGAACGTCGAGGAGTACTGCATCTCCGAGGGCTGGATCCGTTGTGCGGTGGGCAACACGCTGGACCGCCGCGGCAAGCCGCTCACGTTGCAGTACCGCGGTACGGTCGAGCCTTACTTCAAGGAATGACTGCCCGATTCCATCCGCTGGAGCAGGTCGACCAGCTGCACGACGGTTACCTTAGGGCCTTCGAGATCGAGGGCATCGACGTCGTTCTGGTCCAGCAGGCGGGCCGGCCTTCGGTGCTGGAAGGCATATGCCCTCACGCGGGCCATCCCTTCGCCAACTCTCGCGTGCGCGGCACGAACATCCGCTGCGACATGCACGGCTACCTGTTCGACCTGCAGAGCGGCGTCTGCACTTACTACACCGAAGGGCCCTGCCGGGCCCTCCGGGTCTTTGACTGCGCGATCCGGGACGGCGTCGTCGGCGTACTGATCTAGTTCGCCGCGTCCGTCAGCGCCTTGCGGCGCGTCAGGATGTAGCCCTTCACGGCCGCCACGTCTTCCGCCGTCAGGAAGTCGAACTTCGGCATGCCGAGCTGCTGGTAGGCGCCTTCGCGCACGATCTTGTCCATCGCGTCGTAGGTTTCCGGCAATGCGTAGCGCAGGTCGGCGATCGACCCGCCGCTGGCGGCCGCCACGCCGTGGCACATCGAGCAGCGACGGCTGAACAACGCCTCGCCATGGGCCACTTGCTCCGACGTGGCCTTGAAGGCGATCTCGGTCAGCTTGTTCTTCTCGATGCCCTTCACGGGTTCGAGCTTCGCCGTGCCATCGAGCACGAAGGTGTACAGGCGGCCCGGCGCCTTGTACTGCTTCGTCGGGTTGCCGACGTAGAGGCCCGTTGCACCGCCCCAGCCTACCAGTACCGACAGGTACTGCTTGCCGTCGAGCACGTAGGTGCTGGGCGCAGCCATCACGCCGTTGCCGAGCTGCACGTCCCAGACCTTCTCGCCGGTGTCGGCGGTGTAGGCCACGAGGCGGCCGTCGCTCAGTCCCTGGAAGACGAGGTTGCCGCCGGTGGTGAGCGTACCGCCGCCGGTCGTGCCCTCATGCTTCACGCGCCAGCGCGGCGTGTGGGTGACCGGATCCCAGGCCAGCAGCGACGAGGCCACGCCGCTCTCGATGCCGGTGCCGGCCTCATATTCGGATGCAGCGAGCGCCGGCACATCCTTCGAGCCGCCGCGCGCGTTCAGGTCGATGCCCATGTTCCAGAAACCGTTCACGCGCTTGAAGCCGGGCTCGCGTGCATACACGAAGCTGCTCTCGACGACGGGGATGTATACGAGGCCCGTCGCCGGGTTGAAGGACATCGGGTGCCAGTTGTGCGCGCCGCCCGGGCCCGGGAACTGCGTCACGGCCTTGTCGGTGTAGCGCGCCTGTTTCGTTTCGATCGGGCGGCCCGTCTTCATATCGACGCCCTTGGCCCAGGTGACCTTGCCATAGGCTTCGGCCGACAGCAGTTCGCCGGTCAGGCGGTCGAGCACGTAGAAGAAGCCGTTCTTCGGCGCCTGCATCAACACCTTGCGCGGCTTGCCGTCGATCGTGAGGTCCGCGAGCACGATGTGCTGCACGGCTGTGTAGTCCCACTGGTCGCCCGGCGTGGTCTGGTAGTACCACTTGAGCTGGCCCGTCGCGACGTCGAGCGCCACGATGGAGGACAGGAACAGGTTGTCGCCGCCGCCCGGGCTGCGCAGTGCGCGGTCCCAGGGCGCGCCGTTGCCGGTGCCAACATAGAGCAGCTTTGCGTCGGCATCGTAGGCGAAGGCATCCCAGGCCGTGCCGCCGCCGCCGCCCTTCCACCATTCGCCCGTCCAGGTCGGCAGGGCCTTTTTCATGGCCTCGTCCGAGGCCGCGCCGTCCGGTCCCTTCGAGGGGTCACCGGGCACCGTATAGAAGCGCCAGGCAAGTTTGCCGGTCTCGGCGTCATAGGCGGACACGAAACCGCGCACGCCCAGTTCCGCGCCGCCATTGCCGATGATGACCTTGCCGTCCACCACGCGCGGCGCACCGGTGATGGTGTAGGGCTCGTCGACGGGCGTGGTCTGCACGTCCCACTTCACCGCGCCGGTCTTCGCATCGAGTGCGACGAGGCGGCCGTCGATCACGCCGACGAAGACCTTGTCCTTGTACAGCGCGAGGCCGCGGTTCACGACATCGCAGCAGGCGCGGTAGCCGCGGATGCGGTCTGCCTTGGCATCGAAGCGCCAGAGTTCCTTGCCGCTGCGCGCATCGACGGCGAAGACGTTGCTCCAGTCGCCCGAGGCGTACATCACGCCGTCGGCGACGAGCGGCGTGGCCTCGAGGCCGCGCAGCGAATGCGTGTCATAGGACCAGGCGAGGCCCAGCCGGCCGATCGTGCTGCGATCGATCTGTTTCAGCGGGCTGAAGC
>JBDLPS010000063.1:0-4223 GCA_039800965.1 Pseudomonadota bacterium | reverse complement strand
TCGATGAAGATTTCCTGCGGACCGTTGATCATGATTTCGCTGATCTCGTCGTCTTCCAGGAGGTCTTCCAGCACCCCGCGGCCGACGACATCCTGCAACGTCCGCCGCTCGATCTGCCGACGAAGGACACCGTCCTGCAGGCCCTGCTCATCCAGCACCTCCGACAGGCAGCGTGCAGCCAGCGATCGCAACTCCGCCTCCGCCATGGCGCCGATGTCGAGTCGTCGCAGGTCCATGCGGCCCAGCAATCGACGACGCACCTCCGCCTCGTCGGGCAATGGCACGGGCAAGGCGTTCAACGCGCATCCCCTACGAACTCGCCCATGCGGACCGCTGACTCGAGGCGTGCTTTCTGGAGCGAGGGCGTGTTGATATGGGGCGTGATCAGCACCAGCAACTCGGTTTGCCGCTCCATCCGGTGCGAAGCCGAGAACAACGCGCCCACCAAAGGCAACCCGCCAAAGCCCGGGATCGACTGACGGTCACGGCCCCGCTCCCGTGCCAGCAGGCCTGCCAGCACAAGTGTCTCGCCATCGCGCAGGTTCACGGCCGTCGCGGTCCGTCGCTTGATGAAGCCTGGAAAATTCTGGACGCGGACCGAGTCATCCACCTGGCTGAGCTCGGTGTCGACTTCGGCGTAGATGGCTCCCGCGGAATCCGCACGGGGCCTGACTTCGAGGATCACACCGTATTCCTTGTACTGGACATCCGTCGCACCGAGCCCGTCGGTCACGGGCAACGGCACCTCGCCGCCAGACACAAAACGCGCAGTGCCGCCGCTTCGGCAACTGAGCATCGGTTCCGCCACGGTCTGAGCCAGACCCTGCCGCTGAAGGAGATCCAGGCGAGATGCGAGCTGCGACGTCAACATGAAGCTCGTCGCTGGAGCGCCATCGGATTCGCCCAGCCGTACGCCCACGACCGGTCCGGCGACCGCAGCATCCCAACGGACACCCAGGTCCCGTACCTTGTCACGCCGGATCTCCAGGATCCGCACGTCCATCTGGATCATGGCTTCCCAGGCCAGCTTTCCAGCAAAATTGAGCACAAGGCCCGGCTGGCTCTCGGCTATGGCCGCAGCGCGCGCCAGGTCGGCATCACTGACCTGCTCGCCCTCCAGAACGATATGGCCGCCTGCGATCCGGGCCGAAAGGTTGTGCGTGCCGTCGAGGAGTCGTAGCACTTGCTCGAGGCGCCATTCCAGATCGAGTTCCCTGATGCCGACGCGGATCCGCTGTCGCTGGCCATCACGAAGCCAGAGTTGCAGCGTGGTCGTGCCTGCCGCTTCGGCGAGAAGCAGCAACTGTCCGCGTTCAGGAGTTGACACCGAAAGCAGCTTGCCGTTGCCGACGGCTATCCGTTGCACGTCGGCAGACAACAACTGCGTTTCCCCGACGGACAACTCGAGCTCCTGGGGCAAGGGTCCGCTATTTGCCGCCAAACCTGGCAGGCACCGTAACAGGCAGACTATCGTCAGCAGCACGCGTTTCATGGTTGGTGGACTCCTTGGGGCATGGGGGAAGGCACCGGTGGCACAGGCAAGGTGTCGCGCGCCGCGACGGCCGTTCCCATTCCACCGAGGATGAGTTCCAACGAAGGCTTTTCCGGTCGGTTGGCGGCCGGAAAGGAGGGATTGCCGCTTGCAGCGAGCAACTGGCGGGCACGCTGCAGGCGCCCTGCCGTGGGCGAAGCATCGCCCTCGCCTCGCAGCACGGGCACGACCTGGCCTGCGCGCTGGGCCAGCGAAATGCGCTGGGCGTCCTCGGGAAGGACCTGAACGGTGATCGTTGCGAAGCCCTGCCCGACTTGTTGCGATTCCGGGCCTGGAGCCCTCGCACCAGTCTGGGAGCCGGTGGCAAGCACGAGCACCGCGGGCAACAGCAAGCCGATGCGCGCATCGTCGCTGCTGCCAGTCGGCAGAAAATAGAGATCGACACGATCTCCGGGCCGCATCAGGCCGGACAGCGATCCCAACTCGTCGACCGGCAAGGCGACCGCCCGCATCCCTGCCTCGATCCGCAAAGCCAACGAAGTGCCCGCGACGCCGTCGACATCGCGTCGGGTCAACACATCGCCCGCCCGACGGGGACGCAGCACGCGATGCCCGACAAGCTTGCCGGCCTCCTCCGGCAACAGACTCGCGCTGTCTGCGAAGCGCCCGGGAACCTGGCGCACGGCGAGGTCACCCTCAACGATGGAAGCGCCTTCGGAAAGCTCATGGGCGGCCACGACGACGGGTCGCCACTCGAGACCGGCACTCGCCTGCTGTCGCAATTCCGCCTCTCGCGAAAGCAGGTAATGCCTGCCGCTGAACACGGCCAAGGCCGCCGAAACGCTTGTCGCGACGACCAGCCAGACCGCCGTGGATGGCCACGGCACCTTGGGTACGGTAATCCTCAAGACTCGCCCTCCCTGGCAAGGTTTTTCAGGAGATCGAAAGCAGGAATGTCAGGACGCGGAACCATGCACCGAGCGCTCGGGCAAGCTGGGTCATGACCGATGCCCCGCCGTTCCACGGCACGAGCAACGCAATGACCATGACGCCACAACAGAGCGCGAATTCGACAAGCGACTGGCCTGACATGGCCCGCCGCCGCGTCATGGCGCCGCACCCCGGACGTGACGCAGCAAGGCGGTAAAACCCCCGTTCCCCTCGCGATCCGGCGACGACGGGCCAACAAGGATCAGCAGCAGTTCCTCGTCACGACGGCGGAATCGCCAGGCACCGGCCGACTCCACGCCACCGACCCAACCTTCGGCGCGCATATCGCCGCACCACCGCGGCGCGGCATTGCGGAGGCCCTGCGCACAGCGACCCGTGACCTGCACCACGCGCTCCTGATCGGCACCGGATTCGACGGTGGACCTCACACGGCAGGATGGCGGCAGCGGCAGTACCGGCACTGGCGCCGGCAGACGCTGCACATCGAGCCGCGACAAATACGCCTCGCTCGGGGCCGTACCGCCGCGGACCTGGAGCACCTCGGACCAACGACCCTCGCGCCGGGCCAGAACACGCCACTCCCCTGCATCACGCCATGGCAGCACCGCACCCGCCTGCCTGCGCCAACCGGCCTCGATGCCTGCGATCGCCGACGGGACGGTATCGCCGGAAAGACGGGTGACCTCCATCGCCACGCCATTGATGCGCAACGGAGGCAACCGTTCGTCGGCCTGCACGCAGGACGGATTGGCGGCAATCAGCATCACGACGAGCCCACAGGCCAGCGAAGGGGAAGGAGTCAGTGGCATGACGGATCTCCCGGTTGGCGGCGAGACGCGGCCGTGGCCGACAAGCGGTCCTCCGGGACCCTGTCAGGCTCGATCAATCCGAGACACAGCTGCGCAATGGCCGGTTCGATGAGACTTGCAGGCCACAACAGCGGCTTGATCCAGGCGGACTGCGCGCGCAGGAAACCCGCTGGCATCAGCCCCGCAGTGCGTGACGCCACGACCCCGGGGCCCGAGGCCATCCACTCGTCGCCCAGCAGCCCGAGATGTGCGGACAACAGCGGGTGCAGCGAATCCAGCGGCTCGGGCAGGTGCACGATGGGCGCGAGCGTCACGTCGACCCTGGCCTGGGCGTGGCGGTCCATCGGCAGGTCGAATCCCGGACCCAGGAAACCCCCAACGGCACGTAGCGGTTGCAGCGCCACGGCGACGGCACCGGGGGCCTTGCCGGGCGGCGCGGCGTTGGAGACCTGCACCATGACCGCGTCGTCCCGTCCGGGGAGGGCCTCGTTGCCGGTCGGATCGACCCAGCCCGGCCGATCGAAATGGCGACGCCGGATACCCCGCTGCAGGACTTCCGGCGCGATCCGTCCCTGGAGCCACATGCCGGAGAATGCGGCCTCCCGTGCGGCAACCAGCGCCTGCCGCTGGATTTCGTGGAAGCGGTACAGCAACGCCGTGCCGAGCACCAGCAGCACGAACACCCCGGTGACGAGGGCGAATTCCGCCATGGCCTGTCCGCGCTGCGTCCTCACGGAAGCACCGCGTAAGGGTCGATGTCCAGCCCGCGTGCCGCTGCGCTCAGGCTGCGTTCGGCCGTATCGACGTCGACAAGATGAACCTGCCAGTAGGGACTGAACAGGCTCGGGAATTCCTGACGACCGTCGCTGCGGGCGACAGGACGCCTGAAATGGATTTCGGCCGCGGACAAGGCCTGCAGGCCACCTGTCGCAAGGTCCGGCCGCAGGTTGAATCGATAGCCGTCCGGCGTC
>JBDLPS010000062.1:0-9483 GCA_039800965.1 Pseudomonadota bacterium | reverse complement strand
CCCACGAAATCGACACCGTTATAGCTGTCTTCCTTCAGGGTGAAGCTGACGGACTGCCCGACGGTGAGTGCGGCCGCCGCGGTCGAGGAACTGACCGTGAAGTTTCCGGAGTTGTTCGTGAAGGTCAACGCCCTGGAGGTCAGGGAGATGCTCTGGGAGATGGTCTGCGTGGAGGTCGTCGAGACCCGTGTCAGGTCCGTGGTCTGGCTGCCGCTGGTGAATCCGTCGCTGGGTGCTGCCTTGACATTGATGTTGCCGAAGGATGTGCCGTCTGGCTGGACGGGCGGCGAGTAGGTGATGCTCGGGTTGTAATAGATCGTGTTGTAGCCGAAGTTGTAGAAGCAGTACTTGCTGCTGTTGCTGTTGACGCTGTCCGGCATGTAGTCCCAGGCCATCGAACCCGAGTCGTCCAGGATGAAATAGACGTTGGGTCGTACGACCTTCGTCAGTCCGGATACAAGGGGTTCCTGGGCGAGGTCTGCGTCGGCGGCGGCCGAGAGCGAAGGGGCGAGGATCGATACCGAGACGAGGGTGGCGATGAAGCGCGTGAAGCCGGTGGATTGCATCGTCTGCTCCAGTTACATCGCGACGGATGTCTGCAGGTATCGGACCGTGTGCCGTGGGCCGATGATGCGCACGGTGATGCGGTAATAAAGCTGCGACGTGCCGGATAGCGGCAGGTTGCCGTAATACGCGCCGGTGCGGGTGCTGCCCGCGGTGGCGCCAGCTGACAGCCTGCTGCAGGTCATCGGCGTATGGCCGTCGGCCGCCAGCAGCGACATCGGGTCGCCGGCGGCGTTGCACATGCGGTTGATCACGTAGGAGGTCGAATAGCCGTTCGCGATGCCGGCCGGCGTCGCCCCGGCGGCGGACATCGCGCAATTGGCGTGTGTCGCCGATCCGTCCCAGCCAACGTCGTCGCTGCCGTCCGCCGGCGTGCGCGAGCCTGTCAGGTCGCAGTTGTCCGCCGAGGTTGCGAAGTACCCGCTGGCCGGGGCGTCGACATGCAGCGCGGTATCGGAAGCGTGCGCATCCAGCCATCGCAGCGCCTGCTCGGCCGCGGCGTCGCCCGACGCCAGGGCGGCCTTCTTGAATGCGAGGTTGCCGGTGATCAGCGTTGCGGTGTCCGTCGAACGCAGGAGCGCTGCGGCGGCGAAACTGATGATCACCAGGGCGATCAGGACGATGATGAGGGCCATGCCCCGCTGGCGCTTCATGTGCCTGCCCATATGCTGTTGACGATGGGGACCACGACCGTCAGGACCTGGTATCTGTAATGGCGTTCCTCCGTCGACAGATTGCGGACCTTGCGGTTGGAGGGCCCGTCGTCCCAGAGCGTCAACGAGGCAGGGGCCACGCTGCCGTTGTCCCGTGCCCCGCGGGCGACGAGGGCCAGTCGCACCGCGCGGATCCGGGACTGGTTGGCCAGGGAAGGTGCAGCCCAGTCACCCGTCGCGTCCACCCAGGCATCGACCGCCTGCTGCCCGCCCGGCGTGATGCCGTACTGGGCCTGGAGATCCACGATCTGCGCGCTTTCGGACTGCACGCTGGACAGTGACGGCGTCTGTGCCGTGCCCAGCAGGTCGTAACTGGCGAGGTCGCAGTTGTTGCTGGCGGCCGGAACCCCGCCGTCGCTGCATACCACCGAGAAGCGACGCCAGCCGTGCGTGCCCAGGTTGATGACCAGATCCCGGACATCGTAGGTCGGGGCGGATGTGAACAAGGCCGTCGGTGACGCCGGGTTGAAAGGAGCGCCGCTGCCGGACGCATGCAGCAGTTCCCAGGCGTTGCCGTCGACGGTCGGTGGGCCGCTGAGCTGCATCAGCGTGCAGATCTTGTTGCCGTCATATCCGGCAACGAGGATCAGGTTGCCGGCGCCCAGCTCCAGATCCGAATCCACCACGATCCTCGCTGTCGGCGCGGCCATGGTCTGCAAGATTGTGGCAGGCGCAGGACCAAAACCCGAGTTCCCCCGGAGTATGTCGATGCGGTCCGGTGCCGAGGCGCCGCCGTCGACGATGCGTACCGGGCGCACCGGATCCCCGTTCGAGATGGCCACGCCGTTGTAGGCGATGTCGATGCCGTTCCGGCACGCGCTTCCACCGGGCAAGGTAAAGCCCGACCCCGCCATGCGTATTTCCTTCTGCAGGACGTAAAGGCCCAGTGAGGCGGATATCTGGGCGTCGTTCCTGCCGGTCGCCACGCGCTTGCTGGCCTGGTAGTTCGACAGGACCTGCAGGACCACCAGTCCCGTCACTGCGGCGAGCGCGACCGCGGTCATCAGTTCGACCAGGGTGAATCCCTTTTGTACCTTGCGTGCCACGGCGTCAGTTCCCCGTGATGGTCGCGACGACCTGGTGGGAATGCGCGATGAGCGCACGAGGTGGTCGCCAGGTGACGGTGACGGTGACCACGGCCCCGTTCACCGAGACCGTGCGCGTGCCTTGCGGCAGTTGTGGAATCGCGGTGTCCGTTTCCGAATAGGCTGCGAGGTTCGTGCGGTCTACCCACATCCGGCCGACCCGCTCGTCGGCGATGGCGGAGGCGACCGCCCGGTATTCGATGTCTCCCGAGTCCTGGACGGAAATCGCCAGGATCCGCAGCAGCGCCAGCACGCCGACGGAGAACAGCATGATGGCCACGAGGACTTCGATGAGTGTCGAGCCCCGATGGCCTGCCCTCGTTGAACGCGTCGCGCGCCTCACAGGCATGCCGTGGCGCTCGTGGAGGGAGAGGAAGGGTCGCACAGACGGCTGAGGCCGCTGTCGAGCAGTTGCACGCGGAGTGGTCGGTAGGTGCCGGCAGCTGCGGATGCGATGGGCAGGATGTCGATCCGCGAGATCCCCTCGCTGCCGTCGGCATCGATCCCTGATTTGCGGCCCAGGCTGTCGTACATCGCCGTCGTCGCGCCCGTAGGCTGGATCTCCAGGCGCAAGCCCGCGGACAGGCTTTCGCGACCGGTGCCGGACACCAGTTGTTCACCGTTGTCCACGCGGTTGACTCGCCAGTTGTTCGCATCCAGCGTGAACACCACCCGCGTGTTGAGTCGCACGGCTTCGGCGCGCGCTGCGGCAAGTGCGTTGGTCATCGATTCGCCGAAGGTGCGGATGCGTGCGTTGACCAGGAAGTGGCTGAACGCCGGAACCGCCACGGCGAGGAGGGTGGCCACGATGGCGATCGTGACCAGCAACTCGATCGCGGTGAATCCGCGGTTCCGCATCAGCAGCCGTCGCCTTTACGCATGATCCAGCAGTTGCCGTTGCCCCATGGGCCGCTTGAGGTACGCGTGTCCGATTGGTTGATGGTGAGTATGAAACCGGCGACCAGTCCCTGTCCGGTAGCGGTGATGGTGTAGGTGGTGGCGGTCCGCGTGCAGCCGAAGCTGAAGTGGCCGGTTGCGGCAGGGCAGGCACCGTCCACGTAGGTCAGGTGGTCCAGATAATGCTGCTCCAGCGCAACGCGGCCGCTGCCGAGCGTCGAGGTCGCTTCCTCGATGGCGCCCCGCCGGAGCTGGTCGCGGTATGCCGGAATGGAGACGGCCGCCAGAATGGCGACGATCGCCACCACGACCATCAGCTCGATGAGCGTGAAACCCTGTTGCCGTAGGGCGGGGAAGGGCGATCGGCGTTCGATGGCTTCCATGTTGGGTCTGCGTCGCTGTCCTGACGTTATCCTAGACTATAGGGGGGCGGTACACCGCGCCTTGTGACCCATGCCGCAATCCGGCACCCGCTTCAGTTCGAGGGACTTCGTCTTGTACCTACTTGCAGCGTTGCGCGCCGTTTCGGGAGCCTTGGTCTGTCTGGCGCTGCTGGCTTTGGCGCCAGCCCCGGTGGGTGCGGCCGGTGCGCCGCAGGTGCTGCGCGTGGGGTCGACCGGGGACTACCCACCGTTCACCTACCGCGAACCGTCCGCCGGCCGGTTCATCGGGTCCGACATCGATCTGGCGCAGTCTCTGGCGGAGCACCTGGGGCGGCGCCTCGAGGTCGTCCCGACGACCTGGAAGACATTGTCCGAAGACATGCAGGCCGGCCGTTTCGAAATCGCGCTGGGCGGGGTTTCGATAACCGCCGATCGTGCAAGGCTGGGCCGCTTCTCGAGGCCTTACCTGCAGGACGGCAAGACGCCGATCGTGCGCTGCGAGGATGTCCGGCGGTTCCAGACCGTTGCGGCGATCAACCAGCCGTCGGTGCGGGTCATCGTCAACGCCGGCGGCACCAACGAGCGTTTTGCGCGGGCCCATCTGGGTCGTTCCACGCTGTCCGTTGTCGCCAGCAATCTTGCGGTCTTCGATTCGATCCTGCATCGGCGGGCGGACGTCATGGTCACCGATGCGATCGAGACGCGATTGCAGCAGCAGTTGCGCCCCGGACTCTGCGCGGTACATCCCGACCGGCCCTTCGAACGTTCCGCCAAGGCGGTTTTCCTGAGCGCGGATTCGACGCTGCTGCCGGACGTGAATCGCTGGCTTGCCGAGGAGATCGGCAAGGGCCATGTCCGGCAGGGCCTCGAGCGCTGGCTTCGCTACCCCTGGCCGCTCGGGCCGACGCCTGCCGAGGCACTGGCTGCCCTGGTGGATGAGCGCCTGTCGTTGATGCCGGACGTCGCCCGCTACAAGTGGAACCGCAACCAGGCCATCGACGACCCGCCGCGCGAGCAGGCCGTGCTCGATGCCGTGCGTGCGCAGGCGCCGCAGTACGGGCTCGACCCGGCCCGTGCCGTGGCCTTCTTTGCCGCGCAGATCGAAGCCGCCAAGGTGCTGGAGCGGGAACTGTTCGTCGGCTGGCAGGCGAACCGGCAGGAAAATTTTGCCGAGGTGAAAGACCTCTCGGCGGAGATCCGGCCGCGTCTGGACGCCTTGAGCCCGCAGTTGCTGGCGGCGCTGGCTGCCGTGGACGGCAAGCTTGATCGGCGAGCCTTCGGTCCATTGCGTGCGACGGCGGTGAGCGCCGCTGCCGTGCAGACCGCCCTTGAACCCCTGCTGCACTGAGCACCACACCATGAAACTTTCCTTTCTCGGGGCGGCCGGGACGGTTACCGGATCCCGCTACCTCATCGAGCATGACGGACACCGGGTGCTCATCGACTGCGGCCTGTTCCAGGGCTACAAGAACCTGCGTCTGATGAACTGGGAAGCGCCGCCTTTCGAGCCCTCGTCGCTCGATGCGGTGGTGCTGACCCATGCCCACCTGGATCATTCCGGCGCGCTTCCCCGGCTCGTCAAGCAGGGCTACCGGGGCCACATCCTCGCCACACCGGCAACCCGCGAGCTCTGCGAGCTGCTGCTGCCGGACAGCGCGAGGCTGCAGGAGGAAGAGGCCTCGTTCCACAACCGCCACGGAAGCTCCAAGCACCGCCCGGCGCTGCCGCTGTACGACGAGGCGGATGTGCGGCGGACGCTGGAAAAATTCGAAGCCCTGCGTTTCGGGCATCGGCGGGAGGTGGTGCCGGGGCTTGGCGTGACGCTGCGGCCGGCGGGACACATCCTCGGCGCGGCATCCGTGCTGGTCGAGAATGGCAGCACCTCCGTACTGTTTTCCGGCGATGTCGGGCGGCCGGACGATCCGATCCAGCTGCCGCCCCTGGACCTGCCGGCCTGCGACCACCTGGTGCTGGAATCCACCTACGGTGACCGGCTGCACGGCAGCGAGGACGCGATGCTGCAGTTGGGGGATGTGATCACCCGCACGGTGGCCCGCGGTGGCATCGTCGTCATCCCTGCCTTCGCGGTCGGCCGCGCGCAGGCGCTGCTGCTGATGCTCGCCAGGCTCCGGGCACGGAACGCGATGCCGGATGTGCCGGTCTATCTCAACAGCCCGATGGCGATCGACATGACGGACCTCTACCTCAAGCACCGCGAATCACAGCGACTGATGCCAGCGGAATGGTCCGCTGTGTCGTCCATCGCGCGCTATGTCCGCATGGTCGAGGAATCGAAGTGGCTGGGACAGCGGCGGGAACCCTGCGTGATCGTGTCCGCCAGCGGGATGGCCACGGGAGGTCGCGTGCTGCACCATCTGCGCGCCCTGGCGCCTGATCCGCGCAATGCCGTCGTGTTCGCCGGATACCAGGCCGGTGGCACTCGCGGTGCGCGGATGCTCGCTGGCGAGAAATCCATCCGCATCTTCGCCGAACAGGTGGCGGTCAACGCCGAGGTCGTCAGCCTGCAGGGGCTGTCCGCACACGCCGATGCGGCGCAGCTCGTGGACTGGGCCCGGACGGCGCCCCGCGCGCCGCGCGCCGTCTGGTTGACGCATGGCGAACCGGCGCCGGCGGATGCGCTGCGGCAGCGCATCGAATCTGAATTGGGCTGGTCGACCGCCGTCGCGCGGCACGGTCAGACCGTGGATCTGCAATGAGGAACGGAACAGTCATGAAAATCGGCGTGTTGCTGGCGGGTGGGCTGGTTTGGGCGGGTGCGGCGCTTGCGGCGGTGCCGCAGCAGCCGTATCGCGTCTATGTGACGAACGAGCGCTCCGGCACCCTCAGCGTGATCGATGGCGCCAGCCACCAGGTGCTTTCGACGCTGCAGCTCGGCAAGCGGCCGCGTGGCATCAAGTTGTCCCACGACGGCAAACAGTTGCTGGTGGCGCTCAGCGGGTCGCCCATTGCCGGGCCCGGCGTGGACGAGAGCAAGCTGCCGCCGCCGGACAAGGCCGCGGACGGCATCGGCGTCGTCGACGCTGCCACCCTGACGCTGCAGCGGGTGATCCGGGGCGTGTCCGATCCCGAGCAGCTTGCCGTCACCCATGACGGCAAGCAGGTGTTCATCGCCAGCGAGGACACCGGTACCGCGATCGTGCTCGATACCAAGGACGGTCATCGGGTCGCGTCCATCCCGACCGGCGGCGAGCCCGAGGGGGTGTCCCTGACGCCGGATGGCAAGCAGGTCTACGTGACCTCCGAGGCCGATCACCGCGTGACCGTGATCGATGTGGCCAGCCTCAAAGTCGTGAACCGCATCGAGGTCGGCGCACGGCCGCGCTTCACCGGCTTTTCCGTCGATGGCACCCAGGCCTTCGTCAGCAACGAGAACGACGGCAGCATCAGCGTGATCGATACGAAGAGCGGCGTTGCCACCGGCCTCATCAAGCTCGAGGGACCGCTGACCCGTCCCGTCGGCCTGGTGTCCTCGCCGGACGGCAAGCGCCTGTACGTGGCAGCAGGGCGCAGCGGCAATGTCGTGGCGGTTGACCTGGCCAGCCGCAAATCCGTCGGTCAGGTTGCCGTCGGTCCGCGTCCCTGGGGTATCGACCGCAGCCCCGACGGGTCGCTGCTCTATACGGCCAACGGGTCGTCGAACGACGTCAGCGTGGTCGATGCCGCGACGCTGAAGGTGGTCGCGAAGCTGCCCGTGGGCGAGGGTCCCTGGGCCGCGATCGTCGGGCCGGCGCCCAAGACCGTGGCCGCCGCGAAGAAGCACTAGCCGGCGTCAAGCCGGCAGCAGCGCCCTGACCGTCCAGGCGCCGCAGACCGTCAGCAGCAGCGAGCCGCCCAGATGGGCGGCCGCGGCCAGCAGAGCCAGGCCAGTCCGGCCACCGCCCAGCAGGGCGATCATTTCCAGCGAGAATGACGAGAAGGTCGTCAGCCCCCCCAGGAATCCCGTGATGAGGAAAAGGCGCAGCGCGTCCGGGTAGCCTGTACGCAGCAACAGCCATGCGGCGATCGCACCGGCCAGATAGGCGCCGAGCAGGTTCGCCGCCAGAGTGCCCAGCGGTACTGGCGGGAAGAGCGGGTTCAGGCCGAGTCCGAGGACATACCGGAGGCAGGCGCCGAAGCCGGCACCGACGAATACGCTTATCAGGGCGAAGAGGGTCATGGTGTGGGTATCATTGCCGCCCCCGCCGTTCCCGTAAACGGCCGCGTCCGCCCCGGTAGCTCAGTGGATAGAGCACTCGCCTCCTAAGCGAGGGGTCGCAGGTTCAACTCCTGCCCGGGGCACCATTCTTGGTCTTGTTCAGCCGGTGCTTGCGCACCCGGGCGGCCCCCCGGTCGCCCCCATGAAAGGCCAGCATGTGTTCAGTGCTGCAATAGCGTGTGCGGGGGCGGTTGCCCCTGCTGCGATCCACGAAAAAGAAACGCCCACAGTCGGCCAGTTGGCACTTGCACAATGCATCGCGGAACCCCCGGTCGACGTCGAGCAGCAGGGCGAGGGCCGTGTCGCATACGTCGGCAAGGCTGGTGACCGGGTAGTGGGTCGAGATACGCAGTCCGCCAGGCATAAGGCGCAGGCTGGTCTGTACGCGTTGGCAATGCCAGGTGCGGACCGCCCTGGCGGCTGCTGCGTCAGGCGCCAGCATGGCTTCGTCCAGACGATCCCTGAGGTCTGCCCGAAGCTTCTGCACGGTGCTTTGCCACACTGCTTCCCAGGAGGCGGGTGTTGCCTGACCACTGTCGCCGAAACCCCACAGGTCTTCGGCGGGCAGCGCGAAGCCGGTCGGTGGCGAAGGCATGACAATGCCATTTATTTCGAGTTCCGAACCATTCGCAACGCGAATCATCGCGTCCACGAGCTCCCGTTCGGAAGCAGGTTGCTGGGCAGTGTTCGTCAGCGTGGCTGCTTTCATGCGTAACCAAAAATTTAGTTGTTACGTCTGGATGGGCTCAAGGGCGTCTTGGTGCTGTCGCCGAAAATGCCTGTGTGTTACATGTTACAGGCATGTAACGCAGTATTTTTTTGTTTAGTTAATTACTTTATATTCAATTATATATAGATATTTATGAAGATGGTTTCTGGGTTTGGAGTCGCAATCCATCTGGTGTTTTCACCAGACTCGTGCCGGCGGGAAGGGCCAGCCAGGCGGCGGCCTTGCCGGGGCTCAGGCCGAACGCGAAGTGGACGCGGCCCCGCGGGGTCTCGCCGCTGCCGTGTCCGCTGGCAATGCCCAGCGCCTCGAATTCCAGTCGCGCCTCGTTTCCGTCACTGCAGCGCAGTCTCGCTTCGCCTCCGGCGCCGTTGAGGAAATGGAAATGCCCGGTGCAGCGCAATTGGGGATCCAGCGTGGAACGGATGGCCAGCGTCCCGCTGCGGTCGATGCGGGCGCGGGCCTCTCCGACGAACAGTTCGCCGTCCACGACGGCATAGACTGGTTCGCGAGCGATGAACAGGTCGAAGGCCTGGGTCTTCGCAGGGCCGAGCGTGGCGGCGACAAGGAGCGGGAAGAGTGCTGCTGGCATGACGCGCATGCCTGGCATCCTAGCCCTGTTTCCACCGTGTGAAGCAGCGGGAGTCGCCGTATGCCATGAAGTCAGGGTTCAGGTAGTCGTCCTTCGTGTTGTAACGGAGGGCAAGCCCTGATCCTGCCTCCACCACCTGGCCGCCTGCCGCCTCGAGGACGGCCTGTCCGGCTGCGATGTCCCATTCCGATGTCGGCCCCAGTCGTGGATAGAAATCCGCCGCTCCCTCGGCCACGACGCAGAGCTTGATGGAGCTGCCCACGGCCTGCAGGACGTGGGGTCCCATCCTGTCGAGCTGTTCCAGCA
>JBDLPS010000061.1:0-2605 GCA_039800965.1 Pseudomonadota bacterium | reverse complement strand
TCAAGCTGCTGTTCACGGACGGTGGCTCCGACGCCAGACCCGTGATGCGCACCTACACCCCGCGTCACTTCGACGCGGTGGCCCGCGAACTCACGGTGGACATGGTCCTGCACGGCGAGGGGCCGGCGGCCAGCTGGGCGGCGCAGGCCGAGGTGGGCCAGTCGCTCACCCTTTCAGGGCCCGGGCGCGCGTACGCGGTGGATGCCAGCGTGGCCCACTGGGTGCTGGCCGGCGACGACACCGCCATCCCGGCGCTCGCCACGCTGCTCGAAGCACTGCCCGCGAACGCTACGGTCGACCTGTTTCTGGAAGTGTCGGCAGCTGAAGAGGCCGCCGCGCTGGACGCTGTGCATCCCGGTGTGCGGATGCACCGGCTGGTGGGGGCCGATGCAGATGTCGCGCCGGGCGCGCTGCTCGAGGCGGCGATCCGCGCCGCCGAGCTCCCGAAGGCTGCGCGGGTCTACGTGGCCTGCGAGGCCGGCGCGATACGCCGGATCCGCCGGCATCTTCTGCAGGAGCGGGGGCTCGCGCCCGCGCAGGTCGTCACGCGTGGCTACTGGAAGCTGGGCGAGACCGACCACCCGGATCGCGATTACGGAGAAGACTGATCGAAGGCGGGGTTTTAAATACCCGCCTTCTTTGCCGCGCTGACCAGCAGGTCGTTCAGTCGTGTTTGCCAGCCCGCGCCGGTCGCACGGAACCGCTTGATGGTGTCTTCGTCGAGCCGCAGCGTGATCTTCACGCGCGAGCCACTGCCCCAGGGGCGGCCGCGGAACGGCTTCATCTGTGCGAACTCTTCGTCGGTCGGGACGTAGGCATCCGGATCCTCCGCGATACCGCGGTTGATGGCTTCTTCCTCTTCGGGAGTCGGCAGCAACAGCCCCAATCGCGGCGAGTACTGCCGTTTAGTGGATCGCGTCTTTGCTTTGGTCATACCGCTTTATCTCCCGATCGTTGGCTTTGCGGAGGCTGACGATACGGACGGTGCCGTGTCGCAGAACGAAGATCACGCAATAAAGCCGGATCCCAAGCTTTCCGTAACCGATGAAGCGCTCTTCGCCATAGTCGATGCGCCGATCAGGCAGCACGACCAGTTCTTCCCAGGACAGGTCCAAGGCCTTGGCAAGGCTGACGCCGTGCTTGGCCAGATTCCGACGATCCTTCTCCGGATCGAATTCGATGTCGATGGGAGCCATGTCAGCACCCATTAAACGTCGGGACGTTTATCCTAGTCGCGGCAAGGCACGGAAGCAAGCTCAGGGGGCACATGGCGGCACCGGGAAGTGGGTGCCGCAGCCTGTGCCGGCACCGGAGACAGGGCTACATGCCAAACCGGCGCGAGAGAGTTGATTCGCCGGATTCCCAACCGGCTCACAACCTGAGCCGCCAACCGGCGACAATCGGCCCATGTCCGTTGCCCCGCCCACCGGCTTCGTCGTCCTGCATGGCAACCGCCTCGAGGACCTGCGCGACCTCGTGATCGAGGCGATCCGCGATCGCCCGCTGCTGCCCCTCGAGCGCGAGACCTTCCTCGTGCAGAGCAACGGCATGAAGCACTGGCTGCAGCAGGCCCTGGCCGACGACACCGCCTTCGGCATCTGCGCGGCGACGGACATCGACCTGCCCTCCACCTTTCTGTGGCGCGCGTATCGCGCGGTGCTGGGCCGCGGCGCGGTGCCCCAGCAGCTTGTGTTCGACAAGGGCGCGCTGACCTGGCGCTTGTTGCGCCTGTTGCCGGCCTGCGTGACGGCCGATGAAACGCTCTACGCGCCGCTCGCGCATTACCTGCACGGTGATGATGACGGTCGTCGCGCCTGGCAGCTGGCGCAGCAGGTGGCGGACGTCTTCGATGGCTACCAGCAATACCGCGCGGACTGGCTCGAGGCCTGGGAGCGTGGCGATGACAGCGTCGTGCCGCCGGAGCACGGCTGGCAGCCGGCGCTGTGGCGTGCCTTGCGCGCCGACGTCGGCACGCGCCACGAAAACACCTCGCGCGCGGCCGTGCATCGCGCCTTCGTCGACGCCATGGGCGCGCACGAAGGGTCGCGGCCCCCCGGGTTGCCGCCGCGGCTGTTCGTGTTCGGCATCTCGGCGCTGCCGATGCAGTCCGTCGAGGCACTCGCGCAGCTCGGCCGGGTCTGCCAGGTGATCGTCGCCGTGCAGAACCCGAGCCAGTATCACTGGGCGGACATCGTGGAAGGGCGTGAGCTGCTGAAGCAGCTCGCACGCCATCGCCGCGCCCCCCGCGCCGACCTGGACCAGCACGCCGAAGCGCCCCCTTTGCTCGCGTCGCTGGGCAAGCAGGGTCGCGACTACCTGCACCTGCTCGATGACTTCGACCAGACGGAAGACCGCCCGCACCAGCTGCCGCGTGTCGACTGCTTCACCGACCCGGGCAAGGCGACGCGCCTTGCGCGCCTGCAATCGGCCATCCTTAACCTCGAGCCCTTGCCGGCACAGCCGGAAGACGTGGCCCGGGACGGCTCCATCGTCTTCGTGCAGGCCCATTCCGCGCAGCGCGAAGTCGAGGTGCTGCACGACCGCCTGCTGGCGCTGCTGGACCAGGATGAAATGCTGCAGCCTTCCGACATCATGGTGATGGTGC
>JBDLPS010000060.1:0-3207 GCA_039800965.1 Pseudomonadota bacterium | reverse complement strand
CCTGGGTCGGCTACATCGCACCGCAGTTGCAGGCCGACCACCCGCAATACCTGCAGGTGCTCGATACGGTCGGATCCGGCATCCACTCGAGCATCGGCTTGAATGACCGCCTGACGGCCGCGGAACGCCGCCGCGCGCAGGCGACGCTCGCCGTGTTCGGATTGGCTCGTTTCGAAACCCGCACCTTGCGGGCGCTGTCCTACGGCCAGCTGCGCCGCGTACTCTTCGCGCGCGCCTGGGTACGGTCGCCGCGCCTGCTGCTGCTCGACGAGCCCTATGCGGGCATCGATACCCCCACGCGCGGCGCGCTCATCGCGCAGGTTGAGGCGCATCTGGCCGCCGGGGGCAGTGCCGTGCTGGCTTCCCACCACCGCGCGGAATGGCCGGCGGCCACCACACACGAACTCGAATTGGACGGCGGGCGCATGGTCTACTGCGGTCCGGTACGGCCCTCCAGGAGAACGCGACGATGATCTACGACTACGATGGCCACCAGGTCGAGATGACGGGGCAGGTGTTCGTGGCGCCCAGTGCCGATGTCATCGGCAAGGTGAAGCTCGGGGACGGATCAAGCGTCTGGTTCGGCGCCGTGCTGCGCGGTGACAACGACTGGATCGTGGTGGGCGAGGGCAGCAACGTGCAGGACGGCTGCATCGCGCATACCGACCCGGGGTTGCCGGTGATCATCGGGCGCAACGTGACGGTGGGGCATGGCGTGATGCTGCACGGCTGCGAGATCGGTGATGGATCGCTGATCGGCAATCGTGCGGTGGTGCTGGACGGCGCGAAGATCGGTCCCCGCTGCCTCATCGCCGCGGGCGCGCTCGTGACGCCGAACATGCAGGTGCCTGAAGGGTCGGTCGTGATGGGTGCGCCGGGCAAGGTGGTACGCCAGCTGGCTGAGAAGGACATCGCACGCCTGACGCACGGCGCCGAGGCTTACCGCCGCAAGTCCGCCGATTACCTGCAGAAGCTCAAGGCCCGATTGCCCTGATCGGCGGCTAGAGCTCGATCGTGGTTCCGAAGACGTAGGCCGACTCGCCCTGGATGTGGGCGCCGGTGCAGGCGCCGGCCGCATCGACATCCAGCGTGATGCCGACCCGGCCCGGGCGTCCCATGTGATGGCCCTGCGCGCCGCGGAACGTCGCCCGACCGTCGCGCACCGCCAGCAGCCCCTGCATGAGCAGGTGCACGCCCAGCAGCCCGTGCGCGTTCCCGCTCACCGGATCTTCCGGAATGCCCAGCGCCGGACAGAACATCCGCGACTCGACATCGCAGTCGGGTTGCGTGGCCAGGCGTGAAAACAGGAACCAGCCGGCGGCGCCGACGATCGGCGACAGCCTCGCCAACGCACCGAGGTCCGGTGACAGACCTTCAAGCATCGCGCCGTCGCGCAGCGCCAGGAGCAGTCGCGTGCTGCCGCTGCCCGCGATGCGCGGCGGGCAGTGCGGATCCAGTTGCGAGGCATCCAGTCCCAGGGCAGTGAGCGCGGGTGCGAGTTCTTCCGCCGTGACCTCGCGTCCGGGCACGGGCGCCGCCTGGCGTATCGAAAAGCCTGCGTCGCCGGGCAGCGTGCTGACCTCGACGATGCCCGTCTTGCCAGCCTGCCGTCGCATCGTGCGCGGAGCACGGCGCGCGAGCACCGCATGCACGGCGATCGTGGCATGTCCGACGAAGGCCGCCTCGGTGCGGGGCGTGAAGAAGCGCACACGGATGTCGTGGTCCTCGCCGGTGGGCTTGAGGACGAAGGCCGTGTCCGCGTTGTTGAGTTCGCGCGCGATCGCGAGCATCTCCGCGTCCGACAGGCCGTCCGCGTCCAGCACCACGCCCGCGGGGTTCCCCGTGAAGCGACGTCGCGTGAAGGCATCGACCTGGAACACTTCGACCGTGCGCGACATCACACCACTCCTTGCACCGCGGCTTGCATTGCGTTTTTTCGACGCTACCATACGCGTCCACCTTGGGGTGGCTCGGTAGCACGAGCCTGAGATGCCGGATGGGCCGGCAAACCCGTTGAACCTGATCCGGTTAGTACCGGCGTAGGGAGCAGGTATGACGCTACGCGTACGCTCGACTTTCATTCCGGCCGTCGCCGGACTTTCCTTCCTTGCCTCGTCCGCTGCCAGCCAGGCGGCAGAACCACTCGAGGAAGTCATCATCAGTTCCTCGCTGCGGGAAAGCAGCCTCGAGTCGCTGCCTGCCAGCGCCTCCGTGCTGCAGGCGCAGGCGCTGTCCCGCGCAGGCGTGGAGCACTTCGGCGACGTGATGGGCCTCGTGCCCAACCTCAATTTCGCGGGCAGCACCTCGCGTCCGCGCTATTTCCAGCTGCGCGGCATCGGCGAGCTGGACCAGTACGAGGGTGCGCCGAATCCTTCCGTCGGCTTCCTGGTCGATGGCATCGACTTCTCCGGCGTGGCGATGCCGGCGACGCTCTATGACACGGCGCGCATCGAGGTCCTGCGCGGCCCTCAGGGCACCGCCTATGGCGCGAACGCGCTTGCGGGCCTCGTGAGCCTGACGACGCAGGCACCCGTGGACCGGTTCGAAGCCCGTGCGGATGCCGACTTCGGCGATTACGGCCTGAAGGCCGGTGGCGTCGTGGTGAATGATACGCTGGGCAGCGATGCTGCCTTCCGCATCGTCGCGCACACCTACCAGGGTGACGGTTTCCGCCGCAACGCCTACCTCAAGCGCAACGACACGAATGGTTTCGACGAGAACCTGCTGCGGGGGCGCCTGCACTGGCGTATCAACCCCGATCTCGATGCGGACCTGGCGCTGCTGTTCGCCGACATCGATAACGGCTTCGACGCCTGGTCCATCGACAACTCGCGGGTGACGCAGTCGGACCGCCCGGGCAAGGACGCACAGCGTTCGCGTGCCGCATCGCTGCGGCTGGCCTGGGACGGGCCGCAGCGGTTCACGCTGCACAGCACGACGGCCTGGGCGGATTCGTCGATTCGCTATTCCTTCGATGGCGACTGGGGCAACCCGGTGCTCTGGGGCTTCAATGGTCCCTATGACTTCTTCGAGCGCACCAACCGCAACCGTCGAACGCTGAGCCAGGAGTTCCGCGCCGTTTCCAAGGACACGGACGGTCCGCGCTGGGTCGCAGGCGTCCATGCGCTGCGCCTCACCGAAGGCAACGACCTGCTTGATCTCTACAACGGCGATGTCTACCGCACGCTCGTCAGCGACTATGCAGCG
>JBDLPS010000059.1:0-12624 GCA_039800965.1 Pseudomonadota bacterium | reverse complement strand
TTCTGGATGTTGGTCTGGTGCTCCAGCACCATCAGCGAAACGACATCGCTCTTGTTGGTCAGGTAGGGCTTGGAATTGATGAAGCCATCGACGTCCCTGATATTGAAGCGCTGCGCTTCGCTCCTGCCAACCAGATAAGGATCGTTGTCGGTAGGCAATGCGCCGAGGTGGCGCTGCGTTCCGGTAAGGCCCGTGACATACCACCCTCCCCAACGATCACGGATCGGCGTCTGGTCGTTCACGTCTTCGGAAGTCTCACGCCCCTGGGGGTTGGAAACACCGTCGATCAGCGCCGACAGCACGACCACGCGCGGCACGCCACCGCCCATCATCGAATATGTATCGTGGCAGGTCAGGCAACGGCCGCCCTCGCGGTCGAACTGCTTCCGCGGCGCCTGCCGGTTGTCGAGCGTGTAGTAGACCAGCCCGAGTTCGTCATCCTGCGCCGCAAGCTCGAGGAGCGGCATGTTCTGGACGAATCCGACATAGGCCTCGTCGTTGTAGTACACGCCGCGCGGCGTGGCAGCAGTGATGCCGTCGATCTGCAGACTGGTTTTCGAATAGACCATGACCTGGGAGGAAGCGTCGATCTTCAGTGCCTTGAGCAGCGAATCCAGATAGCCGCGCCCGGGTTTGTACTCGAGCCTGACCTCGCCGCGATCCAGCTTCTCCTGCAACCGCGCGAAGGCGTTGTGCCGGGCAACGCCGGAATAAGGCACGGTAGGGTAGTCCGTGTCGTAGCGCGAAGCCGCCAGGACCGGCGAGACGTCCGGACCCGCGGCGGCGGCCGGGCCCGCAAGCCATGACAGCACCGCCGCCAGCAATCCGGCGCCCACCACGGCCTGCACAGTGCGTGAAAGCTGAATCGGGATTCTGGGGTGGGGCATGGCGCTCATCCGGTGGCTGCGGTAACTGCTTCGGCCGGAATTGTCTCCCCTTGGCCCCGCCGAATCTGCACCGGAAAGGTGCGGCCGGATGACGGGAAATACGGATGGCGCATCACCCGGTCAGCAACACGACCTCGGCATGCTCCAGGGCCTCGGGCAATCCATACACCACGAGCACGTCCCCCTCGCGCAGCCGGGTGGAACCCGCCGGCTCCCGTCCTGTGATGCCATGCCGGCGCAGCGCGGTGAATGCCACCTCCGCGCCCCGGGCCTTCACTTCGTCCAGACTGCGCCCCACCGCCCAGGCTCCGGGCGGCAAGACCACCGTGCCCAGGGTTTCGGGCTGTTCGTCCAGGCCTCCCGCCTCGCCGTCGCGGGCGACAATGCTGCGCAGGGTCGCGTAGCGACGGTTGCGGATTTCGCCTACGGTCCGTACAACGCGTGAAACCGGCACCTGCAGCAACATGAGGACCTGCGACACGAGCATCAGGCTCGCCTCGAAGGTCTCCGGCACGACTTCCGTCGCACCGGCACGTGTCAACTCCGGCAGCCCCTTGTCATCCTGCGTCCGCACGAGCACCGGGACGTCGGCGCGCAGCACGCGAACCGCCCTGACGATGCCGACGGAAACCGCCGGATCGGCGAAGGTGACGATGACGGCACTGGCGGTATCCAGTCCGCAGCCCACCAGTACATCCTCGTCGGATGCATCGCCGTAGATGACCGGATCACCCGCCTGCCGAGCCGGCCGGACGCGGGCCATGTCGAGATCAAGGGCGATGTACTCGAATCCCTGTGCCTCCAGCACCCGGGCGATGTGCTGGCCAACCCGGCCAAAGCCGCAGAGGATCACGTGTTCGCGCAAGGCGACGCCATGCGTGGCTGCGTCTTCCACCTGGCTCGCCCGACGAGGCGGCCCCTTCTCGCGCAAGAGGAAGCGCGCGATGGGTTTGTTGAATCGGATGCCGAAGGGTGCAACGACCATGCCGAGCACGAGCGCCACCAGCAAGGGCTGTACCAGCGACGCCGGGAGCACGCCCGCGGGCAACAGCAGCGTCAACAGCGCCACGCCGAATTCGCCGCCGCCACCCAGCACCATGCCTGCCCTCAATGCCTTGAAATGTGTGCTGACGAAACCCCGGACCACCAGTGCTGCGATGGCAACCTTGGTCGCGGTGATGCCGACGAGCAGGCCAGACACCAGCAGGAAATTTTCCAGCAGCAGGCGCAGGTCGAGGAGCATGCCGACGGAAATAAAGAACAAGCCCAGCAACAGTTCGCGGAAGGGACGGATCACAGCCTCCACCTGGTGCCGGTACTCCGTCTCCGAAAGCATCATGCCCGCGAGGAATCCCCCCAATGCCATCGACAGGCCTGCAGCATCGGTTATCCAGCCCGACGCAATGACGACCAGGAGAACCGTCAGCGTGAACAGCTCCTTGAGTCGGCTGCGGGCGATCTCCATGAAGAGGGGTCGCAGCAACAAGCGCCCGATGACGAACACCAACAACAGGGAGACGGCCCCCAGCGCCAGCGTCCGCAGGGCACTGCCGGCACTGAACCCATCGGCAAACGAACCCGCGCCCAACGCCGTCGCGAGCGCCAGCAAAGGCACGAAGGCAAGGTCCTGGAACAGCAGGACGGCGAACGCCAGCCGGCCGTGGGTCCGGTTCACCTCCGACTGCTCGGTGAGCTGGCGGATCACGATGGCGGTCGACGACATCGCGACAGCCCCACCGACCAGCACCGCCGGCAGCCACGCGAGCCCGAGCAGCCAGCCAGCCACCGCAAAAACACCCCCGGTCGCGCAGACCTGCAGCGACCCGAGGCCGAACACCTCGTGGCGCATCGCGACCATCCGCGGCCATGAGAACTCGAGGCCCAGGGTGAACAGCAGGAACACGACGCCGATGTCCGCGAGCTGGTGGGTGACGCTGCCGCCGGCGAACAGTCCGAGCGCATGCGGCCCGACCGCCATGCCGACGAACAGGTAGCCCAGGATGGCAGGCATGCCGAGTCGGCGCGCCAGCGCGACGACCGTGACGGACGCGACGAGCAGGATAAGGACCTGGGTCAGCGGGGTTTCCAGCATGCTCCGAGGACGGTATGCCCTGGCGGAAACGGGCGCAACGGCCCCGTCGGTTCAGGCAACGTTCACGAAAGCGAACACAGGCTCGGGCCGATAGACTACGGGTTGCAATGGAGAGGACCACCCGATGAATCGATTCGCAAGACTCTTGATGCTGCCCCTGCTCGCCCTCGGCCTGGTGGCCCCGCACCTCGCCCAGGCACAGGCCAAGCAGGAATACCGCGTGGCGATGGCCGCCGACGTGCTCGACGAACTGCGCACGCAGCGAGACGACGTCATTCCCGAGCGCCTGCTCCAGCGGGCCTACGCGGTGGCGGTGATCCCGGGCGTCCTGAAGGGTGCCTTCATCATCGGCGGCCGCTACGGCCAAGGCGTGGTCGTGGTGCGGGATTCCCGCGGCCGCTTCTCCAACCCGTCATTCATCACCCTGACCGGCGGCAGCGTCGGCTGGCAGATCGGCGGGCAGTCGACGGATGTCGTGCTGGTGTTCACGACGCGGCGCGGCGTCGAAGGACTCGCCGGTGGCAAGCTCACGCTGGGTGCCGGCGCTTCCGTGGCCGCCGGCCCGGTGGGCCGCCAGGGCGAAGCGGCCGCCAGCCTCGACGCCGAGGTCTTTTCGTATTCCCGCAACCGCGGACTCTTCGCCGGCGTATCGCTGGAGGGCACCGCGATCGCCATCGACAACGGCGCCAACGGCCGCTTCTATGGCCGGCCGGGCGTACTGGCCTCGGAGATCATGAGTGGCGCGGTCACCAAGGATTCCGAGAACGTGCGGCGTTTCCTCGCCGCCGTGGCGGCCAGCACCGGCGAAACGGCTGCCGCACCGGCGCAGCCCGCGACCACCACCGCACCGGGCCCCGCCCCCGCTCCGGCGGAAGCTGCCCGCAGCTTCCCGATAGACGAGCCGAAGGTCGGCGCGGAATCGCGCTGACCCTGCTCCACCCGGGCCCTGGCGACTTCAGCCCGCGGGGTTGAGCAGCCAGAGCCCCAGCGGCACATAGACCAGGGCAAAGAGCGCCGACAGGGATGCGGCGCTCGCCGCGAGTTCACGATCCAGGTGCTCGCGGTTCGCGATGACCAGCACGCTGAAGCCGATCGGCGCAGCGCTGGCCAGCAGCACGACCGCACGGGTCATTCCCGTCAGCCCGAATACCGTCACGAAGAGCCAGGCCAGCAGGAAGCCGAGCGCGACACGCATCAGTACCGCGAGGAACACCGTCGACGAACGCACGAGCTTCGCGTCGAACAGGATGCCGACGGACAGTATCGACAGCAGCAGGATCAGGCGCCCGACCAGCCCCAGGCCGTCCGCCAGGTCCACCGGCAACCGATGGCCGGAGACGTTGATGGCCAGCGCGACGATGAGGCCCCACAAGGGCGGGAAGCTCAATACGCGCTTCAGAATGGCCCGTGCGCCCACGGCATGTCCGCCGTAGTAAGCGCCCGTGGCGTACAGGGCCGTCGCCTGTATCAGCGAGTTGCCCAGATCGAACAGCGCCAACTGCGCGAAGGCCTCGCGCCCCCATCCCGCGAGCAGGAACGGGAACATGAAACTGGCATTGATCGACATGCCACAGATGATGAAGGCACCCAGCGACACACGAGGCAACGCAAGCCGTCGCCCGACAAACCAACCCACACCCAATGTCACGAGCATCTGGAAGATCGCCGACGCCGGCAATGCAGCGAGCTCGGCGTGAAGCGGGATACGGCTGACATTGGCGATGAACAGCGCCGGCAGGCCGACCGTCATCACCAGTTGCAGCATCTTTCCGGCGTGGGGCGGACCGAGCCAGCCGCGGCGACGGGCCGCCACGCCGAAGGCGAACAATCCGATGAGGAAAGCGATCTGCAGTTGCACTGTCATGGGGTGGCTCGAATCCCGGGAGGCCGGATGGCGGGGGTATACTAGCAGGCTGACACCCCACGACTTTCCCGCCCCGGAGACGCCCGATGTCTGACGCGAAGATCATCTACACCCTCACCGACGAGGCACCGGCCCTGGCGACCTATTCGCTGCTGCCGATCGTCCAGGCCTTCGCCCAGGCCGCGTCGATCAAGGTGGAGACGCGTGACATCTCGCTGGCCGGCCGCATCATCGCGAACTTCCCGGACTCGCTGCAGGACGCACAGCGCCAGAACGACGACCTCGCGGAGCTCGGCGAACTGGCCAAGACGCCGGATGCCAACATCATCAAGCTGCCGAACATCAGCGCCTCGGTGCCGCAGCTGAAGGCCGCAATCAAGGAACTGCAGGGCCAGGGCTATGCCCTGCCGGACTTCCCGGATGCGCCGACCGATGACGCGCAGAAGCAGATCAAGGCGCGCTACGCGAAGGTGTCCGGCAGCGCCGTGAATCCGGTGCTGCGAGAAGGCAACTCGGACCGCCGCGTCGCCAAGGCCGTGAAGCAGTACGCGAAGAAACACCCGCACTCGATGGGCGCCTGGTCGGCCGATTCGGCAACGCGCGTCGCGCACATGACGGGCGGTGACTTCTACGGCAATGAAAAGTCCGCGGTCATCGCGAACGCGGGCCAGCTTCGCATCGAGCACGTCGGCACCGACGGCAAGACGACGGTGCTGAAGGACGCCGTGAAGGTGAAGGACGGCGAACTCATCAGCACGACATTCTTGAGCGTTGCCGGGCTGCGCGCCTTCTACGACGCCGAGATCGCCGCGACGAAGGCCGGCGGCCAGCTGCTGTCGCTGCACCTCAAGGCCACGATGATGAAGGTCTCGGACCCCATCATGTTCGGCCATGCGGTCAGCGTATTCTTCAAGGACGTTTTCACGAAGCACGCCGCGCTCTTCGCGCAGGTCGGCGTGAACCCGAACAACGGCTTCGGCGACGTGCTCGCCAAGGTCTCGACGCTGCCGGCCGACCAGAAGGCCACGGTGGAAGCGGACATCGCTGCCGCCTTCGCCGCGCGGCCGCCGCTCGCCATGGTCGATTCGGACAAGGGCATCACGAACCTGCACGTGCCGAGCGACGTCATCATCGACGCCTCGATGCCCGCCGCGATCCGCACCTCGGGTCGCATGTGGGGCCCGGACGGCAAGGCGCGCGACACGGTCGCACTGATCCCGGACCGCTGTTATGCCGGCGTCTACCAGGCCGTGATCGACGATTGCAAGCGCCACGGCGCCTATGACGTGCCGACGATGGGCAACGTCAGCAACGTCGGCCTCATGGCCCAGGCCGCCGAGGAGTACGGCTCGCACGACAAGACCTTCGAGATCGCCGCCGATGGCGTGGTGCGCGTGGTCGGTGCCGATGGCGCGGTGGTCACGGAGCACCAGGTCGCGAAGGGCGACATCTGGCGCATGTGCCAGACCAAGGACGTCGCGGTCCGCGACTGGGTGAAGCTGGGCGTAGGCCGAGCGCGCATCACGGGCTCCACCGCGATCTTCTGGCTGGACAGCGCGCGCGCCTATGACCGCAACCTGATCGCGAAGGTCGAGCAGTACCTGAAGGACCACGACACGGCAGGCCTCGACATCCGCATCCTGTCGCCGGTCGATGCGACGCATGCCTCGCTCGAGCGCCTGCGTCGCGGCGAGGACACGATCTCCGTCACCGGAAACGTGCTGCGCGACTACCTCACCGACCTCTTCCCGATCCTCGAGCTCGGCACCAGCGCGAAGATGCTGTCGATCGTCCCGCTGCTCGCCGGCGGCGGCATGTACGAGACCGGCGCCGGCGGCTCGGCGCCGAAGCACGTCCAGCAGTTCCTGGAAGAGAACCACCTGCGCTGGGATTCGCTGGGCGAATTCCTCGCGCTGCAGGTTTCGATCGAGGACCTCGCGCGCAAGACCGGCAACACGCGCGCTGCGGTGCTGGCCGAGGCGCTGGACACGGCGAATGGCCTCTTCCTCGACAACGACAAGTCGCCTTCGCGCAAGGCCGGCGAACTGGACGTGCGCGGCAGCCACTTCTACCTCGCGCTGTACTGGGCGCAGGCGGTGGCCGCGCAGACGCGCGATCCGGCGCTGGCCGCGATGTTCAAGCCGGTGGCCGATGCGATGACCCAGGGCGAGGCGAAGATCGTCGGCGAACTCAATGGCGCGCAGGGCAAGGCCGTGTCGGTCGGTGGCTACTACCACCCGGATCCCGCGCAGTGCTCGGCCGCGATGCGCCCGAGCGCGACGCTGAACGCCGCGCTGGCCCTGCTGGGTTGAAGCCATGAAGCAGGCCAAGGTCGTCCTGATGGTGGCGGCCCTGGCCGCCCTCTCCTCCTTCGCGGCCGTCCACGCGGCCGCGCCGGTCGAGCGCCTGCAGAAGGCGCAGGTTCCAAGCGAGGCCCTCAAGGGCAACCTCGAAGGGGACCCCGCCGAGCGACAGGTGACTGTCTACCTGCCCCCCAGCTACGCGAAGTCCCCGCAGCGCCGCTATCCGGTGCTCTATCTCCTGCACGGCTACACCGATTCGGACGACCGCTGGTTCGGCCGCACGGGCAAGCATTTCGTCAATGTGCCCACCGCCGCGGACAAGGCCTTCGCGGCCGGCGTACGCGAGATGATCATCGTCATGCCCAACGCCTACACGCGTTACCAGGGCAGCATGTATTCCAGCTCCGCGGTGACGGGCGACTGGGAAAGCTTCGTCGCGAAGGAACTGGTCGCATACGTCGACTCACACTACCGCACGCTCGCAAAGCGCGAGTCGCGCGGCCTGGCCGGCCATTCGATGGGCGGCTACGGCACGGTGCGCATCGGCATGAAGTACCCGGAGGTGTTCCACAGCCTGTATGCGATGAGCCCCTGCTGCATGGGCGCGTCGCTGCAACCGGCGAGCGATGCGATGGTGAAGGTCGCCAAGGTAGTGACCGACGAAGACCTGCAGAAAGCCGATTTCGGCACCAAGGCCATGCTCGCCTCGGCGGCAGCGTGGTCGCCGAATCCGAAAAATCCGCCGCGCTATCTGGACCTGCCGGTGAAGGACGGCCAGCCAGACGCCGACGTGATCGCACGCTGGGCGGCGAACGCCCCGCTCGCGATGGCCACCCAGTACATCCCGGCGCTGAAGCGCTACGACGGCATCGTCATCGACGCGGGCGACCGCGACACGGGCATCGCGCAGACCGTGCGCCAGCTGGATCGCATCCTCGCGGACCACGGCGTGGCGCACGAGGCGATGATCTACGAGGGCGACCATGTCAGCGCCATCGACGAGCGGCTCAGCTCGAAGGTGCTGCCCTTCTTCTCGGTGCGACTGAGGGACCGCTAGCCTCGAGGCCAGGGGTGCGCGGCGAGGACCTTCTCGTCGATCTCCGCACCCCAGCCCGGCCCCTGCAGGATGGCGAGCCGCCCATCCCGCCGCACCGGCGCCTGCGTCAGCAGTTCGTACTTCCAGGGCACGTCGTCGCCCTCGATCTCCATGATCTCGAGGTTCGGCACCACCGCAGAGAAATGCGCGGCCATGAGATCGGCGAGCGGGCCGTAGAAGTTGTGGGGCGCGACGTTGACCTCATGGCTCTCGGCGAGCGCCGCGATGCGCAGCGATTCGCCGAGGCCGTTCCAGAGCACGTCGATGACGGCGACATCCACCGCACCGGCCTCGAAGTACGGCCGATACGCACGGCGACCGTGCAGCGACTCCAGCGAAGCGATGGGTACCGGCACGGCGGAGCGCACCGCTGCCAACGCCTCGGGCGAGGCCAGATCCGCCTCCAGCCAGGTCAGCCCCACATCCGCCAACGCGCGACCGAGGCGACGCAGCGCGCCCGGATGCAAGGAGAAGTTCACGTCGAGCATCAGCCCCCGATCCGGCCCCAGCCCGTCACGCAGTGCGCGGCACTGCGCAACGATGCCGGCAAGAGTGCGTCCATCGAGGGTGCGGCCGTGCGCGAGACCCGGCGCGAAACCCGGGTTCAGCAGCACCGGCGCGCCGTCATCAAAGGCCATGGGGTTGGTCTTCACCGTGCCGTAACCACGCTGCCCGGCCTCGCGGCCCAGAGCCGGCAGGTCGACCAGTCCGCGTACGGGCGAACAGCCGAGGACACGCGAGAAGAAGTCCGGGTCACGCACGCGGAAGCTGCCGCAGTGGGACCAGTACAGCTCGATGTCCTGCCGCAGCGGCCCACCGAAGAGCTGGTACACCGGCACGCCCAGCGCCTTGCCTGCAAGGTCGAGGCAGGCGTTCTCGATGGCGGCAACCGCCTGGTGCGACAGGCCACCGGCGGTGAACTGCGTCAGCGCATGCAGGTCGGCGGACAGTTTCGCCCAGACCCGGGGATCGGACCCCACCACCCGCGTGCCCAGGGCGAGGATCACATCGGCAAGTCCCGGCGCCCAGACGGATTCGGCGAATTCAGACCAACCGGTCAAGCCGGTATCGGTCCGCAACCGCAGGAAGGACAGCGGCCGCCAGCCGCCGTCCGCACGAAAGATATCCATCGACTGGATGCGCATGCTGCTGTCCCCGTCAGGCTTCGAGGGTCTCGAACGCGGCAAGACCCCGAGGAGCCTCGCCCGCCGCGAAACGCCTTGCGTTTGCGACGACGAAATCGATGCGTTGCCGCTGCGTCTCGGGCGCGACGCCCGCCCAGGCGACGTGCGGCGTGATGATCAGGCCCTCCTGTCGCCACAGCGCATGATCCGCCGGCAAGGGTTCAGGGTCGGTCACATCGAGTCCGGCGCCCGCAAGCTGCCCGCTGTCGAGCGCAGCACAGAGCGCCATCATGTCGACGATCGCACCGCGCGAAATGTTCACCAGGAAGCCACCGCGCGGCATCGTGGCGAGAGCCGCGGCATCGAGCAGGCGTGTCGTCGCCCGCTTGAGCGGGGCACAGACCACCACGGCCTTCGCACCATCGAGCACCTCGGGCAGTTCCGCTATCGGACGCACGGGAATGCCCTTCTCGTCTCGGGCCCGCGTGCCAAGGGCGACAACTTCGGCGCCCAGCGCGCGCAGCGCCCGCGCCACGCCCAGGCCGATCGACCCCGCACCGACGACGACGACACGGCGGCCGTGTAGCGACACGATGCTGCCGCGAAGTGATGAACTGTCCCAGCGCGCGGCACGCGTGAGATCGCGCGCCCGATGCAGGCCGCGACACAAGGCGAGCAGCAGTCCGACGGCATGTTCGACCACGGCGGGGCTGCCCAGTTCGCCCAGCGTCGACAACTGCAGGCCGGCAGGCAGGCCGAGCTGCTCGAGATTGTCGAAACCGGTGTTCATCACCTGCAGCCAGCGCAGTCGCGGTGCTCCGCGCAACCCCTGTGCGAGGTTTTCATCCCAGCCGATCACCGAACCGACCATGCCGTCGACATGGGGCATCAGCGCCAGCGCCTCGGCCTTGTCGGCCGCCCGCCGCAGCTCGATGCCCGGCACCGCGCGCAGCGCCACGCAGAGCGGGCCATCGTCGCCACCGGTCCAGACAAGCAAGGTCTTCATGCGCGCTCCAGGCGGGCAAGCGTTTCGACGTGCCCGGTGAAGGGCATGAGGTTGAAGGCCGTGAGCCCGGCCAGGCGCAGGCCGCCATCCCGCGTGAGTACGGCAAGGTCGTCGCGCAGCGAATCGAGCGAACAGCTGACATACAGCAGCAGTCGCGGCGGGCGCGCCTGCAGCGCATCGCGCAGCGGCGCATCCAGTCCCTTGCGCGGCGGATCGACGATGACCACGTCCGCGGCATCAAGCGCGGCAAGCGCGCTGCCAGCGGGGCCCGGCACGACGGCGATCCTGGCCTGTTCTTCGCGGCCCAGCGCATCGATGCCCCGACGCAGGCCGTCGAGCGACGCCGGGCTCACTTCGTTGAGCACGAGGCGCTGCAGGCCACCCAGCAGCGACAGCCCGATCGCGCCGACACCGGCATAGAACTCCGCCACCTGCGAGGCCATCGGCACTTCCGCACGCAACTGGTCCACGATGCGCTCGGCGATCTCGAGGTTGCTCTGGCCAAAGGCGCCCGGCGGATAGTGGACGGCGGGTCCGCCGAACTGCTCGACCACGCAATCGGGCCCGTGCCACTTCACGAAATCCGGCCCGAGGATCGTGTTGCCCCGGTGCGTGTTCGCGTTGAACCACAGGCTGTGGAGATCGTCACCCAGGCGCTCGCGGATCAGGTCCAGCGCGGGCGCAAGCGGATCCGGGCGTTCGCAGTTGCCCACGAGCACCACCTGCGCACGCTGCGATCGACGCTCGACGACGACCTGCAGGTAACGCGAAAGGCCATCGTGTGCCATGTCCGAGTAAGGCGGGATGTCGGCATCGACAAGCGCACGCCGCACGACAGCCGACACATGGTTGATCAACGGATGCTGCACGCTGCAGTTCGGGATCGTGACGACGTGATGGCTGTCCGCCGCGAACAGACCGATCTTCGGCGCACGGCGGCGGCCGCGGATCGCCAGGCGCGCACGCAGGCGGAACCCCCGCGTGCCACCCGTGATGACATGAACCGGCGGCAGCCCATGGTCGCGGGCCAACTGGTCGAGCCGGTACTTCGCGGCGGGGTCGATACCCCTCTCGCCGAATCGCGGACAACCCGCGCAGGGCGGGCGGTGCGGACAGGAGCTCAAGGCCTGCCCGCGGGGAACTTGCCGGCGGTCGCCGTGGTCGTGAACATGGTCTGGATCCTGTCGTACAACGCCACAACGAGGATATCACCATGCATCTGAAGCACTGGCTGGCCGCATCGCTGCTCGGGCTCGCAGCAGGAAGCGCCATCGCACAAGCCCCGCCGGGCGGCGGCCCGCCGCCGGAAATGCGCGAGGCCATGGAGAAGATGCGCGCAGCCTGCGCCGAGGACTTCAAGACGACCTGCAACGGCGCCGAAGGCCGTGAGCGCATGATGTGTCTGCGCCAGAACGAGGCGAAGCTCAAACCCGCCTGCAAGCAGGCCCTGGACAAGATGCCGCGCTTCGGCGGCGGTCCCGGTGGTGGCCAGGGCGGTGGCCAAGGCGGCGGTCGGCCGCCGCGCAACTGACACGGGACACCCGGCGAGCCGCAGTGGCTAGAATCGGCAGCATGAATTTGCACCACCGCCGACCCCTGCCCTTGCGGCTGCTTGCCGCGTCCTGTCTCTCGAGCGTCCTCGCGCAGCCGGCGCTCGCCGCCGGCGCCGAGGATGAGTCCTCGACCGGCCTCGAGGAAATCGTCGTGACCGCGACGAAGCAGGCCATTGCCCTCAGCAAGGTACCCATCAGCCTCAGCGCCTATACGCAGGCCATGCTCGACGAACGGCGCATCCGCTCGATCGACGATATCGTCTCGCAGACGCCGGGCGTCGACCTGGGCGACCAAGGCTCGAACGGCACGGGCGACCGCGTGTCGATCCGCGGCATCGACTCCAATAGCGGCGCGGCGACCACCGGCATCTACATCGATGACACGCCGCTGCAGGCCCGCAACAACCCGGTGAACCTCGCCGGCACCGTCTTTCCCGAGGTCTTCGACGTGGAACGCGTCGAGGTACTGCGCGGTCCGCAGGGCACGCTCTTTGGCGCCGGCGCCGAAGGCGGCGTGGTGCGTTTCATCACCCCGACTCCGAGCCTCGTGAAGGACAGCCTCTACGGCCGCGCCGAAGTGGCGATGACGGCCCACGGTGATCCGGGCTACGAGGCCGGCGCCGCATTCGGCGGCCCGCTGAAGGACGGCGTGCTGGGTCTGCGCGTCAGCGCCTGGGGTCGCCACAGCGGGGGCTGGGT
>JBDLPS010000058.1:0-5657 GCA_039800965.1 Pseudomonadota bacterium | reverse complement strand
GTCATGAAGGACGGCCGCATCGTCAGCGAAACCTATCGCAACGGTGCCGACGCCGCGTCGCGCTTCATCGCCTGGTCGATGACGAAGTCCGTCACGTCCATCCTGGTCGGCTGCGCGCTGGCCGACGGCAAGATCGATTCGCTGGACACGCCGATCTCCAAGTACATCCCTGAACTCAAGGGCAGCGGCTACGAGGGCGTCTCGATCCGCCACGTGATGCAGATGCGTTCGGGCGTGGACTACGAGGAGCGCTACGACTTCGAACACCCGGGGCGCGCGGCGAGCAACCATATCTCGTCGCTGGTGAAGAACCAGACGCGCTTTGCGGAAGTGGCCCAGAAGCTGCCGCGCATCCATACGCCGGGCACGGTCTTCCAGTACAAGACCATCGACACCGCGGTGCTGGGCTGGCTCATCGAGCGCGCGGTCGGCGGCAGCGTGGCGGCCTATACGACGCGTTGCCTGTGGGAGCCGCTGGGTGCGGAGGCAGACGGCTTCTACATCATGGATGGCCAGCCCGGCACGGGCCGCGAGTTCAGTGGTGCCGGCTTCAACGCAACGCTGCGCGATTTCGCGCGCGTGGGCCAGATGGTCCTCGATGGCGGCGTGGCCAACGGGCACCGCATCGTTTCCGCGGACTGGATCCGCCAGTCCACGCAGCCCTTCGGACCGGAGGACAGCCAGCGCGGCGGCTATGGCCTGCAGTGGTGGACCTACGCGAACAGCGAGGCGTTCGCCGCCATCGGCCTGCAGGGCCAGTACATCTACATCGACCCGGCGACGCACACCGTCGTCGTGAAGCTCAGTTACTTCCCGCCCGGCGACAACAGCGCGCTGGACGGGGAAACCGCCGCCTTTGCCGCGGCTGCCTCGGCCTGGAGGATTCCATGATGCGACTCATCCCGATTCTGTCCGCCTGCACGCTGCTGCTGGCCTCGGCCACGACGCAGGCCGCCGACGCCTGCGACCGCGCCTGCCTCACCGGTCACGTGGATGCCTATTTCAAGGCGCTTAAGGCCCATGACGCGCGCGCGCTGCCTCAGGCCGCCAAGGCGCGCATCACCGAGAACGGCAGCGAGAAGAAGCTCGCCGACACGCTGTGGATGGGCGCGGGCGATGCGGTCTACCGCTTCGACATCGTGAACACGCGTCGCGGCGACACGGGCACCGAAGCGGTGGTGAAGAACGCCGACGGCAGCAAGACGATGCTGATGCTGCGCCTGAAGGTGCAGGCTGGCGCGATCACCGAGATCGAAACGATCAAGGCGAACAAGGGCGAAGCGGATCGCCTCTGGGACCCGGACCGCCTGACGAGCGTATCGCCGAAGCTGCAGCTGTCGATCCGCGAGGCCGAGCGGGATTCCTACTTCGACCTGATCGGTGCCACGGAAAGCTACTGGCGCGCGTTCCAGACCAATGGCACGCCGGCCTACCACCGTGCGCGCATCCTGCCCGACGCGCTGCGCTTCGAAAATGGCGTGCAGACGACGGGCACCGTGCGCGACGGCAAGTTCAACGACACCGCGCGTGGATTCGACGAAGGCGCGTTCCTGGGCCGCAACCTCTGGGACCGGCGGTATCCGGTCGTGGACGAAGAACGTGGCATCGTGCTGTCGATCGTGCGATTCGGCCTGAAGGCCGGCGCGAAGAGCCAGAGCGTGGCGACTTCGAACGACCGCCTGGTCGGCGAGTTCTTTGCCATCCAGAAAGGCTACATCTCGGAAGTGCATGCCGTGCTGTTCAACCTGCCGGACGAGAAGCCGACCGGCTGGCCGGCGGACTACGGCCCGGGCCGCGCCTCGGCGGAATGACGCGCCGGTGAGGTCGCTGCGGATCATCAGCGCGGGCGCTACGGCGCTCGCGCTGCTGCTGGCGGGCTGCGCGACCACGCCGCCCTCGAACACCCGCGATGCCTGCCGGATCTTCGACGAGCACCGCGAGTGGTTCACCGCGGCGAAAAAATCCGAGGACCGCTGGAAGATCCCGATGTCGGTGTCGCTCGCCTTCATCGGCCAGGAGTCCGCGTTCCGACAGAAGGCGAAGCCGGAGCGCACGCGCATCCTCGGCATCATCCCCGGTCCTCGCCCCTCGGATGCGTATGGCTACGCGCAGGCGCTGAAAAGCACCTGGAAGGACTACAAGCGCGACACGGGCAACACCATTTCGAGCCGCTCGAGCTTCGCCGACGCCGTGGACTTCATCGGCTGGTACAACGCCCGCTCGGTGCGCGAGAACCACATCGCCCCGACCGACGCCTACAACCTGTACCTCGCCTATCACGAAGGACTGGGCGGCTTCCGCAACAGGACGTTCACGAAGAAAGGCTGGCTGATCGAGGTGGCCCGCGGCGTGCAGTCCACCGCGACGCAGTACGACGCACAGCTGCAGCGCTGCGAGAACAGCCTGGGCCGCGGCTGGCTGCGCCGACTGTTTTCCTAGAAGCGGTAGTTCAGGGTCAGGGCGTAGTCGCGCACCGTCGGCGCATCACGGATGGTCTCCACGACGGCGCTGCTGCCCGGCCTCGCGGAGGTATGCACGAAGCTGTCGTAACGCGCGTGACGATACTCGGCATCGATAGACCAGCGATCCGACAACGCGTGACCGGCGCCCACCGCCCAGGCAGCGTGGGTGACCCATTCGTTGAAACCATAGTTGCTCGCGGTCGGAGCAGACTTGGTCTCGTGCACCTGGCCCTTGCCGAGCGCGAATTCGGTCTTGAGGTACCAGCGAGGCAGGACTTCCACGTGGGCCACGGCGCCCACGGCAAGGCTCGTCGGGATCCGGAAGGACAACGCCGCCGGCTCACCGGTGTTCAAGGCCCAGTCGTTGCCCGCATGCGCAAGGCGCAACTGGGCGGCAAGGCCAACGCGCTCCGACAACCGCCAGCCGTAACCGGCACGCAGCGCAATCGACCCGTCGTCGGACTTGTCGAGGTAATCGGCCGACGTGCCCCCGGCAGCGAAATCATAGTGCGGCCGGAAGACCTGGTGTTCGCGGGCCACTTCGGCGCCTACGTAGTAGCCCCCGGTGACGTCGGCCACGGCGGTCGCCGCCAAGCCGGTAGCGAGCAGGGCCGAGACAAAGACGATGCGCTGGATCATGGGCAGGTTCCGGACAGCAGTGGCGGAAGCCGGGAATTCTACGCGCAACAAATCTCCCCGGAGCGACGTTCAGTGCGATGGCCGGCGCCCCAGCCAATCGTGGTCGGGCAGCTGAACAAAGGCATGGCGTAATGCGTCGCCCCAGCCGTTGCTGATTTGACGGAAGTAGGGATTGTTCTGGTCGATACTTGCGTGACGGGCTACTCGCAGGTCATCCCGTTTGACGACGACGAGATCGAGCGGCAGACCGACAGAGAGATTGGAGCGGATGGTTGAATCCATCGATACCAGCGCACACTTCACGGCTTCTGCCAGACTGCTTGTACGCCGGATGACCCGGTCGATTATCGGCTTCCCATACTTGGATTCCCCGATCTGGAAATAGGTCGTTTCAGGTGTAGCCTCGATGAAATTGCCTGCTGCGTAGATGTTGAAAAGTCGGGGCTTCTCTCCGCGTATCTGACCACCCAGGATGATCGCGGGATTGAAGTCGTAGCCAAATTTCTGTAGCGCCTCGCCGTCGCGTTCGTGTATCTGCCGCAGCGCATCCCCTACCAGACAGGCTGCATCATGCATCGTCGTGCAACTCATCAACGATGGATGTTCGCTGCCGCGCTGCACGTCCTCGTTCAACAAGCTGCAGACCGATTGGGTGGCCGCGAGGTTTCCCGCTGTCAACAGGACCAGTACGCGCTCACCCGGTTTCTCGAAAACAGTGGTCTTGCGGAAGGTGCTGACATGGTCGATGCCGGCGTTCGTGCGTGAATCGGACAGGAACACCAGCCCGGTGTCGAGAAGCATCGACAGACAGTAGGTCATGACGAAACCCTTATTGCTGTTGTGAGGCGGAAACCTGGACGGAGACGGACAACGCCTCGTCGCCACCGCCGCGGCGGATGCCACGCACCGGCGCCGCATCCAGGTAGTCGCGACCGACAGCCAGCCGACAGAGCCGCTCGCCCGCGGGCCGACGATGCGTCACGTCGCAGCTGAACCAGCTTGCAGTGGAGGCATCCCAGAGATCGACCCAGGCATGGCTCGCCGCCTGCGCCGCGGCTTCATCGAGCAGATAGCCGCTGACATAGCGCGCCGGAACGGCTGCCGCGCGGCATGCGGCTATCGCTACGTGCGCCTGGTCCTGGCACACGCCCTCGCCACGCGCGAGGGCGTCGCGCGCACTGTCCCAGACACCGGTGACACCGGTCCGGTAGCGGACCGCGGCGGTGACGCGCTCCATCAAGGCGGCGGCGCCTGCTTCGAAGTCGTGCCCGGGACTGAAGAGACCGTGGGCCAGCAGGGCAAGGTCCTCGTTCGCCTCGGTCAGCGAGGTCGCGGCGAGATAGGCGAGGGGCGAGAGCAGGCCGTCCGCGGCGATGCGGCCCGTGCCACCCGGCACGGTATCAACGATGCCCGAGGCTTCGATGGTGAGTTCATCGTGCGTCCCCTCGACCGTGACCAGCTGCACGCGGTTGCCGAAGGCGTCGGTCTGCAGGCAGCGTCTGCCGGGCACGTCGACCTGCCAGGACTGCGTCTGCTGCACGCCGTCCTCGCGAGGCACGAGGCGGAGGAGCTGGATGCCGTAGGCCACGGGCGTGGCGTAGCGGTAGCTGGTGCGATGGCGGATGTACAACCTCACGCCGCGGACTCGATGGCGACGAGGAAGTCGCGGGCGATGCGACGATCGATGTCGCGCAACCGGTCGACGCAGTCGTCGAGGTAGTCGCGCAGCTGGCCGAGGACGACGGAGTTCGGGCTGCCGAAGCGCAGCATCGCATCGAGTTCACCGGCGCGGCGCTCGGTCTCGCGCGAGCGATGGTTGGCGACGAAGCCCAGGCCGCTGTAGAGATCGCCCACCGCACGACGCAGCGAACGCGGCTCGTCTTCGCGCAGCACCAGCAGCTCAGCCACTCGGTCCGGCAGCACCAGGTCGCGGTACAGCTTGCGGTAGTTCTCGAAGGCCGACATCGCGCGCAGCAGCACGCCCCACTGATAGAAGCCGCTGATGCCGGTGCCGCCGCTGGTGGTGGCAAGACGGGCGCCCAGGATGCGGGCCGTGCCGTCGGCCCGTTCCAGCGCGGCGCCCATGCGCAGGAAGGCGAAACCCTCATCACGCAGCATCGTTCCCTGCCACACGCCCCGCAGCAGCTGCGACCGGTGCTTCACCCAGTCGATGAAGTGCTGCAGTCCTGCTGGGGAGACATCCCGTGCACCGGCGTCGCGCAGTTCGATCCAGGTCGCGTTCAGCGTTTCCCACATTTCGGAGGTGATACCCCCCCGGACAGCCCGGGCGTTCTCACGCGCGGCCTGCAGGCAGCCCCGGATGCTCAGCGACGTGTTGTCGGCGAAGGCGATGAAGAGCGGCGGCGCTTCCACCGTGACCTCGCCGTGCCGTGCGCGGTACTCGGGCAGGAGCCCCAGTTCGTCGAGGGTGTCGAGCCAGCCGCCACGGATGGAGTCTGGCCGCTGCGGCAGGAGCGAGAGCTGGTGCTGGACGTCCAGGGCACGCGCGAGTGTTTCGGCACGCTCCACGTAGCGGCCCAGCCAGTAGATGTGGTC
>JBDLPS010000057.1:0-23737 GCA_039800965.1 Pseudomonadota bacterium | reverse complement strand
TGTACTTCGTATCCACGTTCGGAAGCGCAGCCGGCACGATCCTGACTTCCTTCTACCTCGTGCTGTGGTTCGAGGTGAACGCAATCCTGTTGTGCCTCGCGGCGATTTCCGTCGCGCTCTCGATCGCCGGCCTGCTTGCCGGAAGGACGCCGCGGCCATGAAACCCATCGCCCTGCTGCTGTCCGTCGGCGCGCTGCTTGCCGGCGCACCCGCCCGGGCCGACCTGGACCTGGTCCACAGCGAACGCTCGTTGTACCGCGAGGTCCTTGTGTACGAACAAGGCGGCGAACGCTGCATGTGCTTCACGCGCCAGTGCCGGATCGGCCGACAGTCCTGCATCGACCTTCGCCATCCCGAACGGTTCGCCCTGAATTACACGCGCATGATGCTCGCCGGAGCACTGTTCACGAGCCCGGATCCAAGAAGGATCCTGCTGGTCGGCCTGGGTGGCGGTTCGATACCGACGGCACTCAAGACCTTGCTGCCGGACGCGCAGGTGGACGTGGTGGAGATCGACCCCGCCGTCACGAAAGTCGCCAAGCGATTCTTCGACTTCAGCGAAACCCCTCGTCTGCATGTGACGGAAATGGATGGCCGCGTGTTCGTGAAGCGCGCGGCCCGCGAAGGGCGCAAATACGACGTCGTCCTGCTGGATGCGTTCGACCACGAATACATCCCGGAACATCTCCTGACCAGGGAATTCCTGCAGGAGGTCAGGTCACTGCTGGGGCCACGCGGCGTGCTGGTCGCCAACACGTTCTCGCTGAGCAAGCTCTACGATCACGAGTCCGCCACGTACGCAGCGGTATTCGGCCGCTTCTACAATCTCGCGCGGGAGAATCGCGTGATCGTGGCGCGGATGGACGGACTGCCGCCCATGGCGGAGATCAAAGAACGGGCTGCGCGCTTCGCACCGGGCCTGCAACGTTTCGGCGCCGACGCGAACCAGCTCACGGGCATGTTTTCGGCCGAAGTGAACTGGGATACCTCGGCGCGCGTGCTCACCGACCAGTATTCGCCGGCGAATCTGCTGAACCGCTGAGGCCACCCGCTTCAGCAAGGGCTGCCTTGCGGGCGGCCTCGAATTCGTCCCCCGCGTTCCAGGCCGGCATCGCGTCGCCGTTGGCGACCTCGAGGCCGGACCAGAACAGCAATCGCACATCCTCCAGCATGCCGTCGTAGTTCCATGCCGGATCGAACTCATCACTCGGCTGGTGGTAGCGATGCTCCTCGTAGTCCTCGACCTGGGCTTTGCCCCAACCTGCGGGCCTGCCCTTGAAGTCCAGCGACTGTTCGGCGAAGAAGGCAGGCACACCGATCTTGGCGAGCGCGAACTGATCGGAACGGTAATAGAAGCCACGATCCGGCATCTGGTCCGGCTTGAGGACCCTGCCCTGGTGCGCCGCATAGCGGCCAACCACGGCATCGAGCGAACTCTTGCCCATGCCGATGAACTGCACGTCCAGCGCACGGCCCAGCACGTTGCCGCCATCGACGTTGAAATCCGCGGCTATGCGGCCTGGCGCGAAAGTCGGATGCGCGGCATACCACTTGGACCCCAGCAGGCCCTGCTCCTCGGCCGCGACCAGCAGGAACAGGATCGAACGGCGGGGAGGCGTGGGCAGCGCACGATAGGCCTTGGCCACGGCCAGCACCTGGGCCACGCCGGCGGCGTTGTCGATCGCGCCGTTGTAGATGCGGTCCCCCTTGGCATCCGGTTCGCCGGTGCCGAGGTGGTCATGATGCGCCGTATAGACCACCACCTGCGAGGACAGGGCGGGATCAGAACCTCGCAGCAGGCCGGCGACGTTCGCCGTCGACTTGCGCGCGACCTTGGCGGTGTATGCCAGCGAGGTGCGCACGCCGAGCGAAACGGGACGGAAATCCCTCGACCTCGCGGATTCCACCAGCTTTCCGAGGTCCTTTCCGGCAAACGCGACGAGCTCGCGAGCCTTCGCTTCGGTAACCCATGCGTTGACTTCAGTACGCGGCTCGTCACCAGCGGGCAATTCGAACTGTTCACCTGAATTCGAGGTCTGCAGCACCTGGAACGGGTACCCTGCCGACGGCACGGTGTGGATGATGATCGCGCCCGCCGCGCCTTGCCTTGCCGCGCTCTCGTACTTGTAATCCCAGCGGCCGTAATAAAGCCGCGTCTTGCCGGCGAACAAGGCGTCATCCCAGTCGGGGTCGTTGTTGAGCATCAACAGGACCTTGCCCTTGAGGTCCACGCCCTTGAAGTCATCCCACTGGAACTCGGGTGCCTGGATGCCGTAACCGACGAACACGACCTCGGCATCCTTGAACCCGCCCGTGGGTGCCTGCTTGCCGGCGACCGCGACGTAGTCCTCGCGGCGCGCCAGTTCCAGCACCTTTCCGCCGGCACCGAAGCGCCAGAGAGCCGGCATCCGCGCATCGATTCCGACGATGTCGAACGGCTGTTCATAACCGCCGTCGGCACCACCGGGCTCGAGGCCCAGGCCTTTCAACTCACTGGCGATCCACTGTCTTGCAGCCACGTCGCCCGTGGTCGCGGGACCGCGACCACCGAAGCGATCATCCGACAGGGTGCGGATGCGCGAGGCAAGGTCTTCCGCAGTGACTGACGCCGCAGCGGCGGTCGCGGCGGCGCTGACCGGTGCGGCGTTCACGGCCTCCGGCCTGCGCGAACAGCCGACGAGCGCGGCGAGGACCAGCAAGGACAGGCAGGGAATCTTGTTCATGGAACGTCTTCCTGGCGCTCAGGCGCGATAGCCGAAATCGATGGTGCGGCCAACGAGGTCATGCAACGGCCCGCCGTTGCTCGCGAGCACGGTCGTCGTGTCGAGTGAGAGCTCGCCACCCGAAAGATCGGTGAAGCGCCCACCCGCCTCACGGACGATCACCGCCAGTGCGGCGACATCGAGGATGTTCACGTCGGATTCGACAACCACGTCCAGCGCGCCGCGGGCCAGCAGATGGTAGTGCACGAAATCGCCATAGCCGCGCAGGCGGTTCACGCCCGTGACGAGGCGACCGAAGTTCGCCCACTCCGGCTTGCCGGCCAGCGTCTTGAGGTTGCCGGTCGACAGGATGGCGTCGCGCAGTTCCGCCGTCTTGCTGACGTGGATCGGCTTGCCGTCGAGGAAGGCGCCGCATCCCTCCTCGGCCCAGGCCAACTCACCGTAGGCGCAGGCGGAGGAAACGCCGAGCACCAGCCGGCCGCGGCGCATAAGGGCGATCTGCGTCGAAAAGAAAGGCGTATCGCGCACGAAGGATTTGGTGCCATCCAGCGGATCGACGAGCCAGATGTTCTCAGCCTGCATCGCATGGCGACCGGTTTCCTCACCGTAGAAGCCATAGTCCGGGAAATGCGTGGAAAGCACGTCGCGGATGGCCGATTCGGCACGGCGATCGGCCTCGGTGACGGGAGAACGGTCTGCCTTCAGCTCGACGTCGAGCGCCTGCCGGAACAACGGGCGGATCACGGCATCAGCCGCGCGCGCGGCCTCCAGGGCCGCCTCAAGCTGCGGCGAGCGGGCAGGAAGTGGTGTGCTCATCCCATAACGGTGGCACAGGCCGCCGCGGAGGGCTAGAGTGCCGGCCCCATGGGAAACAGACTCAGCAAGCTCGTGACGCGCACCGGTGATTCCGGCGAGACGGGGCTCGGCGATGGCAGCCGCCTGCGCAAAGATGCCGCCCGCGTAGAAGCCATCGGCACCGTCGACGAGCTCAACAGCAGCCTGGGTCTCGTCGCCGCGACGGCCGGACTGCCCGCTGACATCGCCCAGTGCGTGCTCCGGCTCCAGCACGACCTCTTCGATCTGGGCGGCGAGCTCGCGATCCCTGGATACACGATCGTGACCGACGCGCACATCGAGCAGGTGGAAGCGGATGTCGAGCGGTTCAACGCGCTGCTGCCCCCGCTGAAGGAATTCATCCTGCCGGGCGGCGGCATGGCCGCGGCCCACTGTCATCTTGCGCGCACGATCGCGCGTCGCGCCGAACGGCGCGTGTGGACGCTCGCCGACAGCGAAGCCGTCAGCGAGAAGGTCTGCGTCTACCTGAACCGCCTGTCCGACCTGCTCTTCGTGCTGGCGCGCTTGCTGGCGAGGCATGAGCACGGCAGCGAAGTGCTGTGGGACCGCAAGCGCTTCGCGGAATGATGTCGAAGGCCTGGCACCGCGCGCTCTGCGCGGGCCTTGCCGTGATGCTACTCTGGGTGGCGGCCTCGCCCGCCCTGCCCGCCGCGGAAACCGACGCGGGCTGGCATACCTTCTGGAGCGTGAAAGGCCGCCACGGCAACACGCTCTGGCTGCTGGGATCCGTGCACCTGCTGCGCCCCGAGGATGCATCTCCACCGCCGAACGTCCTCGAGGCCTACCGCGCGTCAAAGCAACTGGTGCTGGAACTGCAGGTCGACGGCGCCGGCGGAATGGGCCCTCCCGATGCGCGACTCCTGAAGCTTCCGCCTGGCCGTTCCCTGCGCGCGGAACTCGGAACGCCACTGTACGAACGGTTCACCGCCACCGCTGCCTCGCAGGGCTTGCCGACCACCCTGCTCGACCCGCTGCAACCCTGGTTCGCTGCGATCACCTACGAGCAAACCCTTTACGCGAAGCTGGGGCTCGATGCGGCACAGGGCGTCGATGTGCAGTTCGCGCGGCGCGCCGCGGCCGATGGCAAGCCCGTCATCGGGCTCGAGACGCTTAATGAGCAACTGGGCTTCTTCGCGTCCTTGTCGATGAAGGATCAGGTCGAACTGCTGCGCGAGACGCTGGACGAGACCGCTGACATCGAGAAGGAACTGGGCGAGATCATCACGGCCTGGCGGCGCGGCGACGTCGCGCGGCTCGAATCATTGCTGGCCAAGGGCAGGACCGACTCACCCGTGCTGATGCAGCGGCTGACGACGGACCGCAACCGCAAATGGATGAAGAAATTGTTGCCGCTGCTGGAGGGGCAGCAGGACGCGCTGGTGATCGTCGGGGCGCTGCACCTGGCGGGCCCGGACGGGCTGCCGAACCTGCTCCGGAAAGCAGGCTGGCAGCCGGTCCAGCGCTAGGGCATCAGCCCTTCGGGTACAGGTCCCCGCGCACCCACAGGCCGTGCACCTGCGGCGAGGCCTGCACCGGCAGGCGCACCGTCGCGATCGGGCCGTCCTCGACGTGCTCCGCGTCGAGGATCACGAGATCCGAACGCAGGTTCTGGTCGAGGTGGTAGGCGATGCCCATGAGGTAGCCCTCGCCTTCCCGCGAGGTCGCGCTCTTCGGCGCGAACACCGGCTCGGCCAGCGAGACCTTCGTGCCCGCGTTCCACAGCTTGTAGCTCTTGGTCTGCAGGTCGAGGCGCGCATAGCAGGCGCCGGCAACACGGCGGTCCACCGACGGGTCCGGGCAGGCCCCGAAGCCATAGCGGTAGGGAACCGTGTTGTAGCGGTCGTCCTGGCGCGGCAGCGGCATCGAGAGCGGATAGAGTTTCTCGATGTTGTAGACCTTGCCCTTGCCGGACAGGTCGACCGAGATGCGGTGCAGATAGCTTTCCGCGCCCTTGAAGTCCGGCGGCGAGCCGTCCTTGTTCGGCATGAACGGGAACGGGTTGCCGGCGGTCACTTCCGTATCGAAGTACAGCTTCCTGCCGTCCTCGAACACGCCCATGGTGTGCGTGCCGCTGCGCGTCGGACCCTCGAACCAGCGCAGGTCCTTGCCGTCGCCACCGCGGCGGAAGACGCCGAAGAAGGTCTTCTGCGTGCGGTCCCAGGACCAGTGGATGCCGCCGCGCTTCATCTGCTCGTGGTCGATGGTCAGCGGCACGCAGTACACCATCACGTAGTTATCCGTGATGCCGTAGTCATGGATCATGCCGACGTAGGGCACCTTGATCTTCGTTTCCCAGAGCTTCTTGCTGCTGTTCTTGTCGATCTCGAAGAACGAGACGACGTCGCTGCCGAAGCCCTCGGCCTCGTAGCCGAAGGCCAGCAGGTTGCCCGTGCGCGAATCGACCTTCGGGTGCGCCGTGAAAGGCTGCGTCGACGGCAGCTGGCCACCGAAGGTATAGATCGGGTCGACCGTCTCCATCGTGTTGATGTCGAGCGCGATCGGCGGCGTGTCTTCCTTCAGCGCGAGGATCATGCCCTTGTGGTTGATGACGTGCGTGTTGCCCGTCGCGCGCGACTTGCCGCGCACGCTGGGATCATCCATCAGCGGGTTGCGGTACATCGGGTACAGCGAGCGACCCGCCTTGTCCTGCGCGAGGTAACGCTCGCCCTTCGCATAGCGCGTCATGTAATCGACGCGTCCGTTCTTGATTCGGAACTGGCGCACATGGCCTTCGCCGTCGAACATGATGTTGCCCGGCAGCCGCGGATACATCGGGTCCGGGCCGGTCGCGAAGAAGCCGCCGTCGAGGTCCTTCGGCAGCTTGCCTTCCACTTCGCAGTCACGGACCGTGACCTCGGCGCGGATCGGCGAGAACTGGCCACCGCTGCCCGGGGCACCCGGAGGCGGCGGACCGCCTGCCGGCGGCTGCGAGAGATCCGTGTGTCCATTGCCCGGCTGGGCCGCCGCCTGTGCCACCTCGCCGACGCCCGCCGCGCCGATGCCGGCCGCCGTGCCGAGCGCGGCGCCGATGAAGCCGCGGCGGTTGATTTCAGTGTTGTCGCTCATCTCGGATCCTCTCCGTGTCGTTCGATGTACTGGTTCAGGCGGCCCCAGTCGAAGGCCGGTCCCGGATCGTTCTTGCGTCCCGGGGCGATGTCGCTGTGGCCGACCACGCGCGAGGCGGCGAGGTCGGGATAGGCGTGGAACAACGCGCGCAACAATGCCGCGGCGCGCAGGTATTGGGCATCGGTATAAGGCGCAGCATCCGTGCCTTCCAGTTCGATGCCGATCGAGAAATCGTTGCAGCCGCTGCGCCCTGCGTGGCTCGACAGACCCGCGTGCCAGGCGCGCCGGCCAAAGGGCACGAACTGCAGCAGCTCGCCGTCGCGGCGGACCAGCACGTGCGCCGAGACACGCGCCCCGGCGATCTCCCGGTAGTAGGGATGTGCATCCGCATTCAGGCCGCCGGTGAACAGCTGTTCGATGCCCGGGCCACCGAACTCCCCGGGGGGCAGGCTGATGCCGTGCAGGACGACAAGATCCGTCGCGACACCGGATGGCCGCGCGTTGTGGTGCGGACTGAACACCTGGCGCACGCCGACGAGCAGGCCCGTCGGCGTGTGCACGGTGATGTCGCCGCCCGGCGTCACGGCGTGGCCGGAGCCTTCGGTGCGGTGAGGTAGGCCACCAGGGCGTCCATGTCGGCCTCGGGCAACTCGACCCGGGAGATACGCGGCATGTTCACGAGGCCCCAGCGCACCACGGTACGCACATAGGTCGGCTCGAGATCCGTGCGCTGCTCGAGCAGCGACTTCGCGGCCCCGAGCCTGCGCGCCAGGATGAAGGTGCCCGTGCCGCCCTCGCGGTGGCACATGCTGCAGCGATGGGTGAAGGCGGCCTTGCCGCGGGCGAGCGCCGCCGCGTCGGGCACCTCCGCGGCAGCGGCGAATGCAGGCGCAAGCGCCAGCAGGGCGACGAGCATCGGAATCCTCGCGCGCATCACAGCTTCCCCCGCTGGTCGCGGTAGGCCTTCGGCCAGATGCCGTTGCGGCCCGGGGCCAGGATCCCGTTGGGATCCAGCGCATCCTTCATGCGTTCGTTGAGCTTGCGCAGCGCGTTGTGGTTGAAGTCGTAGCTATCAGCCACGTCATCCATGTAGGACAGGTGCGTGCGGTATTCGCCATAGCCCTGTTCCTTCGCGTCCTTGATCAGGGCGACGAACAGCTTGCGGACGCGCTCTTTCTGCTCCGCGTCGTCCTTGTCGTAGAGGATCAGGTTCACGTTGGTCGCCGAACGGCCATCGTTGTAGAAGGTACCCGAGTAATCGAGCCCGAACTCGATGAAGCGGCGGCGCGTGCGCTCGAACTGCTCGAGCACGAGCCTGCCATCGGCCGGCATCACCGGCGAATAACCGATGTGGCCACCACGACCACCGAACCAGTTCACCATCTGCAAGGGATAGGTACTGGGGCCCGGAACGGCGTTGCCCGCCATGCGCGTGACCTTGAATTCCTGCTTCGTGTGTTTCGCGAGCGAGTCGAGCAGGCGGCGCAGGTTTGCCTCGCAGACATCGGAATAGCCGGAGAGGCGGATCGGTCCATTCCACCAGCCGACATTGAAGCGCTCGCGGATCTTCGTGATCACGTCGTCGGGGATCGCATCGCGGCCTTGGTACCACTCCTTGCGCAGGGTCGGTACCGTGGCCGTTGCCTGATAGCTCGTGAGGCGCACATAGCCATCGAGCACGCCGCGCAGGCGCAGCGGCGTCACGGCTTCGGTGAACCAGCCGATGTCGGCAGGCTTGTCGAGCTTCACCTCGACGGAAATGGCCGCCTCGTCCTCGGGCTTCATCCACAGGCACATCTTCGTGACCACGAAGAAATTTCCCTGCACGACCATCTGGTCCCAGGACGGGCCGAAGCCATGCTTGAACAGCGCCCAGGCCTTGCCGTTTTCCATCGCACCCATGCCGGTGCGGATGAGTTCACCGGTCGGCGTGAGGAGTTCGAGGCCACAGATGTTGTTGCTGTGGTCGCCGTTGCCGCTGAAGCCGCGCTCCAGCGCATTGCCGACGACGCTGCCCCAGCCATTGCCGGGAATGCCCATCTGCAGCGGGATCTTGCGGCTGCGCAGGTATTCCCACAGGTCGAAGAACCCGACACCCGGCTCGACGATGCAGTAACCAGCCTTCTCGTTGACCTCGAGGATGCGGTTCATCCGCCCCATGTCGAGCATCACGGTGCCGGGCATGCGCGGCGCGGCGCCGCCATAGCCGAAATTCTTGCCGCGGGACATCGGCCACAGCGGCACGCGGTATTCGTTCGCGATCTTCAGGACCGCCTGCACTTCCTCGACCGAGCCCGGCGCGATGGCGCCGGCCGACGCGTGGCTTTCGTCACGGCCCGGCGCGTACTGGTCGAGGTAGGTCTCGCGGTCCTCGTCGGTCGCGAGCACCCACTCCTTGCCGATGGCGCGCGCGAAGGCGGCCATCGCCTGGTCGAACCGGGCCTTGGTGAGGCCCGGCGGCAGGATCAGCTTCACAGGTGGCCTTCCTTGACCCCCGATGCCTGTGCCGGACCCTTGCCCGACTGCTGCTTCGCATACGCATCGCGGGCCACGGCAATGAGGTGCGCCCGGATCTGCTCGACCTGCGCTTCGGTCAACAGGTCATCCCAGCTCGGCATGCCACGCTTCTGCAGCGCGCCACCACGGACCACGCCCTGGAAGGCGGCCGCTTCGCGGATCAGTCCCGACTTGCGCAGGTCCGGCACCGGCGCGCGATCCGCATTGGCGTGGCAACCGGTGCAATTGCGACCGAAGAGCGCGGCGCCGGCCGCGATGTCCTGCGGCGTGCCGGCCTGGGCCGGCGGCTCAGGGATCGGCAGCACGGCCGGCAGGGCCGGCGGCACCGGCGTCTCGCCGCCATCGAGGCGGAAGACGAGGATACGGTTGTCGTTGCCGCGTTCGGTGGCGACGTTGCCCGGCATCCAGAAGTTCCAGCCGCCGCCACCGGTGCCCGCCAGGACGGCGATGTACTGCACGCCGTTCACGGTGTAGGTCGCAGGGGCTGCGATCAGCGGGCTGCCCGTGTTGATCTCCTTGATGACGTCACCGGTCTCGTCATTGAACACGCGCAGCGTGCCATCGATGCTGCCCTGGACGACGATGCCGCCCGCAGTGGATAGCACGCCACCGTGATCCATGAACGTCGGGTACTTGTGCTCCCAGACGACCTTGCGCGCGACCGGATCCCAGGCCTTGAGCGAGGTGTGCATGTCGAGGCTGGGCACCGTCTTGAGGTAGGCGGGGTCCGTGACCGGGCGCAGCGCGGGCGGGATGGCCTCCGGCACCAGCAACTGCGTCGCGAAGGCCAGGATCACGCCCGAGGACATGCGCTCCTGCGCGCGCGGCTGCTCCGGCGCCTGCATCATCGCCATGCCGCTGTGCACGGCCGGGATATAGACCAGGCCCGTCTTCTTCGACAGCGACATCGGGTTGAAGTTGTGGCCGCCCACGCCGGACGGGAAGACGATCACCGGCTTGCCCTTGGTGTAGTCGGACGCCGGGTTCTCGATCACGCGACCGGTCTTGGCGTCGATGCCCAGCGCCCAGTTCGCATCGACGAACTTGTCCGCGGCGAGCAGCTCGCCGGTCGCGCGGTCGTGGATGTAGAAGAAGCCGTTCTTCGACGCCTGCATCAGCACGTCGCGATCCTTGTCGCCCCACTTCAGCGTGGCCAGCATGATCTGCGGCGTGGCGTCGTAATCCCAGCGCTCGCCCGGCGTCTGCTGGTAGTGCCAGACGTATTCGCCCGTGTCCGCGTTCAGCGCGAGGATCGACGCGAGGAAGAGGTTGTCGCCCCCCTTGGGACTGCGGTGCGCGCTGTTCCAGGGCGCGCCGTTCGCCGTACCGAAGTAGACGAGGTTCGTCTTCGGATCGTAGGCGAAGCCGTCCCAGGCGTTGCCGCCCAGGCCCTGGTCCCAGCGGCTCTTCGGGTCCCAGGTCTTCACGGCCATCTCGAGGGCCTTGTTTTCCTGCGGCTTCGACGGGTCGCCGGGCACCGTGTAGAAGCGCCATTTCATCTCACCCGTCTCGAGGTCGTAGGCGGACACATAGCCGCGCGAATCGAACTCGGCGCCACCGTTGCCGATCACGACGACCTTGCCCGCGATCTGCGGCGCGCCGGTCACGGAGTAGGCGCGATCATGGGCGAGGGTGTCCGCCTGCCAGCGCACCGTGCCGTCCTTCGCGTCGAGGGCATAGAGCACGCCTTCGAAGGAGCCGACATAGACCTTGCCCTGCCAAACCGCCACGCCGCGGTTCACGATATCGCAGCAGGAGCCGCGGGCGTTCCTGAGCTTGAGCGGCGGCTCGAACTGCCACAGCAGCTTGCCGGATGCTGCATCGAGCGCGTACACGCGGCCGGCCACGCCGGAGGTGTACATCACGCCATCGACGACGACCGGCGTGGCCTGCATGCCGCGGTTCGTGCCGGTCTTGTATTCCCAGGCGAAGCCGAGCCGCCTGGCGGTGTCGCGGTTGATGCCGTCGAGCGGCGAATAATGCGTCTTGCCACCGTCGCGGCCCGTGGTGAGCCAGGCGCCCGGTTCCTTGTCGACCGCGGCAAGGCGCGCGGCGTCGATCTGGCCGGTGGGCTGCAGGGGCGCTGCGGCTTTCTGGGCGCAGGCCGCCAGCAACAGGGCGGCGGTCAGGGCGAGTCCCGCACGGGGCAGGACGGATAGACGGTGCTCGATGCGGCTCATCGGTATTCCCCCGGACAATCGTTCATATGTTGCCCTTGCAACCCTTGGATCATGCCCCGGTTGGGGCCGCAGGGGAATGACCTCGGGGCGCACCGCCGCCCCGGCGCCTCCGGTACCCTAGCGGCATGTCCCTGCTCCCTTTCGGGGGCCTCCTGAACGAGGCCCTGGCATCCCGCGACCTGGCACACGTCTGGCACCCCTGCACCCAGATGAAGGACCACGAGCGGGACATGCCGATGATCCCCCTCCGTCGTGGCGAAGGCGTCTGGCTCGAGGATTTCGAGGGGCGTCGTTACATCGATGCCATCAGCTCCTGGTGGGTGAACCTGTTCGGCCACGCGAACCCGCTCCTCGGCCAGGCGATCAAGGCCCAGGTGGATCGACTCGAGCACGTGATCTTCGCCGGCTTCACGCACGAACCCGCCATCGAACTGGCTGAAAGCCTGGTGCGCATCGCTCCATCGGGCCTTACCCGCTGCTTTTTCGCCGACAACGGCTCGGCCGCGATCGAGGTCGCGGTGAAGATGAGCTTCCACTACTGGCGCAACCGCGGAAGGCCGGGCAAGACAAGGTTCATCACGCTGGCCAACAGCTACCACGGCGAGACCCTGGGCGCGCTGGCCGTCGGCAACGTGGCGCTCTACAAGGATCTTTACGCGCCGCTGCTGATGGACGTGCTCACCGCGCCGTCGCCGGACGCCTGGGATCGTGAGCCCGGCGAGAGCTGGGAAGATTGCGCCCGCCGGAAGTTCGCGCCCATGCGCGCGCTGCTCGCGCGCCACGCCGACGAGGTGGCTGCGGTCATCGTCGAACCGCTGGTGCAGTGCGCTGCCGGCATGCGCATGCACCACCCTGCCTATCTGAAGCTGCTGCGGGAGGCCTGTGACGAGTTCGGCGTGCACCTCATCGCGGACGAGATCGCGGTGGGCTTCGGGCGTACCGGCACCCTGTTCGCCTGCGAGCAGGCTGGCATCTCCCCGGACCTGCTGTGCCTGTCCAAAGGCCTGACGGGCGGCTACCTGCCGCTGTCGGCCGTGATGGCCGGCGAGGAAATCTACGACGCCTTCTACGACGAGTACGCGAAGCTCAACGCCTTCCTGCACTCGCACAGCTACACCGGCAATCCGCTCGCCTGCGCCGTTGCCCGAGAGACGCTGCGGATCTTCGCCACCGAACCAGTGGTCGAGCGTAACCGCGGTCTGGCAGCCCGCATGGCGCGGGCCGCGGCGCCCATCGCCGACCACCCCCGCGTGGCGGAAGTGCGGCAGACCGGCATGATCCTCGCGGCGGAGATGGTGCGCGATCGCGCCACGCGCGAAGCCTACGATTTCCGCGAGCGGCGCGGCCTGCGTGTCTACCGCCATGCCCTGGCAAAAGGCGTGCTGCTGCGACCGGTCGGCAACGTCGTCTACTTCATGCCGCCCTATGTGATCAACGACGCGGAGATCGGGCACATGGCCCAGGTCGCGCTCGAAGCCATCGAGGCCGCCACATGCGACTGACTCGCGTATTCGTGGACGAAGCGCTGGCAAACCGCGACCGGCTGCGCCTGACAGGCGACCCAGCCAACCACCTCGCCCGGGTGCTGCGGCTGGCGGCCGGTGACGCGCTGCGACTCTTCGACGGCCGCGGCGGCGAATACGAGGCGCAGATCGAGCAGGTCGACAAGCGGGGCGTCGACGTACGACTGGGCGCACGCCATGCCGTGGAACGCGAATCGCCGTTGCGCATCACCCTGCTGCAGGGCATGGCGCGCGGCGAACGCATGGACCTCATCGTGCAGAAGGCGACGGAACTGGGCGTGGTGGCCATCCGCCCGCTGCGGGCCTCGCGTTCCAGCGTGAAGCTCGACGCCACGCAGGGCACGCGCAAGCTCGAACACTGGAGGGCGGTGGCGATCAGTGCCTGCGAACAGAGCGGTCGCAACCGCGTGCCGGAAATCCTGGCACCTCTTTCGGTCGCCGAAGCCTGCGCCTGCGATGAAAGCGGGCTGAAACTCATGCTTGCGGTGGACGGCGCCAGACCGCTCCCGATGTTGCTGCAAACTACCGATGCCGCCACACGGACGAACGGCATCAGCCTGCTCGTCGGTCCGGAGGGCGGGCTCGACGACGCCGAAGAAACCGCCGCTCGGCTGACGGGATTCGCCAGCACGCTGCTCGGGCCACGCGTGCTGCGCACCGAAACCGCACCCATCGCCGCACTCGCGGCCCTTCAAACCCTGGCAGGGGATTTCTAGTACATGACCGACCTGTTCAGCCCGCTTCGCGCGGGCGACCTCTCCCTGAAGAACCGCATCGTGATGGCGCCGCTGACGCGCACGCGCGCGCCGGGCAGGCTGCCCACGCCGCTGATGGCGGAGTACTACCGCCAGCGTGCCACCGCAGGCCTGATCATCTCGGAAGCCACGGTGGTTTCGCCGCGCGCTGCGGGCTATGCCGACACGCCCGGGATCTGGTCCGCCGGACAAGTCGATGCCTGGAAGCCCGTCACACGGGCCGTGCACGAGGCAGGCGGCTGCATCGTCATGCAGCTCTGGCATGTCGGCCGCATCTCGCACCCTTCGTTGCTGGATGGACAACTGCCGCTCGCGCCCAGTGCGATTGCCCCGAAGGGGCATGTATCACTCATCCGCCCCGAAACCGCCTACGTGGTACCGCACGCGATGACCCACGACGAGATCGCGGAGGTCGTCGCGCAGTTTCGCCAGGGGGCTGCGAATGCGCAGGCCGCGGGCTTCGACGGCGTCGAGCTGCACGGCGCGAACGGCTACCTGCTCGACCAGTTCCTGCAGGACGCCAGCAACAGGCGCGACGACGAATACGGCGGCAACATCGCCAACCGGGCCCGCCTGCTGCTCGAATGCACCGACGCAGCCATCTCGGTCTGGGGCGCGGGCCGGGTCGGGGTGCATCTGTCGCCGCGGGGCGACGCACACGACATGGGCGACAGCGATCCGCTGGCGACGTTCGGCCACGTGGCGGACGAACTCGGCCGGCGCAGGATCGCCTTCGTCTGCGCGCGCGAGCGCCAGGGCGAGGACAGCATCGGGCCGCGACTCAAGGCGCGCTTCGGCGGCAGCTGGATCGCGAACGAAGGCTTCGATGCCGCGAGCGGCAACGCCGCGATCGCTGCCGGACAGGCCGACGCCGTGGCTTACGGCAAGCCGTTCATCTCGAACCCTGACCTGCCGCGACGGTTCCGCGAACAGGCCGCCTTGAACCCGCCGGATTTCGGCACGTTCTACGGGCAGGGACCGCGGGGCTACACCGACTACCCGGCGTTGTAACGCGCATCCAGAAGCGGCTGCATCGCGTCGAGAAGCTGGCCTTCCTGGTAGGGCTTGCCGAGGTAATCGTTCACCCCGAGCGCCATCGCGCGGGCACGATGTTTGTCACCCACCCGGGACGTGATCATGATGATCGGCACGTCCCGCGTGCGAGGGTCGGCCCGGACCTGCGCGGCGACGTCGTAGCCATCCATGCGCGGCATCTCGATGTCGAGCAGGATGATGTCGGGGACGTGTTCCTGCAGGACAGCCATCGCGTCGATGCCATCCCGGGCGATCAACACGCGCATGCCGTTGCGCTCCAGCAGGCGCTGCGTCACACGACGAACGGTGATGGAATCATCGACGACCAAGGCAAGGATGCGCCGCTCCGCGCGTACCGACGACGCGGGCAAAGCCGCGCGACCCCGCCATTCGGCCCGCAGCAGCGCGGCGATGTCGAGGATGATGGCGATGCGCCCGTCGCCAAGGATTGTGGCGCCGGAGATGCCACGGATCGCCGCGATCTGGGGACCGACGTTCTTGACCACGATTTCGCGGCTGCCGACCAGTTCATCAACCACGAGGCCCGTGGAATGCTCGCCTGCGCGCACGAGCACCACCGGCACCATGACATCGGGATCCGGCAGGGGCTGCGGCGTGGCGCCCACGAAGACACCCAACGGCTGCAGGCGGTAACTGCAGGAATCCTTCACGAAAGCTGCCGCCGCCTCGCCGAGGTGGGTCTCCACTTCGCTGGCCGGCAGTCGCACGACGCCATCTATCGCCCGCAGGGGAATGGCGAACGATTCCTCGCCGATGCGGACGACGATCGCCTGGCTCACCGCAAGCGTGAACGGCAACCGCACCGAGAAGCGGGCGCCCTGCCCCGCCGTACTGGATATGTCGAGGGAACCGCCGAGCTTCTTGACCTCCGTCGCGACGACGTCGAGCCCGACGCCACGGCCCGCGAGTTGCGTGACGGCCCCTGCGGTGGAGAAACCAGGCTCAAGCACCAGCTGCATGAGCAGCTCGTCCGACAGCCGCTGCGTGGGATGCACGAGACCCATCGACACGGCCTTCGCGCGGATCGCCGCCAGATCAAGCCCGGCGCCGTCATCGGCGACCACCAGCACGATCTCCGGGCCTTCGCGGCGCAATGACAAGGTGATGCGGCCCGCCGCCTGCTTGCCCGCCGCGAGCCGCGCTGCGGCGGGCTCGATGCCGTGGACGACGGCATTGCGGAGCAGGTGTTCGAGCGGAGGCAGCATGCGTTCGAGGATCTGTCGATCGAACTCTCCCGCAGCGCCATCGATGACGAGCTCAACCTGCCTGCCGATATCGGCGGCGGCCTGCCGCACGATGCGGGCCAGACGCGGCTCGTGCCGCTGGAAGGGCACCAGGCGCGTGCGCATCAGTCCGTTCTGCATCTCGACAACGGCACGCCCCTGCTGCTGCAGCAGACCCTGCGTGTCGCGGGCAAGCGTCTCCAGCAACTGCTGCAGGCTGGCGACATCACCGGCCGTTTCGGCAAGGCCGCGCGAGAACTGCTGGATCGACGAATAGCGGTCGAGCTCCAGCGGATCGAAATCACCGCGATGACCCGCATCGGCCTCGTGACGATGCAGGATCTGCGCCTCGGTCTCGATCTCCAGCTTGCGCAACTGTTCCTTGAGGCGTGTGACGGTGCGCGACAGCTCGCCCAGGTTGAAATCGATGGAGCCGAGTTGCTGCTCAACGCGAGCCCGCCCGACGCTGACCTCGCCGGACAGATCCAACAGCTGGTCGAGCAACACCGCATCGACGCGCGCGCTTTCCACGCGCTCCGGCACGATGCCCGGGGTCGCCTCGGAGACCGCCGGCAAAGGCGGCATGGGCAAAGGCACAGCCCGGGAGGACGACGGCGCCACCACGAGCTCCGGGACCTGCTCCGGCTTCGTCGTGCCGACGACGCGCAGCCCATCGATGAGCGCGGTGGCGTCCGGCACGGGCTTGCCCGCCACGACAAGATCCCGCATCTGCGCCAAGGCGTCGAATGCGGACTGCAAGGCCGCGGACACCGCCGGGCTCCAGGCCAGCAGCCCGACTTCCGCGCGCGTTATCAACGATTCGGTCTCGTGCGCGAGATCGCCCATCGCGGGAATGCCGGCCAGCCGCGCCCCACCCTTGAGGGTATGAAGCGGGCGCTTGATGGCCTTGAGCGAATCCTCAGGCAGTGCCGCGCCGTCCATGCCGGTCATGGCGGCCTCGATCGACTCAAGCAGCTCCGTCGCCTCGTCGCCGAAGATCGACGCGATGTCGGGGGAATAGTCGAACGTGGCCGGCATGGGCGAAGGGGCGGGCACCACGACGGCCGGAACCTCCACTGCCACTGACGGTGGTGAGCCCACGCCGCCCGAAAGCCGCGCATCGACCGCGGCATCCGCGGCGGCGATGCGCGCGCGCAGCAGGTCGTGCGAGAAGAAATAGTCGGTGGCATCGTCCAGATGACGGCTGACGCCCTCCATCGCCGTCATGCAATCGCCGACCAGGAGGAACTCCTCCGGCGTCAGCTCGACGCCACCATCGAAGGCCTTGCGCAGCCAGTGGTCGAGCGGCTGGGCCAGGCGCACGCCATGGCGGGCCTCCGCCATCCTGGAGCTGCCAGCCAGCGTATGGCAGGCCCTGTACACCGGTTCGGGCAACAGACGCGGCATGGCCTCGGCAATGGCGCGTTCGAGGAAAGCCCTGACGACGGCGACATGACTGTCGGTCTCGCGGGAATAGATCTCCCTCAACTGGGCATCGGAATCCTCGTTGAGGCCGACGACCGGCGGCGGCGCGGGCTCGACGACGGACTGTCCGGACGCCAGCGCATGCGCCCGCACACCCAGAGCCGCGATGTCATCGACCGGAGGCGTGCCTTGCGACAAGTGCGCGACCAGTTGCGGCATCACGCGCACCGCCTCCCGCAGAGCATGCAGCACCTCGGGCGAACGGCTGACGCTCCCATCCAGCAGATGGTTGAGCAGGTCCTCCGTCGCCCAGGCGAACTCGTGCATCTCGCGGGCACCGACCACGCGGCCACTGCCCTTGAGCGTGTGGAAGGAACGCCGCACGGTGCGCAGCGCGTCCTGGTCGAGGGGATTGTGATCCCACAGGGCGAAGCACTTGCCGATGCGCTCGACTTCTTCGCCCGCCTCCTCGACGAAGATCGCCAGGAGCTCGGGGTCCGACTCGATTGACGAGACGGCCGGCGCAGGTGGCGGCGCGACGGACGGCGGCGGCAGCGACGGCCTCACGTCGCGCGGCGGTGCGTCGGCAGCAGCCAGCGCGGCCTCTGCATTGTCCAGCATGAGCGCCGAATCCTCGCGCCCGGACTGCAGGGTTTCCATGTAGTACTCGAGGCTGACGATCGCATCGGCGATGCCCTCGAGCAGCGTGCGCGGCGGGGCACCGCCGGTCTCGAGCAGTGGTGCGAGCCGGGAGGCGATTCGCGCGCAGATCCCCACTGCCCGTGCCTTGCCCAGAATGAGAAGCCCTGCCTCGATGCCACGCATCAGGCCGCCGGTATCGGGCACGACGGGCCCATTGGTCCCGCTGGAACGCTGCGCGACGAGTTCCTTGACCTGCTCGAGGTTGACCATGCATTCGCGCAGGACGGCCACCTGCACGTGCTGGAAATCGACATCTGCAGGTTGGGCAAGTGCGGCACGGCGACCAGGCATGACGGTATCGACCAGGTCGCCGTCGAGCCGGTCCTCCACGCCGATCAGCGCCGCAGCGATGTCGACCAGCAATGACTCCTCGATGCGCTCCTGGGACGCAAGCACCGGCTCAAGCCGCCCGATCTGCGCCAGCACGATTTCGCGCTGGTCGCCGAGACCGAGCACACCGAGCGTATCCCCGATCTTGCGCAACAACTCGAGCTGCGGCGCAAGATCCGCCGGTACCGACCCACCGCGGCGCTGGTAGATGTCCAGGACATCCTTGACCTTGGCAAGGTCCTCGCGGATCGCAGCAGCCACCGTGTGCATCAGCTTCACGGAGGGCGCGGAAAGGTTTTCGCGCTCCTGCTCAAGCGCATCGTCGGCCGGCAGCATCTCGCCGAGGCGGAACGACGCCCGCACGGCGGTGACACGAGGCCCGCGCGTCGAGGCACGGGCCACGTAGAACAGGAGGTTGTTCAAGAGCTCATCCGGGGGGGAACGGGCGTAGTCCGCCTCGCCTTCCTCCTGCAAGCGGCGCAACTCCCGGTCGCCGAGGCCCACCAGACGCTTGAGCGAAACGCCGTCCTCGAGTCCGTGGGCGCGCAAGGCTTCGACGACCGCACCCACCACCCACCACAACTGGAACACCGGCTGCGTCGCCGCGGACTGCTCGACCTGGGCCGCGACATCGGCCAGCAGGCCCAGGTTCTGGTCGGTGCGCTCGCCACGCATCCAGCCAACGAGACCCAGCTGGAACCGGGGACGCAGGCGGCGCGCCAGCTCGGCAACCGGCGTCGTGGCGCCATCGGAAGCCGGCGGCATCGGGTTCGGCTGGCGGTCGGACTTGAGGTCGAGGACCATCAGCGTGCCTTCGGACAACAACGACGCACCGCGTACCGCGCGCAGATCGTTCAACAGGGGCAGCAGGACGATGGGCAGGTCGTGCCCACCGGCGAGCACCCGCTCCACGTGGTTGGGCAACTGCACCAACGCTCGCATCAGCGCTTCGAGCGCCTCGGTCTGGTCACGGTGTTCCACCGCGCGGGAAGCAAGGTAGGCAGCGACGGCGGAAGATTCCTCCGCCAGCAACGCACCACCATGGATGTCCAGCACGCGCAACACGCCCTGCACGTCCCGCAGATCCGCGGCACAGCGTGCCATCAAGGATGACTCGGTGGGTTGCTCGACGAAGGACTCGACGGCAACGCGTGCATCCGCCAGGCTGGCCGCGATCTCCTTCGAGACGGCCACCAGCGCCTGGGTCGGCACGGGAACGGCCCCGGCTCCCAGTGCCGTTTCGTCAGTCATCGCTGCCGTCCGTCGTGCGGCGCAGGACGTCGCCGACGCCCGCGAACAGCGGCTTCGCAGTGTTGGTGTCGGAGGACTCCGCGGCGGGCAACCGGAAACCGGAAACCGACGTCCGCAGGCCGGAAGAAAGTTCCGCGAGCTTGGCGATCGACTGCGAAGTGCTCGCTGTGGAATCGGCGGTCTGGGAACTGATCTCGCGCAGCACCTGCATGTTGCGCGCCACGCTCTGCGCGCCTTCGGCCTGGCCGCGCGCGCTCGCGGAGATGTTGTGCACCAGCACCGAAATCTGCTGCGAGACCTGCTCGATCTCGTCCAGCGAAGCGCCCGCATTCTGGGCCAGCTGCGCGCCGCCGACGACATCAGCCGTACTGCGCTCCATCGAGGCCACGGCATCGTTCGTATCCGACTGGATCGTTCGTACCAGCACGTCGATCTGGCGGGTCGCTGCGGCCGCGCGCTCGGCGAGGCGCTGCACCTCGTCGGCGACGATGGCAAAGCCACGACCGGCCTCGCCCGCCATCGAGGACTGGATGGACGCATTCAGCGCCAGGATGTTGGTCTGCTCGGCGATATCGTTGATGAGCTCGACGATGTTGCCGATCTCCTGCGAGCTCTCTCCGAGCCGCTTGATGCGCTTGGACGTCTCCTGGATGGTCTCGCGGATGGCGTTCATGCCGTCGATCGTGCGCCGAACGGCCTGGCCACCCTTGTGGGCAACGTCGACGGAATGTCGCGCCACGTCGGCGGCGCGCTCGGCATTGCCGGAGACTTCCTCGACCGAGGAGGCCATCGAGGCGATGGATTCGGTGGCGGAAGCGATCTGGCGCGACTGCGCGCTGGACGCCCCTGCGAGATGCTGGGCCAGCGCCTGCGTCTGACGCGTCGCGGAATCGAGCTGCAGGGCCGAGCGGTTGATGGTGGCGACGAGCCGCCGCAGCGACTCCACCGCCACGTTCACCGAATCGGCGATGGCGCCGGTGATGTCTTCGGTCACCGTCGCGGTCGTGGTGAGGTCTCCGGTCGACAGACCCGATATCTCGTCGAGGAGGCGCAGGATCGCGTCCTGGTTGCGCTGGTTCTCGTTGCGTTGCCCTTCCGCCACGCGTGACTCCTCGTCCGCGAGGCGACGGGACGTGCGCAGCGCCAGGAAGGCGGCGAACAGCGGCAGCACGGCGATGCCGGCCAGCACCACGACGACATGCACGGGGATGAAACGCGGGCTGCCGAAAACGTAGAACGTGCGCCCGTCCGCGAACCACGCCGCAACGGCAGCCGCGACGGCCAGCAACCCGGACAGGGCAACCAGCCACTGTGCGCGGCGGGCAAGTCGGAAATCAGGCTGCGGCATCAAGGAACCCCGGGTTTTCGATCAGCTGTCGCAGGTCCAGCACCGGCCACTGCTCACCACCACGCCGGTAGGCACCGGTGATCCAGGGTGCGCTGGCGGGCAACGGGAGCGGGGACGGCGCCGGCCCGAACTCCGATGCGACGAAGCGGCGGAACCCCATGACTTCGTCCACCATGAAGCCGGCGGGAATATCCCGGTGGTTCACCACCAGGATGCGCGTCTGGCGCATCTGAGGGGTCGGACCACCACCCAGGTACTGTCGCAGGTCGATGACGGGCAACAACGCGCCATGGACATTGCCGAGGCCGCGGATCCAGGGCTTGGCGCCCGGCACGCGGGTGAGTTGCGGCGGGAAGGCCAGTACCTCGCGCGCATCGTCGCGGGCGACCAGGCAAGCTTCGCCTCCCAGCCGCAAGGCAATGCCGACCCACTCACGTACGGGACGCTCACCCAACTCGCGGGAGGCTCGGCTTTCGTCCATGACCCGGTTCAGGCAGCGAGCGTCGCCTGCGCCTTCTTGACCAGGGCAGATGGCGTGACAGGCTTGACCATGTAGTCGACGGCACCCTGACGCAGGCCCCAGATGCGGTCGGTCTCCTGGTCCTTGGACGTGACCATGACGATCGGGATGGCTTGGGTATCGGGGTCGTTCACCAGCGCGCGGGTCGCCTGGTAGCCATTCATGCCCGGCATGACGACGTCCATGAAGATCAGGTCCGGGTGCATCTCGCGCGCGAGACGCACACCCTCCTGCCCGTCGGCGGCCACGGCGGTCTGGTAACCGCCCTTCTCCAGGGCACGCTTCATGACGTGAAGTTCGGTCGGGGAATCGTCGACGATGAGGATCAGTGCCACGGGACGGTCACCTCGCCACTTGAGCCTGGATGGCACCCAGGAGTTCTTCCTTGGTGAACGGCTTGGTCAGGTAGTCCTCGCTGCCCACGATGCGCCCGCGGGCGCGGTCGAACAGGCCGTCCTTCGACGACAGCATGACGACGGGAATGTCGCGGAAATCCTTGCTGTGCTTCACCAGCGCGCAGGTCTGGTAGCCATCGAGGCGGGGCATCATGATGTCGACGAAGATGATGTCGGGGCGGCGCTCCGCCAGCTTGGCCAGGGCGTCGAATCCGTCGATGGCGGTCGTCACCTCGCAGCCTTCCCGGGCCAGCAGCATCTCCGCCGTTCGACGGATCGTCTTGCTGTCGTCGATCACCAGGACCTTGAGGCCCTGGAATACTGCGCTGTCGCCAGTCACGGCCTTGAGCTCTCCACGCGGCTGACATGGCACCGCGGCTGTCAGGTCTTTTAACATACCGGGACATGCGCCGCCATGTGACGGCCCGCACATCCCCCACTCCCGAGGAGCCTCCGATGGCGCAACCCTACCGACTGGCCGTGGTCATGGATCCGATCAGCGACATCAAGTACGCCAAGGACACCACGCTGGCCATGCTGCTGGCGGCCCAGGCGCGGGGCTACCAGCTCGCCTACCTCGAAATGGGCGACCTTTTCCTGCGCGACGGCACGGCCTTCGGGCGCGGCCGCCCGCTGACGGTCCACGCCGATCCGGCCCGCTGGTTCGAGCTCGGGGAGCCGGTCGTGGAGCCCCTGGGATCCATGGATGCGATCCTGATGCGCAAGGATCCGCCGTTCGACACCGAATACATCTACGCCACCTACATCCTGGAGCGTGCCGAACAGGCGGGCGCCCTGGTAGCCAACCGGCCGCGCGGCCTGCGCGACATGAACGAGAAGGTGTACACGGCCTGGTTCCCTGAACTGTGCGCCCCGACGCTGATCACCCGTGACATGGACGGCATGGCCGCGTTCGCCGCGGAACATGGCCGCGTCGTCGCCAAGCCGCTGCACGGCATGGGCGGGCGCTCCATCTTCGTCGTCGACCCGACGGACAAGAACATGCGCGTGGTGTTCGAGACGCTGACGCAATACGGCAGCCAGTACGCGATCGTCCAGCGCTACCTGCCCGAGATCACGGAAACCGGCGATTCACGGGTGCTGGTGATCGATGGCGAAGCAGTGCCCTACGCGCTGGCCCGCATGCCTTCCGCGAGCGACCACCGCGGCAATCTTGCTGCCGGCGGCACCGGGGTCGGCCGGCCGCTCAACAGTCGGGACCGCGAAATCGTCGCCCGGATCGGGCCGGCACTGCGTGATGCCGGCATGCTTTTCGTGGGGCTCGACGTCATCGGCGGCCAGGTCACCGAGATCAACGTCACCAGCCCGACCGGGGTGCGGGAGCTGGACAAGAAATTCGGCACCGACATCGCCGGCCTGCTGATCGACGCCATCACGCGCCGCCTGGCGGCGCGGCACTGACGGCCCGCTCGGCGGCCTGACGATGCCTTCACGGGATGCCATCGTCTTCGGCCCTGGAGACCGCCAGCGCGCGGAACTCGGGGCGGCCCGGCGTCGGCTGTTCACGATGCTGGGAGTCGCCGTGGCCGCGCACGGACTCCTCTTTGCGGGCCTGCGCCTGGGCGACGCCTGGCACGACCCGCTGCCGCAGCAACCGCTGCAGATCCACCTCCCGCCGGACGCGCCGCAAACGGTCCGCGACGAGGCTGCCGAGGCGCCGCGTGCACGCGTCAGCCTGCAGGTAGCGGCACCGGCCGACCCGGAGGACGCGCCACCCTCCGAACTCGCGACGTACATCGAGGGCTGGCGCCGGCGCGTCGAGCGCGTCGGCACACGGCACTATCCCACTGCGGCCGCGTGGCGTGGCGTGGCGGAAAACCCGGTTCTGGAAGTCACCGTGGCACGGG
>JBDLPS010000056.1:0-3711 GCA_039800965.1 Pseudomonadota bacterium | reverse complement strand
GGAAAGCGTTCGCCGTACCCGGACAGCTGCACAAGCTCCAGCAGTTCGCCGACCTTGCACCGGATATCCGCATCCGGCGGCCGCTTGCCGCGCGGCTTGACCCGCAGCCCGAAGGCGACGTTCTCGAAGATCGTCATGTGCCGGAACAGCGCGTAGTGCTGGAAGACGAAGCCGATGTGACGCTCGCGCGCATCTCGATCCAGCACATCCTCGCCATCGAAGGAAAGCGTGCCTTCGTCCGGAAATTCAAGACCCGCGATGATACGCAGCAAGGTGGTCTTGCCGGAGCCCGAAGGCCCGAGCAAGGCGCAGAGTTCACCTTCCCGCACGTCGAGATCGATGCTGCCGAGCACGCGCGTCGTGCGGAAAGATTTCGCGAGGGATCTGATCTGGACTTGCATGAACTACCGGCGGTCAGTGGTGGGCGAGTTCGCGCGCAAAGCGCCACTCGAGCAAGGCCTTGAGGGCCAGCGTGACGAGCGCGAACAAGGCGAGGACGGAGGCGACGGTAAACGCCGCTTGCAAGTTGTATTCGTTGTAGAGGATCTCTACCTGCAGCGGCATCGTGTTCGTCTGGCCGCGGATGTGCCCGGAAACGACCGACACTGCGCCGAACTCGCCGAGGGCGCGGGCGCCGCAAAGCAAGGCCCCGTAAAGCAGTGCCCACTTGATGTTGGGCAGTGTGACGCGCAGGAACATCTGGAGGGCGGACGCACCCAAGGTCCGTGCGGCGAGCTCCTCGTCGCTGCCTTGCTGCTCCATCAGCGGGATGAGCTCGCGGGCAACGAAGGGAAAGGTCACGAAGACCGTCGCGAGCACAAGCCCCGGCAAGGCGAACATGACCTGGACCCCGTGATCGCGCAGCATCGGACCAAGCAGGCCCTGCGCACCGAACAGCAGCACATACACCAGGCCAGAGATCACCGGCGATACCGAGAACGGCAGATCGATGAGCGTGACCAGGATGCTGCGACCGGGGAAACGGTATTTCGCCACGGCCCACGCAGCGAACAGGCCGAAAACGAGGTTCATCGGCACGGCAAGACCCACGACCTTCAGGGACAGCTGCAGTGCCGCGATCGCGTCCGGCTCACGGATCGCATCGATGTAGCGCAAGAAGCCCAGGCGCAGCGCTTCGGTGAACACGACCACCAGAGGGAGCAGCAGGAACAGCGCAAGGAACAGCAAGGCGATGCCGGTCAGTACGGCACGCAGCCAGGGCGCTTCCGTCAGGGCACTGCGGCGACTCATCGGTGGCCCCGGCGCGACCAACGCTGCAGCAGGTTCAGCACGAGCAGGAAGACGAAGGAGATGAACAGCATCGCAGTACCGATCGCCGCGGCACCGACATAGTCATATTGCTCCAGCTTGATCACGATGAGCAGCGGCGTGATTTCCGAGCGCATCGGCATGTTGCCGGCGATGAAGATCACCGAGCCGTACTCGCCCACCGCACGTGCGAGCGCCATCGTGAAACCGGTCAGCAAGGCCGGCAGCAACACGGGCAGCAGCACGCGGTGAAAAGTCTGCCACCGCGTGGCGCCCAGCGAGGCCGCCGCTTCTTCCAGTTCGTGGTCGAGATCCTGCATCACCGGCTGCACGGTACGAACGATGAAAGGCAGGCCGACGAAGACCAGTGCAACGAAGACGCCGATCGGTGTGAAAGCGACCTTGAGCCCCAACGGTTCCAGGTACTGCCCAACCCAGCCATTGCCGGCATAGATCGTGGCGAGGGTGATGCCCGCAACAGCCGTCGGCAGCGCGAACGGCAGGTCGATGAACGCATCGACGATGCGCCGCCCTGGAAAACGGTAACGGACCAGCACCCAGGCGACCAGCGTGCCGAACAGCATGTCCACCGCCGCGGCGGCGCAGGCCGCGCCGAAACTCAAGCGCAGAGAAGCCAGCACGCGTGGGGCCGTCACGACCTGCCACCAGTATTCGGCCCCCTTGCCAAAGGAACGCAGGATCAGCGCGCTCAAGGGCACGAGCACGATCAGGCTCAACCAGGTGAGGGTCACACCCATCGACAGGCCGAAGCCCGGCAGGATGCGCCGCTGCTGCGCCAGGGTCGCCATGGCGACTTACTGCAGGTAGATCTTGTCGAAGACGCCGCCGTCGTCGAAGTGGCGCTTCTGCACCTGCGCCCAGCCGCCGAAATCGCGGATGGTCACGAGGGTGGCGATCTTCGGGAACTGCGCGGCGTACTTGGCGGCGATCTTCGCGTTCGTCGGCCGGTAGTAGTTGCGGCCCGCGGCTTCCTGGCCAGCGTCCGTGTACAGGAAGTCCAGGTAGGCCTTCGAGACCGCTTCGGTGCCATGCGCCTTCGCGTTCGCATCCACCACCGCCACCGGCGGCTCGGCCAGCACGCTCACCGACGGCACGACGATGTCGAACTTGCCATCACCGAACTCCTTCTGCGCCAGAAAGGCCTCGTTCTCCCAGGCCAGCAGCACGTCGCCGATGCCGCGCTGGGCGAAGGTCACCGTCGAGGCGCGGGCTCCGCTGTCGAGCACCGGCACGTTCTTGTAGAGCTTCTGCACGAAGGCCTGCGCCGTGGAGTCCGTGCCGCCCGGCTGCTTCAGCGCCCAGCCCCAGGCCGCCAGGTAATTCCAGCGCGCGCCGCCCGAGGTCTTCGGGCTCGGCGTGATCACCGCCACGCCCGGCTTGACGAGGTCGCCCCAGTCCTTGATGCCCTTCGGATTGCCCTTCTTCACCAGGAAGACAATGGTCGAGGTGTAGGGCGAGCTGTTGTTCGGCAGGCGCGAGGCCCAGTTCACCGGCAGCAGCTTCGCCTTCTCGGCAATGGCGTCGATGTCGCCGGCCAGGCCCAGCGTCACCACATCGGCCTGCAGGCCGTCGATGACCGAGCGGGCCTGCTTGCCCGAGCCGCCGTGCGACTGGCGGATCGTCAGCTTGTCGCCCGTCTTCTTCTGCCATTCGGCCGCGAACTGCTTGTTCACGTCCTCGTACAGCTCCCGCGTCGGGTCGTAGGACACGTTCAGCAGCGTGACGTCACGCGCGGCCGCCACACCGGCACCGCAGGACAGGACAGTCAGCATGAACAGCGACGAGAGACGCGAAGGCAAAGACATGGTCCAGCAACTCCAGCAAAGGTCGACGATGAATCCCGTCGATTCCAAAGCAACCGCCGTGCCAACGTCGCGGGGCGGCCCTGGGCCGCCGGAGGAAGCTTCAAGCGACAGTACTGCTGAATTCGCAGCACTTCGCAGCACAAGGATGTTGAAAATCCAGCAGCTGCTGGATTTCCAACCAAGGAATCAGGAGGTCTTGCCCTGCGAGGCCAGGTACTCGTCGTAGCTGCCGCGGAACTCGACGATGCCGCCACCTGGCTGCAGTTCGATGATACGCGTCGCAAGGCCGCTGACGAATTCACGGTCGTGCGAAACGAACAGCAAGGTGCCCGGGAACTTCTCGAGGCCGATCTGCAGCGACTCGATGGTTTCCATGTCCATGTGGTTCGTGGGCTCGTCCATCAGCATGACGTTCGGTCGCGTCAGCAGCAGCTTGCCGTACATCATGCGACCCTTCTCGCCGCCCGACAGCACCTGCACGGACTTCTTCGTCTCGTCGCCGGAGAACAGCAGTCGACCGAGCGTCGCGCGCACGATCTGCTCATCGTCGGCCTTGCCCGACCACTGCTGCATCCACTCGAAGAGGCTGGTCTTCTCGGCGAATTCCGCCTGCGGA
>JBDLPS010000055.1:0-11267 GCA_039800965.1 Pseudomonadota bacterium | reverse complement strand
ATATGATGAATTTCCCCAGACAGGCTTGTTATCCGGCAGCCACTGCGGCTACTCTGCGTGCCGCGAAGATATACGTACCAGTTCGTACACGTCAACCTGTTGTAATATCGCAGCACGATGAGCGCTACCGCCCTTCCCGTCCCGGTTGATGCACCGCAGGTCCTCGTGGGACTGATCGGTGCCGGCATCCAGCGTTCGCAGAGTCCCTCCCTGCACATGGACGAAGGGCGCGCCCTGGGCCTGGACTACCGCTACGAGATCCTCGATATGGACCTGGTGGACGGTGGCGCCGCCGCACTGCCCCGGATGCTGGACGACGCGGAGGCGCGCGGTTTCGCGGGCCTGAACATCACGTTTCCCTGCAAGCAGCAGGTCATTCCCCTGCTGCACGAACTCTCGGATGACGCCCGGTCGCTGCAGTCGGTGAACACGGTCGTCTTCCGCGACGGCCGCCGCATCGGCCACAACACGGACTGGTGGGGTTTCGCCGAGAATTTCCGTCGCGGCATGCCGGACGTGAAGCGCGACCGCGTGGTCCTGGTCGGCGCAGGCGGCGCCGGAGCCGCGGTCGGCTACGCAGCCCTGCAACTCGGCACCCGCGCGCTTGCCGTGCACGACGTCGATCCGGGACGGGCGACCGCGCTGGCGGCGCGGCTGGGCGAACTCTTCCCGGACCGCGAAGTCTCCACCGTGCGGGACATCTCCGACGCGCTTGCGCTCGCGGATGGCCTCATCCATGCATCGCCGACCGGCATGGCAAAACTGCCCGGACTGCCGGTACCCGCGGCTTGCCTCAAGCCACCGCTGTGGGTCTCGGAAGTGGTCTACGTGCCACTCGAAACCGAACTGCTGCGCGTCGCCCGCTCCATGGGCTGCCGCACGCTCGACGGTGGTGGCATGGCGGTGTTCCAGGCCGTGATGGCCTTCGAGCTCTTCTGCGGCGTCAAACCGGACGCCGAGCGCATGCTGCAACGGTTCAACGCGAAGTTGCGCGCGGCCGGCTGAGCAGCCGCTTCAGGCATCGGACCGGTCGAAGGCCAGTTCGACGCCATTTCCCAGCGGATCCTTGAAGAACAGCTGGCGCAGATGCTGCGCCGGATCCTCGACACAGCGGAACGCGACACCACAGGCCTCGAGCCGGGCGCGCATGGCTGCCTGCCCGCTGCAACGGAAGGCCACGTGATTGAAGGTGCCCGGCACGTCCGCCTGCCGCAGTTCACCCGGGCGCGCTTCGATCAGGTGCAGCACCGGCAAACCGCCAGCGCACAACCAGTAACCATGGCGTTGTATCGAGGGCGGGCGCGCCGTCTCGACGAGTCCGACGACATCGACGTAGAAGCGGCGCAGGCGCTCGACGTCTTCACGATGCGCACTCAGGTTGTAGTGGTCGAATGCAAGGACGCCCATGGAGTGATTGTGTCAGAAGTGGCGCCACCAAAAGAAAGGGCGGACGCCGCGAGGCGCCCGCCCAAGGAAATCACGCACGCGGCGTGACAGGGGAGATCAGTCGTTCAGCACCACGAAGAGGTGGTTCACGGACACGGTCGAGGTGGTCGCGTCGTAAGGACCATCGACGCCGAATTCCATGACAGCCGTGGTGCTGGTGCCGCCCGGCAGGGCCGCCTGCAGCGCTGCGGCGATATCCGCGAAGCTGGCGTAGGAATCGCTCTTGCGCGTCTTGCGGTGGGCGATGACGAAACCCGTAGCGGTCGCCGACGCGTTGGCCTGGAGGCTGAGGCCGGCGACGGGCGCGTTCGCCTTGAGGTCCGTGCCGACCGGGCCGATCGCCATGCGGGCATGGTCCGTGGCCTGCAGGGTGGCCGTTGCCACGACCAGCTTGCCGCCACCGAAGGTGAACGGCGCGTTGTTGCCGGCGGGGCGATTGAACTCGATCCCGATCTTCGCGTCGGTCGCCGCATAGTTCACGAGCGAGAGCGCGCTGAACGCCGGCGGCGCGGCACCGAAGCGGTTCACGAAGCCGAAGAAGCGAACCGGCTTGCCGACCACGAGGCCACCGAGCGACAGCGCCTGAGGCACCCCGACGGTGTAAGCGGATGCCACGGCATCGCTGGCGGGGCTGCTGCCCGTGCCGGCGAAGGCATAGGCGGAGGGAAGGCGACCATCCAGGGCCTGCAGGTCGAGCGTCACGATGTTTCCGGCCGCCGACACATAGGTACCCCACAGCGGCGTGACCAGCAGGCGCGCGGCGCCCGCGGATGCATCGAGCGTCTTGTTGCCGTTGGCGTCCGTGGACAAGGCACCGGATACCTGGACGTGCTGGCCGACGGAAATGTCGCCGGCATCGAAGCTGCCCACGAGGCCGGCCTTGCTGACCTTCGTACCCGCGCCGACGGTGACGGCCACCGACTTGCCGAAGCTCGCCTGCTCATGCGCGCGGTCGAAGACCAACCCACTGGCCAGCGTGAGCGTGTTGCCGGAGCGGGCCACCACGGTGCCGTCGACGCCATCAAGGCCCGAGCCCGGCAGGCTGGTGCCGACGTAAACGGTGTCCGCCGTGAAGGTCTTGGTGGCGACGTCGAAGGTTCCAGTGGCCAACGTGACCGTGTCGGCCGCAACCGCCGCCAGCGCAGTCAACCCGGCGGAGCCGGTCGAAGACGCACCGTTGATCTGGAAGACGGTCGTCGACGTCGTCTTCACGGCGATGTCGCCATGGGAACCGGACTTCCTGAAGAACGGACGCACGTGGACCGTGTAGCTGGATGCCGCCGCATCCACGCTGACCAGCCCGCCACGCAGGTTCATCGCCTTGGTGGCGTCAGGCGCGATGCTTGCCGACAGCGTCGGATTGACCGTGACGGTGACGTTTGCCGCGACGGTGCTGCCATTGATGCTGGCGGCGGCCGGCGAGAGCGAGTTGGACACGGCAAGGCTGAAATCCAGGGCCAGGTTGGCAACCGTGCCCTTGTTGATCACCAGCGGCTGGCCCGCGGGCAGCGTCAGCGTGAGCGTGACGGGCGTGTTGCCCACTGCCGGCGTGCCGGACACGGCACCGTTCAGGATGTTGGCCGCGGGCACCGCGATGCTGCCACCGGCGCCGTTGTCCACGATGATCTGCGCCGCGCTGTAGTCGAGCGTGATGGCCGCCGAGGTATAGGTGCCGGACGGCACCTGCTGCGCGCTGATGATCTCGGACAGGTTCACCAGCTGCGCGAAGTCCACCTGCGTGGTCGCAGGCAGCGTCTCGACGACGGTGCCGTCACCCTTCCGGAGCTGGATGGACGTCACGTTGACGACGTAGTGAAGGAAGTCGCCCGGGGCATCGGTCAGCGAAACCACCGCCGTGCCGGTGCTGGCGGCCTGCACGGTGCCGCCACTGGCACCCGAGGCGCCGGTCGACCCTCCTCCACCGCCGCAGGCGGCCAGCGCCGCAAGGGACAGTCCGAGGATGGCATTGCGCAAACGCATGGACTTCATGGCAACTCCTTGGATCCGGGAACCAGTGGAACAGGGCCTTGAACGGATCATGCACCCGACGGTTGACAGTTGTAATGCAGCGAAAATGAGACATCCATCGCAGAAGTGACATGGCGCGCCGCGGCAGCCACGCGGTTGACCGGTACGCCGCCGGTCCGCTAGCGTTCGAGCCAGGTGAGAGGTTCCCCGCAAGGGATTCAAAGGGAACGCGGTGAAAGACCGCGGCTGCCCCCGCAACTGTGACCGGTGAGCGCACCGTCCACGACGCCACTGGGCCTGCAGGGCCTGGGAAGGCGGACGGCGCGCGCCACGAACCGGTAGCCAGGAAACCTGCCTCGCGCCGTCGTCCTGCTGCCGGTCGGGGTGTACCGGAGGCTGCGGTTTTTCCGTGGTGGCGACAGGGAACTTGTCGTCAACCTGATCCGGAGAATCGCATGCGCCCCACCAGCGCCATGGCGGCCCTGCCTGCCGTCCTGCCTTTTCTTGTCCTGCCCGTCATCGCCATGGCCGCCGACGATGCGACGGAACTGGAATCACTCGTCGTGTCCGCCACACGCACCGCGCAACCGCGTGCGCTGACAGGGGTCTCGCTGTCCGTGCTCGGCGCGGAGGACCTCGCCACGCTCCAGGCCGTCGGCCTGGACGATGCGCTGCAGCTCACGCCCGGGATCACCGTCGTGCGCAACGGCGGCCCGGGCCAGCCCGCGGCGATCGGCCTGCGGGGGGCCCTTGCGGGACAGTCGCTGCTGCTGGTCGACGGCGTGCGCCTCAACGACCCCGGCAGCACCGACGGAGCCGTCGTGCTGTCGGACGTGCTGGCAGACCGCCTGGACCGCGTCGAGGTCCTGCGTGGCCCACAGAGCACCCTGTATGGCAGCGACGCCATAGGCGGCGTCGTGAACCTGATGACGGCACGGGGCGGCACCACGCCGATCAGCGTCTCGGCGCTCGCCGAGGGAGGCTCGCTGGGCACGTGGCACGCCACGGTTGCCGCGCGGGGCACTGACGGCACGCTCGAGTACGGCATCACGGCAGGCACACTGCGCACGCAGGCGGTATCGGCAGCGGATGCACGCGATGGCAACCGCGAACGCGACGGCCTGCGGCACGATGGCGCCACCGCCAACCTGCGCTGGCATGCAGGAGACGGGCTTTCTTTCGACGCGCGCGGCTACGCCACCGATTCGCGCGTGGACTTCGACGGCTACCCACCGCCGGACTACCACTTCCGGGACACGGCGCAATACGGCACGAACCGCCTCCTGGCGGGATATCTCGGCGCCAACCTGTCGATGCTGGACGACAGGCTGCAGCAGCGCGTGTCGTTGCTGAGATCGACAAGCGACCGCCGGCTGTTCGATCCCGCACAACCGGTCGCACCGGATTTCATCGGGCAGGGGCGCGCCGAGCGCATCGAGTACCAGGGCAGCTACGACCTCACGCGCGCCACGCAGTTCGTGTTCGGCGCCGAGAGCCAGCGCGGCGTGCTGCGCACGCTCAGCCCGAGCGCCTGGGATCCGACGCCGGCCGCCACGCGCGGCACGTCGCGCATCACCGGATATTTCCTGCAGGCGCAATCCACCTTCGAAAAGGACGTGACGCTCACCGCCGGCCTGCGTCGCGACCACAACGCCGGGTTCGGCAGCCATGATTCGCTGAAGCTTGCCGCAGCCTGGCGGATACCCGGCACCGGCACGGTGCTGCATGCCAATTACGGGGATGGATTCAAGGCCCCGAGCCTTTACGAACTGTATTCGGAATATTCGAACCCGACGCACTCGCTGGCACCCGAATCCGCGCGCGGCTGGGAAGCCGGCTTCGAACAGCCGCTGCCCGCCGGCGCAGGACACTTCGGTGCCACGGCCTTCGAGCGCCACACGAAGGACCAGATCGATTTCTTCGACTGCTACGGTCTCGATACGCCCGCCTGCGCCAGCCGCCCCTACGGCTACTACGACAACCTCGCGCGCTCACGCTCGCGCGGGCTGGAACTGGAAGCGCGCTGGCGGCCATCGGCGTCGCTGGTGATCGACGCCAACGCGACCTTGCTCGATGCGCGGGATTCACTGACCGGCAATGCATTGCCGCGACGACCGCGACGGACCGCCAACCTTCGCATCGACGGCGAACCATGGGCCGGCACAAGCCTCGGCGCGATCTGGCGGTATGTCGGGCCGCGCCTCGACAGTGTCTGGTCGACCGCGCCACTGCCCGGCCACGCGCTGGTCGACGTGCATGGCAGCTGGAAGCTCGCGCCCTCCGTGGCACTGGTCGCACGAATCGAGAACGCCCTGGACCGGCGGTACTCGCCGGTTGCCGGATATGGTGCCCTGCCACGCACCGGCACGCTCGGATTGCGATGGACCCCCACCCCCTGACGCAGCACTTTCCGGCCACAGTATCCTTGCCTCCACCACCACACGCCCAAGGGGTCGGGTCATGTCGCTCATCGTCCGCATGCACCAGCAGGGAGGGCCGGAAGTCCTCACCCTCGAGCACATCGAGCTGCCCGCACCCGGCGCGGGGGAAGCCAGGCTCCGGATCGATGCCATCGGCCTGAACCGTTCGGAAGCCCTGTTCCGCTCCGGCAGATACCCGATCAAGCCCTCGTTGCCCTGCTTCGTCGGCTATGAGGCCTCCGGCGTGGTCGAAGCCATCGGACCCGGTCAGTCGGACTTCATGCCAGGCGACCGGGTGTGCGTGCTGCCCAACTTCCGGCTTGGCGATTACGGCGTCTACGGGGAAGAGGCCATCGTGCCCATCAGCAGCCTTGTCGCCGCACCGCCGGGACTCACGGCAATCGAGGCTGCCGCCGTCTGGATGCAATATTTCACCGCCTGGGCGCTGGTCGAAGCAGGCCGCATCGGCCCTGGCGACCACGTACTCATTCCGGCCGCATCGAGCAGCGTCGGTCTCGCGGCGATACAGATCGCCAACTGGACGGGTGCCGTACCGATCGCGCTGACACGCAGCGCTGCGAAGACGGAAGCCCTCCTCGCACAGGGGGCGAAGCATGTGGTGGCCACGACCGAAACCGACCTGGCCACGGAAATCATGCGCATCACCGGCGGACGCGGCGCCCAGGTCGCCTTCGATCCGGTCGGCGGGCCCTATGTCGAGACCCTGGCGGGTGCGATGGGCGAGAACGGCACGATCATCGTCTATGGCTCCCTGAGCGGGCAGCCGACGCCGTACCCGCACTGGCCCGCGGCGTTCAAGTCGCTGAGCCTCCGCGGCTGGGTCGCGTCCTACATCTGGAACAATCCCGAGCGCTTCGACCGCGTGAGCCGGCTGATCCTGCAGGGACTGGCCGGCGGCCAACTGCGACCGGTCATCGCCAGGACCTTTCCCCTGCGGCGCATCGCGGAGGCACACGCTTACCTGGAATCCAACGCCCAGGTCGGCAAGGTCGTGGTGACGGCATGACGAACCTGCGCACCATCGCCGCGCTCCTCGCGATCGTTTCACCGGGCGCCGCAGTCGCCACCGACTGGCCGGCTTACGGCGGCGGCACCGGTGAGCAGCACTTCAGCCCGCTCGATTCGATCACGCCATCCAACGTCGCGCGCCTCAGGCCGGCATGGACCGCGCCGCTGGAAGTGCCGCGCGCCAACAGCGAACCCATCGAAGTGGACGGCGTGGTCTACGTCGCGGCCGGGCTGAGCATCGTGCAGGCCTTCGACGCGAAGAATGGCCGCAGGCTGTGGCGCTACGACCCGGAAGCCGGTGTGGCCGCAGGCGGCAAGCTGCGCTTCACCTGGGGCATCCGCGGCCTCGCGCATGCAGACGGGAAACTCTTCGTCGGCACCGCCGACGGCCGGCTCATCGCGCTCGATGCGAAGCGCGGCAAGGCCGTATGGAGCGTGCAGACGACGATGGGCAGCGACGACGGCCGCTACATCACCGGCGCGCCGCGCGTATTCAGGGGCAAGGTCCTGATCGGCCACGGCGGCGCCGACTTCGCGCCGGTGCGGGGCTATGTCACCTGCTATGACGCGGCTACCGGCAAGCAGTTGTGGCGCTTCTTCACGGTTCCCGGCAATCCCGCCGACGGCGCGGAGGATGCAACGCAGGCGATGGCCGCGAAGACCTGGAGCGGCGAGTGGTGGCAACACGGTGGCGGCGGCACCGTCTGGAACGCGATGAGCTTCGATCCGGAACTCAACCGCGTGTACCTGGGTACGGGCAACGGTGCCCCCTGGAACTGGAAGGTGCGCAACCCGGAAGGCCGCGACAACCTCTTCCTCGCGTCGATCGTCGCGCTCGATGCGGACACGGGTCGCTACGTGTGGCATTACCAGCAGAACCCGAACGAAGCCTGGGACTACAACTCGACGGCCGACATGCCGCTCGCGACGCTGGCCATCGACGGGAAGCCCCGCAAGGTCATCATGCAGGCGCCGAAGAACGGCTTCTATTACGTGATCGACCGCGAGACCGGGAAGTTGCTCAGCGCGGAGAAACTTGGCCGCGTGACCTGGGCCGAACGCATCGACCTCGCAACGGGACGGCCGGTGGAGAAAGCCGGCATCCGGTACGAGAATGACCCGGTCGCGATCTATCCGGGCAACCTCGGCCTCCACAACTGGACGGCGATGGCTTTCAGCCCGAAGACGGGCCTCGCCTACATCCCGACGATGGATTCCGGTGGCGTCTACGGCGACGCCGGCGTCGATGCACGCAAGTGGCGTCATGTGCCGGGCCAGTTCAACAGCGCGCTGGGCGGGAACTATGGCCCCGGGATGCCCAACACCGCGGTATCCACGCTCGTAGCCTGGGACCCGGTGATGCAACGCGAAGCCTGGCGCGTGCCGACACCGGCACCCTGGAATGGCGGCACGCTCGCCACCGCCGGTGGCCTGGTATTCCAGGGGCAGGTCGATGGGCAGTTCAACGCCTACGACGCGATGTCCGGTCGCAAGCTGTGGTCGATCGACGTCGGCAACGCGATCATCGGTGCCCCGATCAGCTACAGCGTCGGCGGCCGGCAATACATCAGCGTGGTCGCAGCACCGCCCGCCGGCGCACTCATGCAACTGGATGGCTCGAACCACTACGGCTGGAACTACCGCGTGCACAAGCCACGCCTGCTCACGTTCATGCTCGACGGCAAGGGTCGCCTGCCTGCGGGCGCGGCGCGCGGCGCCGAGAAGCCACTCATCGACCCGAGCTTCAAGATCGATGCGACCCTCGCGGGGGAAGGCGCGATCGTCTACTACAACTGCATGCCCTGCCACGGCGCGGAGGCGGTCTCGCTGGGCTCCGCACCGGACCTGCGCGCCTCCGCAGTGGCGAACTCAGCGGCGGCCTTCGAGCAGGTCGTGCGCAAGGGCTCGATGGTCGCCACGGGCATGCCCGCCTACGGCGAACTCGATGACCGGCAGCTGCTGGCGCTGCGCCACTACCTGCGCGGCGAGGCGAACCGCGCGAGCACGCAGGTCCGCTGAGCGTGCACGACCCTGCCCCACCGCTCTCCACCGCGACACTGGCGACCCTGATATCGGCCCACGGGTCGCAAGGACGCCGCGCTGCCCGCCTGCCGCAGGCCATCGCCGACGCGCTCGTAGACCAAGGTTTTTTCCGGCTGTGGATCCCGCGCCGCTTCGACGGCCTGGAGATGCCACTGCCGGACGGCCTGCGCGTCTGCGAAGCCGTGGCCCGTCTGGACGGCGCGGTCGGCTGGGCGGTGATGATCGGCGCAGGTGGCGGTTTGTTCGCGGCATACCTGCGGCCGGATGCGGCACGGCGACTCTTCGGCCCGCGCAACGCGCTGGTCGCGGGATCGGGCGCGCGAACGGGCACCGCGGAACGCGTCGAAGGGGGCTATCGCTGCAGCGGCCGCTGGCGGTATGCCAGCGGCGCCCACCAGGCGACGGTCTTCACGGCCAACTGCCGGGTGACGCAGGGCGGACAGCCGGTGCTCGTCGACGGGGAGCCCCTCGTCCGCGCCATGGCCTTCAAGCCGGAACAGGTCCGGATCATCGAAACCTGGGACACGACGGGCCTGCGGGCGACCGGCAGCCATGACATCGTCGTGGACGACGCGTTCGTGCCCGAAACCGATACGTTCTCGGTCTTCACCGACCCGCCACGCGAGGCGGGCGCACTGTACCGCCTGCCCTTCGGCACGATGACGGAGCTGCCAGTCAGCGCCGTGGTTTTGGGGACCGCGCGCCACGCACTGGAAACCTTCGAGGCGATGGCGCGGGACAAGCCTTCGCCCTTCGGCAGCGGTCCTTTGGCGGGACACCCGCGCGTCGCCACGGCGACGGCAAGGGCACGGGATGCCGTGGATTCAGCGGCAGCAAGCTTGCAGGGACTGGCCGAGGATGCCTGGCGCACGGCGACGCGCGACTCCCCGATCGACCAGGACATCATCAGGCGCTGCACCACGGAATGCGCCGGACTGGTGTCCCGCCTGGTCAGCGCAATCGGCGGGCTCGCTCCTCTGGCCGGAATGAATGCCCTGCACCGCGAAGACCCTTTCGCCACCGCGTGGCAGGATCTCTCGGCCGCCGCGGCGCACTACTCCGTGTCGCCGCTGCTCATGCCGGACTGAGCCGCCTCAACGCCCCCAGAGACGGTGGCTGGCGATCTCCGCGCCCTGCGCCAGCGACTGCAGCTTGGCCCAGGCAATCTCCGGATGGCAGCGCAGCCCCAACCCGCAGTCGGTCGACGCGATGACGCGCTCGCGACCCACGCGCTGCGCGAATCGTTCGATGCGCAAGGCCACCAGTTCCGGGTGCTCGATGAGCGGCGTCGAATGCGTGACCACACCGGGCGCAAGGATCCGGTCATCCGGGAGCTTCACCGAATCCCAGACCGCGAACTCGTGCTCGTGGCGCGCATTGGCCGCTTCGAAGAGGTAGACCTGCGCCTTGATCTTCAGCATCACGTCGACGATGTCCGCAAGCGGGATGTCGTTGGCGTGCGGACCGTGCCAACTGCCCCAGCACAGGTGGTACCGCACCTGCTCGATCGGCACGTTTCGCAGCGCATGGTTCAGAGCCTCCACGCGCAGGTTGCAGTAGCGCTTGTAGGCGTCCAGGCCCATCGGGATGCCGATGCGATCCCAGAGGGCCGCCATCCAGGCATCGTCCACCTGCACGCTCAGGCCCGCGGCAGCAATGGCCTCGTACTCCACGCGCATCGCCTCGGCGATGGCTTCGACGAAGGCTTCCTGCGTCGGGTAGAACTTGTTGTGACGACCGGCTTCGATGCTCGTCGGGGCCGTACTGGTGAGGAATCCATCCGAGGCCGGCACGCCGGCGAGGCCCGCCTTGAAGACCTCGATCTCGCGCGACAAGGGACCCTCGCCGACGAAAGTGACCGGCCCCGTGCAGGACCAGTCGACGCGACGCGTTTGCGAGGGCGCGCGGCGCGTCTGTTCGAAGAGCGTGCCGCCTTCGGTCGCATCCTTGTAGAAACCCGGGAAGTCCCGCCAGTCCTTGCTCTGCATGCCGAGCTGCACGGACCCGACCGTGGGCGCGGATTCGAAACCGGTCAGGCGGTCGTTGATGAAGGTGACCCAGTTGCCCCCCTTGGTGACCTCGCCTTCATTCAAGAAATCGATGCCGATCGCGCGCTGCCTTGCCACGACGTCCGCCGCCGCGCTGCGCATTTTCGCCTCGTCCGGGCCCGACTCGCCCCAGACGTCGGCCGGACAGGGCAAGGCGCCGACATGCGTGGTCAGGATGCGATCCGTGCTGCGTCTCATGCGAGCATTATAGGATCGGGAAAACACCAACGGGGGACGACCATGCCTGCGACATCTGCGCCGCGCGCCTTCGGCGCACTTTCGATGCTTGTGCTCGCTACGCCGCTGCTGGCGC
>JBDLPS010000054.1:0-26963 GCA_039800965.1 Pseudomonadota bacterium | reverse complement strand
ATCCGGTCCGCTACGGCACCGAGAAGAACTCGAAGATCAAGCAGATCGCGTCGGGCCGTTTCGGTGTCACGCCGCACTACCTCGTGAATGCCGAGGTCCTGCAGATCAAGGTCGCGCAGGGGGCCAAGCCCGGTGAAGGCGGCCAGTTGCCGGGCGACAAGGTCAACGACATGATCGCCAAGCTGCGTTATGCGCGGCCGGGCGTTGGCCTGATCTCGCCGCCGCCGCACCACGACATCTATTCGATCGAGGACCTCGCGCAGCTGATCTTCGACCTCAAGCAGGTCAATCCGCAGGCGCTGGTCTCGGTGAAGCTTGTCGCGGAACCGGGCGTCGGCACGATTGCCGCGGGCGTCGCGAAAGCCTATGCGGACCTCATCACGATCTCCGGCTACGACGGTGGCACGGGCGCGAGCCCGATCACGTCGGTCAAGTACGCGGGTTCGCCTTGGGAACTGGGCCTTGCTGAAACGCACCAGACGCTGCGCCGGAACAACATGCGCCACCTCGTGCGCGTACAGACCGACGGCGGCCTCAAGACCGGCCTCGACGTCATCAAGGCCGCGATCATCGGCGCCGAGAGCTTTGGCTTCGGTACCGCACCCATGGTGGCGCTGGGCTGCAAGTACCTGCGCATCTGCCACCTGAACAATTGCGCTACTGGCGTCGCCACGCAGCACGAAGTGCTGCGCACGAAGCACTTCATCGGCCTGCCGGAAATGGTCATGAACTATTTCCGCTTCGTCGCGCAGGAGTGCCGCGAAATCATGGCGCAGCTCGGCGTGCGGAGCATGTCGGAACTGATCGGTCGCGTGGAGCGCCTGCAGTCCGCGGCCGGACAGTCGCCGCGCCAGCGTCGCCTCGACCTCTCGCCACTGATCTCCACCGATGGCATCGCGAGCGACGTCCCGCAGTTCTGTCTCGCTCCGAACAACCCTCCCTTCGACAAGGGTGAGCTGGCCGAACGCATGGTCGCGGACATGTTGCCCGCCATCGAGGCCGCCAGCGGCGGCGAATGGTCGTATGACGTCTACAACTACAACCGCTCGATGGGTGCGCGCATCTCGGGTGAGATCGCCCGTCGCTGGGGCAACTACGGCATGGTCAATGCGCCGTTGCAAGTGAACCTGCGCGGGTCCGTGGGCCAGAGCTTCGGCGTGTGGAACGCCGGTGGCCTGCTGATGACGCTCGAAGGCGACGCCAACGACTACGTCGGCAAGGGCATGTCTTCCGGCCGGCTCGTGCTGAAGCCGCCGCGCACAGCGGGCTTTGTCGCGAAGGACACCGTGATAATGGGCAACACCTGCCTGTATGGTGCGACGGGCGGCGAGCTCTACGCGGCCGGCCAAGCTGGCGAACGCTTCGCCGTGCGCAATTCGGGCGCCATCACCGTCGTTGAAGGCGCCGGTGACCATTGCTGCGAATACATGACCGGCGGCGTGGTCTGCGTGCTGGGTCGCACTGGAGTGAACTTCGGTGCGGGCTTCACGGGCGGCTTCGCCTATGTGCTCGACATGGATCGCGACTTCGTCGATCGCTACAACCACGAACTCATCGACATCCATCGCATCACGCCGGAAGGCATGCAGGCCAACCTGCAGCACCTCCAGCACCTGATCGAGAAGCACGTCGCGTTGACCGACAGCGCCTGGGGCGCCGAGATCCTGCGCAACTTCCGTTCGTACATCGGCCGCTTCTGGATCGTGAAGCCGAAGGCGGCTTCGTTGAAATCCTTGGTTGAGAACCTGAGCAGGGCCGCGTAATGGCTGACAAGAACCTCCAATTCCTGGACATCCCGCGTCACGACCCGGAGAAGACCCCGGTCGAGATCCGCGTGAAGGAGTTCAAGGAAATCTACGCGCCCTTCGATGCCCCGTCGGCTTCGCAGCAGGCCGGCCGCTGCCTGTCCTGCGGCAACCCGTTCTGCGAGTGGAAGTGCCCCGTGCACAACTACATCCCGAACTGGTTGGCGCTGGTCAACGAAGGCAAGCTCTTCGAAGCCGCCGAGCTATCGCACAAGACGAACTCGCTGCCGGAAGTCTGTGGGCGCATCTGCCCCCAGGACCGCCTCTGCGAAGGCGCCTGCACGTTGAATGACGGCCTCGGCGCGGTGACGATCGGTTCGATCGAGAAGTACATCACCGACGAAGCCCTCAAGCAGGGCTGGCGGCCGGACCTGTCGAGCGTCATCAAGACGAACAAGCGCGTCGCGATCGTCGGCGCCGGCCCGGCCGGTCTCGGCTGCGCGGACATCCTCGTGCGCAATGGCGTCCAGCCTGTCGTCTTCGACAAGTACGAGCGCATCGGCGGCTTGCTGACCTTTGGCATCCCGGCCTTCAAGCTCGAGAAGGAAGTCGTCGAGAAGCGCCGCGAGATCATGGAAGGCATGGGCGTCGAGTTCCGTCTCGGCGTCGAGATCGGCAAGGACATCGCCTTCGAAGACCTGCTGAAGGACTACGATGCCGTCTTCCTTGGCATGGGTACCTACAAGTACGTGAAGGGCGGCTTCCCCGGTGAAGACCTGCCGGGCGTGTATGAGGCGTTGCCTTACCTCGTTTCCAACGGCAACAAGGCGCTGGGCATCGACGACGGCACGCCCTGGGTGAACCTCGAGGGCAAGAAGGTCGTCGTGCTGGGTGGTGGCGACACGGGCATGGACTGCATCCGCACGGCGCTGCGCCAGGGCGCTGAGTCGGTGACCTGCACCTATCGCCGTGACGAGCACAACATGCCGGGCTCGCGCCGCGACTACAAGAACAGCAAGGAAGAGGGCGCGGAGTTCCTCTTCAATCGCCAGCCGATCGAGCTCGTCTCCAAGGATGGAAAGGTCGCGGGCGTGAAGGTCGTCGAGACGCGCCTGGGCGCGCCGGGGCCGCGTGGCCGTCGCGTGGCCGAAGCCATCCCGGGCACCGAGCAGGTGATCCCGGCCGACGCCGTCATCATCGCCTTCGGTTTCAATCCGAGTCCGGCGGATTGGTTCGGTGCGCATGACGTCGCGGTGCACGGCAATGGTCGCGTCCGCGTGTCGGCTGCGAAGCAGACGCCCTTCCAGACGACGAACCCGAAGGTTTTCGCGGGCGGCGACATGGTGCGCGGCTCGGACCTCGTGGTCACGGCGGTGTTCGAAGGCCGCGAGGCTGCGAAGGGCATCCTGTCCTACATTGGCGTGGAGGCCTGATCATGGCCGAAGTGTTCACCAAGACGGCGGGCTGGCTCGACTGGTACAGCGGCCCCGCGAAGCCGAAGTTCGTGTTGCCGGCCGGTGCGGTCGATGCGCACTGCCACGTGTTCGGCCCGGGTGCGGAGTTCCCCTTCGCGCCGGAGCGCAAGTACACGCCCTGCGATGCGTCCAAGCAGCAGCTCTTCGCGCTGCGCGACCATCTCGGCTTCGCGCGCAACGTCGTCGTGCAGGCGACCTGCCACGGCGCCGACAACCGCGCGATGGTCGATGCCTGCCGTGCATCGAACGGCAAGGCACGCGGCGTCGCCACGGTGCGTCGCTCGATCACCGATGCCGAACTGCTCGACCTGCACGCCGCCGGCGTGCGCGGCGTGCGCTTCAACTTCGTGAAGCGCCTCGTCGACTTCACGCCGAAGGACGAGCTGATGGAGATCGCGGGCCGCATCGCGAAACTCGGCTGGCACGTCGTCATCTACTTCGAGGCCGTGGACCTGCCGGAGCTGTGGGACTTCTTCACCGCCCTGCCGACCACGGTCGTCGTCGACCACATGGGCCGACCGAATGTCGACCAGCCCCTCGATGGTCCGGAGTTCTCGCTGTTCCTGAAGTTCATGCGCGAGCACCAGAACGTCTGGAGCAAGGTCAGCTGCCCGGAGCGACTGTCGAAGACGGGCCCGGCTGCGCTGAACGGCGAGCAGCACGCCTACCGCGACGTGGTGCCCTTCGCGCGCCGCGTGGTCGAGGAGTTCCCGGATCGCGTGCTCTGGGGCACGGACTGGCCGCACCCGAACCTGAAGGACCACATGCCGGACGACGGCCTGCTGGTCGACTTCATTCCGCACATCGCGCCGACGGCCGAATTGCAGAAGAAGCTGCTGGTAGACAACCCTATGCGGCTGTACTGGCCCGAGGAAGTGGGCTGATGTCCCGGCTCGCCGCTTCACTCCTGGCGGCGAGCCTGCTTGCAGGCCCTGTCCAGGCACTGCCACCCGCCCCGGCGTCCAAGCTCCTGGCCGGCCTCGATGCCGCATATCCCGCGATGGACGCGATGTATCGCGACATCCACCAGCACCCTGAACTGTCCGGCCAGGAAGTCCAGACGGCCGCGAAGCTCGCGGCTGCGCTGCGCGCGCTGGGTTTCGAGGTCACGGAAAAGATCGGTGGGCACGGCATCGTGGGCGTGTTGCGCAACGGCCCCGGGCCAACGGTGATGGTTCGCACGGAACTCGACGCGCTGCCCGTGCGCGAGCAGACAGGCCTGCCCTACGCCAGCACGGTCAGCGTGAAGAACGACGCGGGCGAGACGGTGCCCGTGATGCATGCCTGCGGGCATGACATCCACATGGCCTCGTGGCTGGGTGCCGCCACCTTGCTGGCAAAGTCCCGCAAGGACTGGAAGGGCACGCTGGTGTTCATCGGCCAACCGGCCGAGGAGGGCGTGGCCGGCGCCGAGCGCATGGTCCGCGACGGCCTGATGACCCGTTTCCCGAAGCCGGACTACGTGCTCGCGATCCACGACACGAACCTGCTGCCTGCCGGCCAGGTCGATGCGATTTCCGGTCCGGCATCCGCGGCGTCCAGCAGTGTCGACATCACCTTCCATGGGCGCGGCGGGCACGGCGCCCTGCCGCACCTGGCCGTCGACCCCGTCCTGATTGCCTCGCGCTTCGTGGTCGCCCTGCAGTCGGTGATCGCCCGCGAGGTGAATCCGCTGGATCCCGCTGTCATCACCGTCGGCACTTTCAATGCCGGCACCCGTCGCAACGTGATCCCCGATGAAGCGACCGTGCAGTTGACTGTACGATCGTACAAGCCGGCGGTGCAGGAGCACCTCCTGGCCGCCATCGCCCGCATAGCCAGGGCCGAAGCGGCGGCCGGTGCCGCCCCGCGCGAACCGACCGTTACGGTCCTGCCGGACCGCAGCGAAGTCGTCTACAACGATCCGGCGATGGCGTCCCGCCTGAAGGCGGCGCTGGCAGACGGGCTCGGGGCCGGCAACGTCCAGTCCATCGAACCGACGACGGCCTCCGAGGATTTTGGCGTCTTCGGTCGCGTGGCCGGCGCACCTTCGGTGCAGTTGCGCCTCGGCGCGGTGGAGCCGAAGCTTTTCGAGACGCTGAAAGGCAAGGGGCAGCTCGCACCGGGCGTCCACACGGCGCAGTTCTCGCCGGACCGCGAACCCACGCTGCGCACCGGCGCGAAGGCGCTGGTGCTCGCCGTGGTCGAGCTGCTCGAGCCTTCGCGGCCGCGCAGGTGAAGCCGGCATCCTGCCTCGTTGCCGTGCTGTGCACGGCCTTGCCCCTGTCCGCGCTGGACGCGGCCGGCCCCGTCCATCCGCGTGCGCGCGCCGTGCACGAAGGCTTGCTGACGCTCGACACGCACCTGGACGTGCCGATGCTGTTCGGCGTCGCGGGCTGGGACATCGGGCACGAGCATCGCGTGAGCCACGACGGTTCGCAGCTGGACTATCCACGCATGGTGAAGGGCGGCCTCGATGGCGGCTTCTTCGCGACCTACATACCCCAGGGTCCCCTGACCGACGAGGGGCGCGCGGCCGCTCGCGATGCGGCGCTGCTGCGCCTCCAGGAAATCCACCAGATGGTGTCCGCGAACCCGCGGCACTTCGAGCTCGCACTGACGCCGGAGGACGCACGTCGGATCGTCGCCGGGCGGAAGAGAGTGGTGTTCCTGTCGATGGAGAACGGTTATCCCATCGGCCGGGACCTGAGCCTGCTCACGACCTTCCACCGGCTCGGCGTGCGCATCGCCGGTCCGGTGCACTTCCTGAACAACGACCTGGGCGACTCGGCCACCGACCCGGCCGGCCCGCGATGGCGGGGACTCAGCCCGCTGGGCCGCGACTACGTGCAGGCGGCGAACCGGCTCGGCATCCTGCTCGATGCGTCGCATGCCTCCGACGACGCGCTGGACCAGATGCTGGAGCTCTCCACGGCACCGATCATCCTCACGCATTCGGGTGCGCGGGCGGTCTTCGACCATCCGCGAAATGTCGATGACGAGCGGCTGCGTCGCCTCGCCGCGAGGGGCGGTGTGATCCAGGTGAGTGCGTACAGCGATTACCTGGTCTCGAATCCCCATATCGCCGCGCGCGATGCGGCGATCAGCGCGGTGCGTCGCGAATTCCAGGGCCAGCGTACGGCGGCGGCACTGGCCGCGCAGGCGAAAGCACTGGCTGCCATCGATGCACAGTACCCGGTCCCGCGCGCGACCTTCGACGACTTCATTGCGCACCTGCTGCACGCCGTGAGGGTCGCCGGCATCGATCACGTGGGTATCGGCATCGACTTCGATGGCGGTGGTGGCGTCACCGGGCTCGATGATGCAACGGACTACCCGCGCATCACCGCGCGGTTGCTGCGCGAGGGCTATACGCGCGAGGACCTCGCAAAGCTCTGGAGTGGCAACGCGTTGCGTGTGCTGGGCGAGGCCCAGTCCCGCGTCGCACACTGACATGCGCGTCCGGTTCGAATCCGCCGACCAGCCCGACGTCATCGCGCTCATCGATGCGCTGGATGCCTACCAGATGCCGCTGTATCCGCCCGAGAGCCACCATGGCATCGATGTCCGGGCGCTTTGCCGTCCGGAGGTGCGTTTTGCAGTGGTCCGCGACGAGCGGGCCGTCGCGGTTGCCTGCGGTGCGGTGGTGCTCGAGGGCTTGCAGGGCGAACTCAAGCGCATGTATGTCGATCCGGCGTTCCGGGGTCGTGGCATTGGTCGTGTGCTGATGGGTTTTCTGGAGCAGGCGGCGGTCGAGCACGGTTGCAAGCGCCTGCTGCTGGAAACCGGCGTCAGGCAGCCGGAAGCGATCGCTTTCTACGAAGCTTGCGGTTTCCGGCATCGCGGCCCGTTCGGCGATTACACTACCGATCCGCACAGCGTCTTTCTCCAGAAGGAACTCGGCGTATGACTGGCAACTTCCGCGGCCCCGCGCGCTCCGGCACCGTGATCTATGCCTGCGACCTCGGTCGACTGGCTGGCTTCTACGAGGCGGCGCTCGGCATGCGACGCTGCTTCGCGGATGCCGAGCACGTGGTGCTCGAACTTCCCGACGCGCAGATTGTCCTGCATGTCATTCCGCCGCCATTCCGGGCGCTGGCACTCGCTGGTTCGCCTGCCGAGCCGCGCATGGCGACGGCCATCAAGCCTTTCTTTTCCGTGCCCGATTTCGAGACGGTAGCGGATGCGATGTCACGCGAGGGCGGTGAACTGTACCCGGAGGTCTGGCAGGGCCCGGGCTTCCGCATGCGCAATGGCTGCGACTGCGAAGGCAACCTGATCCAGCTTCGCGAATGGATCAGCTGATCGGCCATGCGACCCGGAACGCCCGGTGCAAGGCGAGCGTGCCTGCCGGATCGTCCAGGCCGTCTGCCAACTGCGCAGGCTTGTAGCCGGACAGGATCCGCTGCACGTGGATGTCACGCCCTTCGGTCGTGAACAGGATCCGCCAGTCCTGCACCGCCAGCCGCGACAGTCCGTCCTGCAGTTTCTTGATGCGCCGGTAGGGGTTGGGTACGGGGCCCAGTGCCAGCGCCGTCGCGATGCGCTCGCGCAGCGGGAACGCGGTGCCTGCCGCGATCAAGGCCAGCTGTGCCTCGGCTTCCGCGCAGAATCGTACGGTGTGGTCGGGCCGCGGATCGGTGGCGAGCCAGCCACTCCCTGCGTCCGGGAAGGCATCGGTGTAGGGCACGTAGGGCTTGATGTCGAACACGGGCGTGCCGTCGAGCAGGTCGACATCGCGCACGTGCAGGTCGAGTCCGTCGATGTGGTCGAGCCGCAGCACCGAAAGACCGAGAGGATTCGGCCGGTGTGGCGAGCGCGTGGCGAACAGACCCTTGCGGCCCGAGTCGCTGCGCGGTGGCAGTACCTTCGGCCGCCAGCCCGTGTTGTGGTGGAACCAGAAGATCACCCAGATCCGCTTCCAGCCGGCGAGGTCCTCGAGCGCATGCTCGAAATTGCGCTTCGGGAGCAGCGAGATGACGCCCCCGAGTCCTTCGGCCGCAGCGGGCTGCCGCGGGGCATCCACCTTCGCCTGCTGCGCACAACGCAGCACCCCGATCGGTTCCAGCGTCAGCGTGGCGGAGTGCATGTCGGTGGGCATGGAGGGTTCCGGGGGTATCTGGCGCGGCCCGACGATACTGCTATCGTTCGGGCATGACCACCGCATCCAGAAAGCCGGCGCAGCTCAAGCTCGCCGTCTGCGACGTGAAGGCCTGCGAGGCCATGTGCTGCCACGACGGCGTGTACCTCGACCCGCAGGAGGAATCCTTCCTGCACGACCTGGTGAAGCGCCTGCCGGCGCTGCGCGCAAAGCTGCCGCAGGAGTACATCGTGGCCGGCTGGTGGAACGGCCGTCACTTCGGCCGCAAGACGGCGACCAGTCCGCACGACTACCGCAATCCCGATTTTCCGGCGCACTTCCCGCGCACGCGCTGCGTCTTCGCGGACGCGCAGGGTTTCTGCGAACTGGAGAAGCTCGGTCGCGAGCGGGGCATGCATCCCTGGACTTTCAAGCCTTCCACCTGCTGGCTTTTCCCGCTGCAGGAGAAAAACGGCCGGCCCGAACGACCGGTGTCCCACCCCGGCGAGGACCCTTATCGGCAGAAGGGTTACCCCGGCTATGCCACGTTCACCCATTGCGGTCGCCATGACCCGGCGGGCCAGCCCTGGCGAAAGGCGCTGTTGCGAGAAAGCAACTATCTGGAGGCTGCCGAGGAGGTGCCGGTGCTGAATTCCCCCGGTCATCGGGTCGAGGATCTGCTCGGCAAGCCCTGAGCGGCAAATTCAGCATTGATTGAACGCTGCGGCTAGGTATCATCGGGGGTCTGCGTCTGCCTGCTGGGAGCTTTTCCGCAGTGAGGTCCGCAAGCAAATGCCACGCCCCGGCGTGGACTCGATACAACAGGGGAAATATTTCATGAAGCATGCTTCCGTCCGCACGGCCATCCGCCTTGCCCTCGGACTGTCGGCCGCCACCGGTCTCGTCTCGACCGCCCTGGCCGCCGATGATCTCGCCGAGGTCGTCGTCACCGCGCAGTTCCGCGAACAGAACCTGCAGGACACGCCGCTGGCCATCACGGCCGTCTCCGGCGCGCTGCTCGAGTCGCGCAACCAGACGAACATCACCGAGATCACGAACCAGGCGCCGAACGTCACGCTGAAGCAGCAGGGCGCGAATTTTGGCCCGGCGATGGCTGCCTCGATCCGTGGCGTCGGCCAGTCCGACTTCAACCCGGCCGTGGAGCCGGGCGTGGGCATCTACGTCGACGACGTGTATTACGCGACGCTGACCGGTTCGGTGCTCGACCTCCTCGACCTCGACCGCGTCGAGATCCTGCGCGGTCCGCAGGGCACGCTCGCTGGCAAGAATTCGATCGGCGGCGCGGTCAAGCTCTACTCGAAGACCCCAAAGGGGGATGACGCCGGTTCGCTGGCCGTGACCTACGGCTCGCGTCACCGTACGGACCTGCGTGCGAGTGCCGATTTCGCGATTGCAGACAATCTCTTCGCGCGCGTGTCGGGCGTCAGCAAGAAGCAGGACGGCTACATCGACCGCATCGACTACGGCTGCGCTTTCCCGAACAACCCGTATGGCATCCAGGCCACGCGCGCCACGACCGCCGGCTGCGTCATCGACCGCGACAGCAATGTCGACTTTAGCGCCGCACGGGCCCAGTTGCGCTTCATCGCGAGCGATGACCTCGAGTTCAACCTGTCCGCGGACTGGACCTCGGACCATCGCAACCCGACCGGCATGGTCCTGCTGGACTATAAGCCGCAGTCGGCGGCCATCCTCGCCAACATCCAGCCGTTCTACGACGCCAACCCGCTAAATGACGTCTCGGGCACGCCGTTCGTCACCGGCAAGGGTTCGTACCGGACCTATGCGACGTTCAGCAACGCCGCGGGCCTGTACAACGGCACCACCACGGTGTCGGGTGCCTACAACCCGATCTACAACACCACGCCTGCCTCGAAGCTGGTGAATTACCCGCTGCTGGCGCAATCCGCGATTCCCCGCCAGTTCTTCGACGGCGGTGGTGCTTCGCTCAACATCGACTGGAAGATCAACGAGTCGATGAAGCTCAAGTCGGTGACCGCCTACCGCGAATACAACAGCGGCTTCACCAATGACAACGACACCTCGCCGATGTCGACGCAGCTCGGCGACGGCAACCTGCCGTTCCACTCCTTCGCCGAGGAGCTTCGGCTCAACGGTACGGCTGCCGCCGGCAAGGTGGACTACACCGTGGGTGGTTTCTATCAGGACCAGCGTTCGCGTTACATGTCGGCGCAGGACCTGCGTTACACCGGAAACTACCCGCTGCAGTTCCAGCAGAACGATGTGACGAACGCCAACACCAAGGCGGTCTTCGGCCACCTCGGCTACAACGCGACGGACAGGCTCTCGCTGACGACCGGCGTCCGCTACACGAAGGAGCACAAGGACTACAACTTCGTGCGTCTGTCGCGTGACGGTACCGTGCATCCGTTCCTCGGCGCGTTGAACGGTGTCCGCTCTGACTACAACGGCAGCAACGTGGACTACCGCGCTGCCGCACAGTACCGCTGGAATGACGAACTGATGACCTACGCCCAGGTTTCCACGGGCTTCAAGGGCGGCGGCATCAGCCCCCGTCCGTTCGTGCCGGGCCAGGCTCGTCCGTTCAATCCGGAAAAACTGCGTTCCTTCGAGGTCGGTGGCAAGAGCGACCTCTTCGACCGCAAGCTCCGCCTGAACGGCGCGCTGTTCTACTCGAAGTACAAGGACCTGCAGCTCGGCCTGAGCACCTGCCCGCAGTACAACAACAACATCCCGGGTCCCTGCGGTGTAATCGCAAATGCCGGGGACGCGACGATCAAGGGCGCCGAGCTCGAGATCGTCTATCGTCCGGTCGCTGGCCTGTCGGTCGATGCGTCCTACAGCTACATCGACTTCGGCTATGACCGTCTCCCGGCTGGTTCACCCTACAAGCTGAACTACGTCGCGCCCTTCATGCCGAAGCAGAAGTACAGCGCGGGCGTTCAGTACGAAGTGGTGATGGGCGAGCATGGCACCGTCACGCCGCGCGTCGACGTGAGCTACCAGGGTGGCATCTACACCAACGGCAACAACCTGCCCACGGCGTACATCGATGCCTACTCGCTGGTCAACGCCCGTATCACCTGGCGCCAGGCCGGTGGCAAGTGGGAGTCCGCTCTCGAGCTGACGAACCTCACCGACAAGTGGTACATGGTCTCGCGTGGCGATGCCTACAACACTCCGGGTGCCGGCACTACGGACGCCCAGCCGGGTCGTCCGCGTGAGTTCGCCATCACGGTGAAGCGCAAGTTCTGATACGCCCTACGGCGTAGGTGGAGCGGAAAAGGGGCCATTGGGCCCCTTTTCTTTGTGGCGCTGGCCGGTGTGGATGCGCCTTTGCCGAGGCGAAAAAAAACCCCGCTTTGCGGCGGGGTTTTCAGTTGTAGTAACGCCTCAGATCAATCTCGAGTCAGTCGCACTGGGCACCGAACGTCAGCAACTAATGTTGTCGGATGGATTCCCTGGGCGGTAAGGCCCGGCCGTTCAATTGCGCGGCCTGTGCGTCGTTTCGCTCACCCTTGCGGGGCGGGGTTCCGCAGCGGCCGGGACTTTGCCCTGTGTGCCACTGCCTGTCCGTGCTGGCGTCGATCGTCTGGGTTTCTTGGCTGTACCTGTCCTTTGTCCGTTCCCGTGCCGGGTGTCGGTCTCCCGCATCACTTCCGCATTGATCGCTGCCCGGGCATTGTTTCCCGGCCGCCACACACCCTTTTTTGCCCCGGCAAATCAGCCGGTTAGGGCGGTGTCGAGCGACCACATGTCCGAGAATAACCCCGCCTTTATGGAAAAAACAATGGTGTTTTGAAACAACACGGTGCGTCTTGCGCTGCATCGTGGAAAGCCACGACAGACCGCTCTGGCGCCCCCTTCCAGAATCGCCGACATCCGTCCAGAGATCCGCCGCGAGGGCTTCCTGATGTCGCATTACCCGAACACCCGTGGATTCACCGGCACGCTGCGCCCCGTGCGCCTTGAAGGCGACATCCTGGACGTGGAGATCGAGGGCGAGGTTCCCTCGCAGCTCAATGGCACGTTCCATCGCGTCCATCCGGACCAGCAGTTCCCGCCGAAGTTCGAGAACGAGCAGTTCTTCAACGGCGATGGCATGGTCACGATGTTCCGCTTCCGCAACGGCGTGATCGACTTCAAGCAGCGCTATGCGCAGACGGACAAGTGGAAGCTGGAGCGGGAAGCGGGCCGCGCCTTGTTCGGAGCGTATCGAAATCCACTTACCGATGAAGAGAGCGTGAAGGGCCGGATCCGCGGTACCGCCAACACGAACGTGATGGTGCACGCGGGTCAGCTCTACGCGATGAAGGAAGACAGCCCCTGCTTCCTGATGGATCCGCTCACACTCGAGAGCAAGGGATACACCGATTTCGGCGGCAAGCTGCAGAGCCAGACCTTTTGCGCGCATCCGAAGATCGATCCGAAGACCGGCAACTTCTGTGGCTTCGGCTATGCGACGAAGGGCGTCCTGACGACGGACATGTGCTACTTCGAGATCGACCCGCAAGGGAACGTGGTCAGGGAGATCCCGTTCCAGAACAAGTATTACTGCATGATGCACGACTTCGCGATCACCGAAGACTATGCCGTCTTCCACACGATCCCGATCGTGAGCTCCTGGGACCGACTGAAGGCCAACCAGCCGCATTTCGGCTTCGATACGACGCTGCCGGTCTACCTGGGCATCCTGCCGCGCAACGGCACCGAGAAGGACATGCGCTGGTTCACGGCGCCCACCTGCTTCGCGAGCCACGTGATGAACGCCTTCCAGGAAGGCAGCAAGGTCCACTTCGACGTGCCCGAGGCGAAGGGCAACGTCTTCCCGTTCTTCCCGGACATCCACGGCAAGCCCTTTGATCCGGTCGCCGCGCGTCCCTTCCTCACGCGGTGGACCGTGGACATGGCTTCCACGGGCGACCAGTTCCATTCGCGTCGCGAGCTGTCCAACTGGATCGACGAGTTCCCGCGCATCGATGACCGCTACGCCGGCTTCGAGTACCGGCATGGCTGGATGCTGGTGATGGATCCGGACATGCCGTTCGAGGGCGGCAATGGCCGCATGTCTGGCTTCGTGATGAACAAGATCGCGCACGTCGATCTGCAGACGGGCAGGCAGGACGCCTGGTGGGCAGGTCCCCAGTCGATCTGCCAGGAACCCTGCTTCGTTCCGCGCCACAAGGGCTCGGCGGAAGGCGACGGTTATCTCATCGCCCTCGTCGATAATCTCGTGACGAATTATTCGGACCTGGTGATCTTCGACGCGCTGAAGCTGTCGGAAGGCCCGATCGCACGCGCCAAGCTGCCCATCCGCCTGCGCTCAGGCCTGCACGGCAACTGGGCCGACGAGAGCCAGTTGCCGAAGTAGGCCCGGTCAGTCGGCGGCGTCCGCCATGAGCGCCTTGATGCGCTTCATGGCGGTCGCTTCGATCTGGCGGATGCGTTCGGCCGATACGCCGTATTCCGCGGCGAGTTCGTGCAGCGTGGCCTTGTCGTCCGTCATCCAGCGGCGGCGCAGGATGTCCTGGCTGCGCGCATCGAGGCGTGTGACCGCCCTGGCCAGCCGGGCCGACAGGTCGCCTTCCCATTCTTCGGATTCCGCTGATTCCGCTGGATCGGCATCCGGTGCGGGCAGGTACATCGCGGGGCCGTAGCTCTCTTCCTCGTCCGCTTCCGGAGCCGGATCAAACGACACGTCGCGCGCCGACAGGCGCTGCTCCATCTCGCTGACTTCCGCCGGCGTCACGCCGAGATCGCGGGCCACGGCCTGCGTTTCCTCGTGCGTCAGCCAGGAGAGGTTCTTCTTCATGCCGCGCAGGTTGAAGAACAGCTTCCGCTGCGCCTTGGTTGTGGCGACCTTGACCAGACGCCAGTTGCGCAGCACGTAATCGTGGATCTCGGCCCGGATCCAGTGCACTGCAAAGGACACCAGGCGCACGCCCTGCGTCGGGTCGAAGCGCTTCACCGCCTTCATCAGGCCGACGTTGCCCTCCTGCACCAGGTCGCCCAGCGGCAGTCCATAGCCGGCATAGCCGCGGGCGATGTGCAGCACGAAACGCAGGTGGGACATGACCAGCTTGCGTGCGGCCTCGAGGTCGTTGTCGTTGCGCAGGCGCAGGGCGAGTTCGTGCTCGGCCTCGCGGCTCAGCACGGGGATGCGGCCGATGCGGTCCGCGTAGGCTTCGAAGCTGCCCAGCGGGCCGGCCAGCATCAGGTCGTTGTTCGGTGCGGGAAGACTCAGGGTCGCGCTCATGGGCCACCTCCAGTCCGGATTTCCAGTTGCCGAGAATGTTAGCACTCGGGAAGTTTGAGTGCTAACGGACGGCGGGGTTCCGTCCCGAAGGAATTTATAAAACCTTTTGAATCAAGGCCTTGAGAGCATCAGGCCGAGGGTTCGATCCGCGCCAGATGTCGGGTTGCGGACAGGAAGGCACCGATCCAGCCCAGGGCGGCGCCCAGGGCCAACATCCCGGCCAGCTGGGGGAGGGTCGGTGATGCGATGCGGAATTCGCTGCCGTAGGACTGGGCCAGCACGGCGACCGGGGCGGCCAGCAGGTAGCAGGCACCGAGCACGAGCACGCTCGCGAGCGCCGCGCCGAGTGCCCCGTACAGCACGCCGGTGTACAGGAACGGCCGACGGACGAAGGCGTTGCTGCCGCCGACGAGCTTGGTGATTTCGATCTCCGCACGCCGGTTGAGGATCTCCAGCCGGACCGTGTTGCCGATCACCGCCACGACGCCAAGGCCCAGCAGGGCTGCCGTCCCGAGCAGCACGCGACGCAGCAGGTCGAGTATCGCGTTCAGTCGCTGGATCCAGTCAGCATCGACCTGAACGATCTCCGCGTCCTTCCATCCCGACAGGCGCTGCTTCAGCGCATCGATGTCGACAGCCCGCCTCGCGTCCGCCGACGGCTGGACCACCAGCACGTGGGGCAGGGGATTCTCGGTCATGCTCCCCAGTGCATCGCCGAAGCCACTGTCCCGGCGGAAAGTCTCGAGGGCTTCGTCCGCGGGAACGACGCGTGTGGATTGGATGCCGGGTTGGGCCGCGGCCTCCTGGGCGTGCTTGCCGACAGCGTCCAGCGAGGTGCCTCGCTTGAAATAGACGGTCACTTCCACTGCGTTGGCGAAGTTCCCGCTTGCCGCGCGCACGCTGCCTACCAGCAGCCCCAGACCCGCGGGCAGTGTGAGCGCCACCGCGATCACGAGCACGGTGAACGCGGTGGAGAAGGGCGCCCGCGCGAACCGCCCGGCGGCGGAGAGCAGGGCCTGCAGGTGGCGTCCGAGCCAGGCGCTCATGCGATGTCTCCCGCTGCGGCGGCGTCGGGCACGGTGACGCGGCCCTCGGCGATGTGGATCACACGCTGTCCGCTCTCGCGCACCAGTGCGAGGTCGTGCGTTGCGACGAGTACCGTCACGCCGGCTTCGCTGAAGCGGCGGAACACCTTCATGACATCGCGCGAGAGTTGCGGATCGAGGTTGCCCGTGGGCTCGTCGGCGACGAGCAGTGGCGGCCGTCCGACGACCGCGCGGGCGATTCCGACGCGCTGTTGTTCCCCGACGGAGAGTTCGGTGGGCAGCGCGCCGGCCTGGTCCGCCAGGCCGACCAGTTCCAGCGCCGTCCTGACCCGTTTGTCGATGTCGCGGGTCGACGCGTGTGCGACGACCAGCGGCAGCGCGATGTTGTCGTAAACGCTGCGGTCCGGCAGCAGGAGGTGGTTCTGGAAGACCATGCCCAGTTGCCTGCGGAAGGCGGGCACCTGGCGCGCCGACAGACGCGAGGTATCGCGGCCGTTCACGGTCACGGTGCCTTGGCTGGGTCGCTCCAGCAGCGCGGCGAGATGCAGGATCGTGCTCTTTCCCGCGCCCGACCGGCCGGTAAGGAACACCATCTCGCCGGGGCCTATCTCGAAGCCGACATCGGCCAGTGCGGTACGGCCGTTCGGGTAACGCTTGCCGACATGCTCGAAGCGGATCATGGCGCCCCCTCCCTGCGGTGCGAGCCATCGCCGATCAATACGCCGGCGAAGGCATCCGCGTCGAACTCACCGAAATCCTCCGCCTGCTCCCCGATCCCGATGAAACGGATCGGCAGCCCCAGTTGCTTCGCGATGGCGACCACGATGCCGCCTCTCGCGGTGCCGTCGAGCTTGGTCAGCACCAGGCCCGTCACGCCGATCGCCGCATGGAATTCCCGCGCCTGCGCCAGCGCATTCTGGCCTTGGTTGGCGTCGAGGACGAGCAGCACCTCGTGCGGCGCCGTCGGATCCACGCGTTGTATCACGCGCTTTACCTTGCGCAGTTCGTCCATGAGGTGGGACTGGCTGTGCAGGCGGCCTGCGGTATCGGCGAGAAGGATGTCGACGCCGCGCGCCTGGGCGGCCTTGACGGCGTCGAACACCACGGCGCCGGGGTCGGCGCCGGCTTGCTGCTGGATGATCACGGCACCGCTGCGCTGTGCCCAGATGTCGAGCTGCTCCGAGGCGGCGGCGCGGAAGGTATCGCCGGCGGCGAGCATGACCTTGCGACCCTCCTGGGAGAACCGCGTGGCCAGCTTGCCGATGGAGGTCGTCTTGCCGGATCCGTTCACGCCGACGACCATGACCACGTAGGGCCTGTGTGCGGTGTCGATGGTCAGGGGTTTGGCGCAGGGCGCGAGGATCCGCGCCAGATCCTCGCGCAATGCGGACAGCAGCGCTTCGACGTCGCCGAGTTCCTGTCGGGCCACGCGTGCCCGGAGGTCCTCGAGGATCTGCTGCGTGGCTTCCGCGCCGACGTCGGCCGTGATCAGGCGCGTTTCCAGGTCCTCGAGCAGTTCGGCGTCGATCTTCCGGCCACCGAAGAGGCTGCGCAGGTCGTCCGACAGCCTGGCGGTGCTGCGGGCGAGGCGGGCCTTCAGGCGGCCGAAGAAACCGGGGCTGTCGGACATCGGGCGGACGCTCGGGCGGTGGGACGGGTCCATATTGTAATAGGCTTGCGCGATGAAATCGGACAAGCGCGGCGGCACGCGCGAACTGCGGATCATCGGCGGCGCCCACCGGGGGCGCCGGCTGCGTTTCCCGGAAGGCGTGACGATCCGCCCCACGCCAGACCGCGTGCGAGAGACGCTGTTCAACTGGCTGCAGCCGGTGATCGACGGCGCCCGCTGCCTCGACCTCTTCGCGGGCAGCGGTGCGCTGGGGCTCGAGGCGCTGTCCCGGGGCGCCTCGCGCGTCGTGTTCGTCGATGCCAGCCGCCCCGCCATCGACGCGATCCGTGCCACGGGTACCCAGCTCGGCGTGCAGGGCGCCGAATTCGCCAACACGGATGCACTGGCCTTCCTGGGGGCGCCCGGCGGTCCTTATGACGTCGTGTTCCTTGATCCGCCGTTCGATACCGGTTTGCTCGAAGCCGCGATGGGTCGCCTTGGCGCTGCCGGATGCCTGGCGCAGGGCGCTCTCGTCTACGTCGAGCTGCCCCGTGCCGCCGCCTTGCCGCCATTGCCGGCGGGCTGGCAGCCGCACCGCGACGGGAAGGCGGGGGAGGTCGGGTATCATCTGTTCCGCTACCTTCCACCGAGCACGCCATGACGCGCAAAGCGGTCTATCCGGGCACTTTCGATCCGATCACCAACGGCCATACGGACCTGGTCCGGCGTGCCGCGGGCGTCTTCGACCATGTCGTCGTCGCGATCGCCGCCAACCCGGGCAAGACGCCGATGTTCACGCTGGATGAGCGAGTCGACCTGGCGCGGCGCGTGCTGGTTTCGGTGCCCAACGTGGAGGTGCGGGGCTACACCGGCCTCACCGTCGATTTCGCCCGGCTGCAGGGCTGTTCGGTCGTGGTGCGCGGGTTGCGCGCGGTGTCGGACTTCGAGTTCGAGTTCCAGCTGGCCAACATGTCGCGCCACCTCTCGCCCGACCTCGAGACGGTGTTCCTCACTCCGAAGGAACAGTTCACGTTCATTTCGTCGACGCTGATCCGGGAAATCGCGGTGTACGGGGGGCCGGTCGACGAATTCGTCGATCCACTCGTCGCCGCCGAATTGCTGAAGAAGAAGCGGGCATGATCGGTTCCCGTCGCATCGGGCTGGCAGCCTTTGGGCTGCTGTTGTCCTGCAGCCTGCACGCCGCCGATGCATCGAGGCACGCCGTGCCCGGCAAGGCCGCCATCGCGAGCGCGCATCCGCTGGCCACTGCCGCCGGCCTCGAGGTGCTGCGCAAGGGCGGCAACGCCTTCGATGCCGCAGTGGCCGTCTCCGCAGCCCTCGCGGTCGTCGAGCCCAGCGGCTCCGGTCTCTCGGGCGGTGGCCTGTTCCTGCTCCACAAGGCATCGGATGGTCGCAACGTCGTGATCGATGCACGCGAGGTCGCGCCGCAGGCGGCCACGCGCGACATGTACCTCGATGCGAAGGGTGAGCCGGTCCGCGGCGCATCCACCAACACCGCGCTTGCGGCGGGCGTGCCCGGCGAACCGGCGGGCCTTGCGCTCCTGCAGTCCCGGTACGGCCGGCTGGCGCTGAAGGACAACCTTGCGCCTGCGATCCGACTCGCGAAAGAGGGCTTCGAGCTGTATCCGCGCCTTCAGGCCGGGCTCTCCTTCAAGAAGTCCCAGATCGCCAAGGTGCCCGAGGGTGCCGCGATTTTCCTTGATGCGAAGGGCGAGGCCCTGCCCGTCGGCACGCGGCTGAAGCAGCCGCAGCTCGCGCACACGCTGCAGATGCTGTCCGACGAGGGCCTGCAGGCCTTCTATACGGGCAGGCTGGCGCAGCAGCTCGTGAAGGGCATCCGCGAGATCGGCGGCATCTGGACCCTGGCGGATCTCGCCGCCTACAAGGCCATCGAGCGCGAGCCGGTCGTCGGGCATTACCGTGGCACCACGCTCATCTCCGTGCCGCCGCCGTCATCGGGTGGCATCGCCCTGGTCGAGGCACTGAACGTGCTCGAGGGCTATGAGCTGCCGAAGCTCGATGACACGACCCGTCGCCATGTCATCGTCGAGGCGATGCGACGAGCCGCGCGCGATCGCGCGGTGTATCTCGGGGACAGTGCGTTCACCGACGTGCCGGTCAAGATGCTCACGGACAAGACCTATGCCGCGGGCCTGCGTACGTCGATCCGCCTCGACAGGGCGACGCCAAGCAGCATGCTCGCCGATGCGCCTGAATCGCGCAGTGGTCCCAACACCACGCACTTCTCCATCGTCGATGCCGAAGGCAACCGCGTCGCCGGCACCATCACGCTGAACGCGGGCTTCGGCACCGGCCTGGTGATTCCGGGCACGGGGCTGCTGCTCAACAACCAGATGGATGATTTTTCCATCAAGCCGGGCGTACCGAACATCTACGGACTGATCGGTGCCGCGGCGAACGAGATCGCGCCGGGCAAGCGCATGCTCTCGTCGGTCACGCCCACCTTCGTCGAAGGCCCGCGTGGCTTCATGGTCGTGGGATCGCCCGGCGGCAGTGTCATCACCGGTGCCGTCCTGCTCGCCACGTTGAACTGGATCGATGGCAAATCGGCGCAGGAGATCGTCGCCGCGCCGCGCATCCATCACCAGTACCAGCCGGACCAGCTGATGTACGAGGATGCCGCGCTGGACGGGGCCGGTGTCGAGGCGCTGCAGAAGCTGGGCCACCAGCTCCGCAAGCGCGAGACCTGGGGCAACCTGCAGGTGGTGACATATGACGCCGCGACCGGTGCGGTGACCGCGGCATCCGATCCCCGCGGTGTAGGTACCGCGGGGCTTTACTGACGGACGTTACACCCAGACCGTCTGCTGGACGGTGTATTCCTTCAGGCCGTCGACGTTGAACTCCACGCCGATGCCCGACTGCTTCACCCCGCCGAAGGGCGTGTTCGGCTGGATGCCGCCGTGCTTGTTCACCCAGGTGATGCCGCACTCCAGGCGCTGCGCGAGCTGCTTGGCCTTCGCCGTGTCCGCGCCCCATACCGAGCCGCCGAGTCCCAGCGGGTCGGCATTCGCGCGGCGCATCGCGTCCTCGATATCCGTGTAACGGATGATGGGCAGGGCCGGGCCGAACTGTTCCTCGTCGACCAGCGGCGTGCCTTCCTTGATGTCGGCCACGAAGGTGATCGGGTAGAAATAGCCCTTGCCGCCGAGCGGTGCGCCCCCGCAGAGCACGCGGCCGCCGGCCTTTTTTGCTTCCTCGACGAAGCGCGTGACCTTGTCGAACTGCATCTGGTTCTGGATGGGGCCGAGCTGCACGCTCTCGTCCTTGCCGTCGCCCATCGGCACGGTCCTGGCGAATTCCACCAATGCTTCGCACACCGCGTCGTAGAGGCTGTCGTGCACATACAGGCGCTTCAGCGCGGCGCAGGTCTGGCCGCCGTTGATGAAGGCGCCCCAGAAGATGCCTGGTGCGATCGCCTTCGGATCTGCATCCGGCAGCACGACGCCTGCGTCGTTGCCGCCGAGTTCCAGCGTGATGCGCTTCAGTGTCGGCGCGGCAGAGGCCATGATCTTGCGACCGGTGGCGGTCGAGCCGGTGAACACCATCTTCGCGATGCCAGGGTGCGCCGACATCGCGGCACCCAGTGAGTCATCGCCGGTCACGCAATTCACGACGCCCGGCGGCAGCACCTCGTTCATCAGCTCGACCATGCGGATCGTCGACAGCGGCGTGTACGGCGACGGCTTGATGACCACCGTGTTGCCCGTGCGGATCGCCGGGATGATGTGCCAGCTGCCGATCAGCATCGGCCAGTTCCATGGCGTGATGGAGCCCACGACGCCGATCGGTTTGCGGTGCACTTCGATGCGGCCTTCCGGCGTGTCCTGCACCACCTCGACCGGGATGCTGAGGTCCGCCGTCGCGTGGGCCCAGCCCACGGCGCCGCCGACCTCGAAGCGCGAGCCCAGGCCGTTGAGCTGCTTGCCCTGCTCGGCGGTGATCAGCTGCGCCAGTTCCTCGAGGTGGGCCTCGATCTTCGCTGCGACCGCGTGGCACGCGGCCTGGCGTTCGGAATCCGGCGTGACGCTCCAGGTGGCGAAGGCCTTGCGCGCCGCCGCGACGGCATCGTCCAGGTCCTGCGTCGTACCCAGCGGCATGCGCCCGACGACCTCGAAGGTCGAGGGGTTCTTCACGTCCTGGTACGCAGGCGTCCGGCGCGCCTTGCCGTCGATGATCAGCGAGTAATCCATCTGGTTTTCCCTTGCAGCGTCGATCCCGGGTGGATCCGGGGTTTCCCGGCAGTCTACTCCGCAGTTACCCTGATGCGGACCGGGTAGCGGGAAGACGATCCTGTGATGATGAACAGACGTGCGAATTGGATGCTGGCCTTGCTGCTGGCGACGGGTGTGGCCGAGGCGACCGGGTCGACCGATGCGCTGCTGCAGGCGACCTACGAGGGCGATGCCGCCAAGGTTGCCGCCCTGCTGAAGGGCGGTGCCAGCGCCCGTGCCGCCAATGCCTTCGGTGCCACGCCGCTGGGTGAAGCCGCGCGCCGTGGCGATGTCGCGGTGCTCCAGCTCCTGCTCAAGGCGGGTGCCGACCCGCAGTCGACGAATGCCGAAGGCCAGACGGCGCTGATGGTCGTCGCGCGCACCGGCAACGTCGAGGCGGCGCGCCTGCTGCTGCAGCACGGCGCGAGGATCGATGCCCGCGAGGCCTGGGGTGGCCAGACGGCGCTCATCTGGGCTGCCGCGCAGGGCCAGGCCGACATGGTCCGCTTCCTGCTGTCGAAGGGTGCCGATCCGGATGCCCGCGCCACCGTGCGCGAGTGGTCCCGCCGCATCACGGCCGAAGGCCGTCCGAAGGACATGAACCGCGGAGGGCTCACGGCGTTGCTGTATGCCGCGCGCGAGGGCCATCTGGACTGTCTCCGCGCGCTGGTCGCCGGAAAGGCGGACATCAACCTGCCCGAGCCGGACGGTGCGACGCCACTGGTGCTGGCGCTCATGAATGGCCATTGGGATGCGGCAAGACTGCTGATCGACCTCGGGGCCGACGTGAACCAGTGGGACCTCTACGGCCAGTTCCCGCTGTACATGGCGGTGGACATCAAGACCGTCGAATCCGGCGGCCGCATCGAACTGCCGACCTACGACCAGTCCACGGCCGACGACATCGTGAAGCTGCTGCTCGAAAGGGGCGCGAATCCCAACCTGCAGCTCAAGCTCCGTCCGCCCTTCCGCAACGTCCCGCAGGATCGCCTGGCCGATCCCATGCTCACCACCGGCGCGACGGCCCTGCTGCGTGCGGCCAAGGCGGGCGACGCCACCAACGTGAAGCAGCTGCTCGAGCACGGCGCGCTCGTCGACCTGCCGAACGTCTTCGGCCACACGCCGCTCATGGCGGCTGCCGGCTCCGGTCGCGGCAACGTGCCCACGCGAGGCCGCTCGAAGACCGAGGCCCAGGCGCTGGAGACCATCAAGCTTTTGAAGGCCGCCGGTGCCGATCCGAATGCGCGCACCGTCGATGGCGACACGGCCGTGCACGGCGCCGCGATCAAGGGCTTCAACGAGGTCATCAAGCTGCTCGCCGGCTACGGCGTCAGCCTGGATCTTGCGGACAAGGACGGCATGACGCCGATCGACTATGCGATGGGTCGCTATCCGCCGACCTATCTGGAAGGCAAGCCCGTGCAGCGCGACGCCACCGCTGCCGTCCTGAAGGAGTTCGGTGCCACGAAGGAAACGCCGAACCCGCCCAAGTGGGCGCCGGTCGGCGTGCCGCAGTCCACGGCGCAGGTGCCGCAGCTCAGGTACTGAGCGCCCACACCGCCCAGGCGGCGGCGGTGCCGGTGAAGATCGGCCAGATCATCGAGCCCGTCAGCTTCATCGTCGCCAGCGCGACGGTCGCGCCGATCCAGGCCTTCGGTCCGCCATCGACCACGGCCGGCGCGACGTAACTCACGAACAGGCAGCCCGGTATGTAGGACAGCGTGGCCTGCAACCCGGGCGAAGGCTTGAAGCGCGAGAACAGCCAGTAGCCGCCCGCGCGGCAGGCGAAGGTGCCCACGCCCATCGCAAAGGCCGTGACGAGGTTCAGTCCCCCGATGTGATACCAGCCCTGGTCCATCACGCGGGTTTCCGGAAACGATCGCGCAGCGCGCCGAACAGTCCGCCGGACAGGGCTCCTGCGACGATGTGCCAGGTGGTGCCGGGCAGCAGGCGCGACACGCCGAAGGCCACGGCTGCCGCGCCGATCCAGGGCAAGAGGTCACTGCGCCCGCGCCACATCGGGATCAGCAAGGCGATGAACACCGACAGAGCCGCGAAATACACCGGGTGTCCCGGCGGTGCCGCGACTACCGACCCGAGCACGTGTCCGGCCATCGTGAGCAGTACCCAGGCGACCCAGATCGGGATGCCGCTGCCGATGAGGTAGGCCGCGTCGTTGCGTCCGGCCTGCATCTCCTTCAGCGACAGCGCCCAGTTGTGGTCGATCATGAAGAACAGGCTGAGCCAGCGACGCCAGCCACGCAGCGTATCGAGCCAGGGCGCGAGCAGCGGCCCCATCAGCAGGAAGCGCAGGTTCACCGTGAGCGCCGTGAGGTTCACCGGCAGGAAGTTGACCGGTGTTGTCCAGACGCCCAGCGCCAGCAGCTGCGCCGAACCCGCGAAGGCGAAGAAGCTCATCAGCGTGGCTTCCGCGAGCGACAATCCGTGTGCCTGTGCCGTGAGCCCCGTGACGATCCCGAAGGGAACGCCGCCCAGCACCAGCGCGGGGCTTGCCTTCAGCCCCCGCGTGAAACCTTCCCGCGAGAACGTGACCGGCGGTGGCTGCATCATCATGCTCCCCCACCATCCTTCGGCTTCGACACTACGATGGCGACGCGCGGCGCGCGACCCGGGCGCTTCGGCAGCCGGCCTTCGCGATGCAGGTCCACGGCCCTCCACAGGTACCACGCGGCCGCCGATCGATGAGGTCGCCACCGCTCGCCGAACTCGAGCAGGGCTTTCGGTTTCGGCATTCCCTTCAGGCCATACGCCAGCCGAAAGCCGTTGCACACGCCGAAGTCGCCGACGGGCAGCACGTCCGGCCGGCCCAGCGAAAACATCAGCAGCATTTCCGCCGTCCAGCGACCGATGCCACGCACGGCCACGCAACGCTCGATCACGCTTTCGTCATCGAGTCGGGAGATCTGCTCGTCCGGCGGCAGCGTGCCATCGAGCGTCTTCGTCGCGAGGTCCTGCAACGCAGCCACTTTCGAGAACGAGAAGCCCACGTCGCGCAGGGCCTGGGCAGGATGAGCCGCCAGTTCCGCCGGCGTCGGGAATCGTCCGCCATGCAGCGCCTCGAGCCGGGCCAGGATGCGTTGCGCCACCACGCCCGAGATCTGCTGGTTGGCGATGGAGCGCGCGAGCGTCTCGAACACGCTGCGCGGTTCCCGTCGCGCCAGGCCGTACTTCCCCACTGCGGAAACGATGCCGGCCATCACGGGGTCTTTCGCCGCGAAGTGCGCTTCGAGCTTCTTCTGGCTCATGGGCGTTTCACGACTGGCATTCGGGGCAGTAGTAGGTCGATCGCTGGCCCTGTACGGTCTGGCGGATCGGCGTGGCGCAGCGGCGGCAGGGCTCGCCGGCGCGCTCGTACACATGGAGCTTGCGCCGGAAATAGCCCGGCTTGCCGTCCGCACCCACGTAATCACGCAGCGTCGTGCCGCCGAAGCGGATCGCCATCGCCAGCACCGCGCGGATCGCCTTCACCAGGCGCCCGCAGTCATCGCGCGTCAGCGATTTCGCGGCCCGCCCCGGGCGGATGCCCGCGCGGAACAGGGCCTCGCTCGCATAGATGTTGCCGACCCCGACCACGAGGTGGCTGTTCATCACCAGCAGCTTGATCGCGACGCGCTTCCTGCGCGTGACGCGGAACAGGTAGGCCGCATCGAAACCTTCGCCCAGCGGTTCCGGGGCGAGCTTGCGCAGCAGCGGGTGGGCTTCGGCATCGCCCTCGATCCGGTGCAGGCTGCCGAAACGCCGCGGGTCGTTGAAGCGCAGCACCTGGCCCGAGTCGAGCAGCAGGTCCACGTGGTCATGCGTGAGGCGCGGCGTGTCCTGCGGCAGCACGCGCAGGCTCCCGGACATCCCGAGATGCAGCAGCAGGCTGCTGCCGTCCTCAAGGTCGATCAGCAGGTATTTCGCGCGGCGGCGTACGCCCTGCACCCGCTGCCCGGCCACGGCGGCGGGCAGGTCCGCATCCACGGTCCAGCGCAACCGCGGCTCGTGCACGAGCAGCTGCTGGATGCGGCGGCCCGCGATATGGGGCTCGATGCCGCGGCGGGTGGTCTCGACTTCCGGTAGTTCGGGCACGGACGCAGTCTACCGGGCGGGGGTGGCCCCTGAAACGACGAAGCCCGCACGGGGCGGGCTTCGGTATCAGGCAAGCAAGGCACCTCGCGGTGCGGCCGGCTTACTTGATCTTGGTTTCCTTGTACGTGACGTGCTTGCGCACGACCGGATCGTACTTCTTCGTCTCCATCTTTTCGGGATGCAGGCGCTTGTTCTTCATCGCCACGTAGAAGTGGCCCGTATTCGCGGTCGACAGCAGCTTCACTTTTTCGCGCATGGCGGCAGCTCCTTAGATCTTCTCGCCCTGGGCGCGCAGCTGCGCGACCACGACGTCGATGCCGTTCTTCTCGATGGTGCGCATCGCGTTCGTCGAAACGCGCAGGCGCACCCAGCGCTTCTCGTCCTCGAGCCAGAAACGCTGCACGTGCAGGTTCGGCAGGAAGCGGCGGCGCTTCTTGTTGTTGGCGTGCGAGACGGTATTGCCGACCGTGGGCTTCTTGCCGGTGACTTCGCAGACGCGGGACATGGCGTAAATCCTTAGGACTGATCGTTGTGTCACGCCCGGACCCAGGGCCCGGGCGACGAAAAGGGCGCGTTTTATACCAGCCCGAGGGGGTCCGGGGCAAGCCGTACCGGCCGCTGGTTCACAGGAGCCCCCGTTCGGCGAAGGAGGCGCAACCGGTGTCGCCCACCACCAGGTGGTCCAGCAGGCGGATGTCGACCAGCGCCAGGGCCTCCCGCAGCCGGGCGGTGATCAGTTCGTCCGCCTGGCTGGGTTCGGCCACGCCGGACGGGTGGTTGTGGGCCAGGATCACCGCCGCCGCATTGCGCGCCAGGGCCTGTTTGACGACTTCCCGGGGGTGGACGCTGGCGCCGTCGATCGTGCCCCGGAAAAGCTCCTCGAAGGCGATCAGGCGGTGGCGGTTGTCCAGGTGGAGGCAGCAGAAGACCTCGTGGGGGCGGTCCCGCAGCTGGGCGACCAGAAAGGCCCGGGTGGCCTGGGGCGTCTCCAGCGCCGGCCCCGTCCGCAGGGCCTCCGCGTAGTGCCGGCGGGACAGTTCCAGGGCAGCCTGCAGGAGGCCGGCCCGCCGGGCCCCCAGGCCTTCGGCGGCGTCCCCGGCCCTCAGCAGGGCCCGCAGCCCCCCGTGGCGCTGCAGCAGCATCCGGCCGACGTCGACCGCGCTCGCGCCCCGGGTACCGCTGCCGAACAGGACCGCCAGCAGTTCGGCGTCGCTGAGATGGGCGGGCCCCCGGGCCAGCAGCTTTTCACGGGGGCGTTCCTGTTCGGGCCAGTCGCGGATCGTCATGCCCACGAGCATGGACGGGTGCTCATGCTCCGGGCGATATGCTTATCCCGCGCGGATCATGGAAAAGACCGCGCCGGGGCACCCATAATCCAGACCATGGACGGCAAGCGGATCGTGCTGGGCGTCACGGGGGGCA
>JBDLPS010000053.1:0-3399 GCA_039800965.1 Pseudomonadota bacterium | reverse complement strand
GGAATTCCAGAAGCGCAACGAGACCAACGAGATCTACATCCCGCCCGGCGAACGCCTTGGCGACCTGGTCATCGAGGCGCAGGGCATCAGCAAGGGCTTCGGTGACCGCCTGCTGATCGACAACCTCAGCTTCAATCTGCCCAGGGGCGGCATCGTCGGCATCATCGGCCCGAACGGCGCCGGCAAGACCACGCTGTTCCGCATGCTGACGGGCCAGGAAAAGCCGGATGCCGGCGAGATCCGCCTTGGCTCCACGACCAAGCTTGCCTATGTCGACCAGTCGCGCCAGGCACTCGATGACAAGAAGTCCGTCTGGCAGGAAATCTCCGGCGGACTCGACCTCATCAAGGTCGGCAACTACGAGACGTCATCGCGCGCCTACGTCGGACGCTTCAACTTTTCGGGCACGCAGCAGCAGCAGCTGATCGGCGAACTGTCGGGCGGCGAGCGCAACCGCGTACACCTCGCAAAGGTGCTCAAGTCGGGCGGCAACGTGCTGCTGCTGGACGAACCGACCAACGACCTCGACATCGAGACGCTGCGCGCGCTGGAAGAGGCGCTGCTGTCCTTCCCCGGCTGCGCCGTGGTGATCTCGCACGATCGTTGGTTCCTGGACCGCATCGCCACGCACATCATGGCGTTCGAGGGGGATTCTCAGGTGGTGTTCTTCGAGGGCAACTACCAGGAATACGCGGCGGATTACGCGCGGCGCCACGGCGAGGACGCTTCGCAACCCCACCGCATCAAGTACAAGAAGCTCACGCGCTGACACGGCGCAAAGGACTGTTACGACATGGCTGCCTATATCGTCTTCATGCGCGACAAGATGATCGACCCGTCGGAGTTCGAGAAGTACATGGGCGCCGTGCCCGCGACGCTCGAAGGCCACCCGGTCCGCCCGCTCGCCATCTACGGCAAGCTCGAGATGCTCGAGGGTGCGCCGATCGAGGGCGCCGTGATCGCCGAGTTCGAGAGCTACGAAGCCGCGCTGGCCTGGTACCGCAGCCCCGGCTACCAGGCAGCCGTGAAGCACCGCTGGAAGGCCGGCGAATACCGCGTCTTCATCCTGCAGGGGCTCTGAACCGCTTGAGCGGTTCGGCCTGGAGCGCCCTCCGCCACCGCAGCTTCGCGCTGCTGTGGGGAGCGGCGCTCGTTTCCAACATCGGCAGCTGGATGCACGACCTGGCTGCCGGATGGCTGATGACCACGCTCACCACGTCCCACGCGATGGTCGCGCTCGTGCAGACGGCGACCACCCTGCCCGTTTTCCTGCTCGCCCTGCCGGCGGGCACGCTGGCGGACCGGGTCGACAAACGACGCCTGCAACTGGTCGTGCAGGCCATCATGCTGATGCTCGCCGCGCTGCTCGGCATGCTCGTCCTGGCGGGCGGCATGAACAGCCTGCTGCTGCTGGCCTTCACGCTGGGCATGGGCGCCTGCACGGCCATCCTGTCGCCGTCCTGGCAGTCGATCATGCCGAAGCTCGTGCCCCGCTCTGACCTGCAAGGCGCCGTCGCGCTGCATGTGGTGGGCATGAACATCGCGCGCTCCATCGGTCCCGCGCTGGGCGGCGCCCTGATCGTCGCACTCGGGCTGGCCTGGCCCTTTCTGGTGAACGCAGCAAGCTTCATCGCGGCGATCCTCGCCCTGCTCGCCTGGAAGCCGGCAGCGGAGGCAGCGGCCACGGCAGACCGGGTCGGGTACGGCAAGGCGCTGCTGCAGGGACTCGACCAGGCCCGCAGCAACCAGGCGTTGCAGCGGACTTTGCTGCGCTCGGTCCTGTTCTATTTCTTCGCGAGCGCCTACTGGGCGCTGCTGCCCGTCATCGCCCGCGAACAACTGGGCGGCGGAGCGCAACTCTTCGGCATCCTCGTCGGCTGCATCGGCATCGGCGCGGTCAGCGGCGTGTTCTTCCTGCCGAAACTGCGGGCTCGCGGGGGGCTCGACGGCGTCGTGGCCACCGGCACGGCAGGCACCGCATTGGCCATCGCGGGCTATGCCCTGCTGAAGATCCCGGCGCTGGGCATGCTCGCCAGCATCGTGGCCGGCATGTCCTGGCTGGCGAATTTTTCCTCGCTGAACGTCGCCGCGCAGTTCGCGGTCACGGACGCGATGCGCGGCCGAGGCATGGCATTGTTCTCATCGGTCTTCTACGGCTGCCTCGCCTTCGGGAGCCTGTTCTGGGGCGTCGTCGCGGACCGCGCAGGACTGCCGACCGCCCTGCTGCTCGCCGCGGCCGGCGCGCTGGCCGGGCTGTCGCTCGCACGTCGACTCCCCCTGGCGGAGAAGAACTGACATGGATCCGCTCTACGACCATTGGCATGTGAACTTCCTTGTGGTGCTGGCGACGGCCGCCACGGTCGCGCTGGTGGTGCTGGTGCATTACGAGTGCCTGGTCTGGCTGTCGGCACGCCTGGCCCGTGCCGGCACGCCACCGCGGCGCAAGGTGCTGTACAGCATCTACACGCTGCTCGGCGTCCACATCACGGAGATCTGGATGTTCGGGATCGCGATCCGGTTGCTGCTGCTGGTGCACGGCTCCGGGCACGTGGTGGGCATGGCGATGCCCAACTTCATGGATTCCGTCTACCTGTCGGCGATCACGTACACGACGGTCGGGTTCGGCGACCTCGTACCGGTAGGCGCGCTGCGTTTCCTCTCGGGCACCGAGGCCCTGACCGGACTCGTGCTCATCACGTGGTCCGCATCGTTCACCTACATCGAGATGGAAAAGTTCTGGCGCCGCCAGCGCGGGGAATAGGCGACGCCGGAATCAGCCGACGAAGCGCCGTGCATTGCGGAACAGCCGCATCCAGCCGGTGAACTCGCCGTCCATCGCCGGATGCCAGGAGTTCTGGGCAACACGCCAGGACCGTTCCGGATGCGGCATCGTGATGAGCACGCGGCCATCATCGCTCGTCACCGCGGCGATGCCCCGCGGCGAACCGTTCGGGTTCGCCGGATACTGCGTGGCGACGCCACCGCGATGGTCGACGTAGCGGAAAGCGACCTGCGAGCCTGACTGCAGCCGATCGATCTGTCCGGCGTCGGCGAACTCCGCGCGACCTTCGCCATGAGACACGGCCACGGCGAATCGCGAACCCGCCATGCCCTCGAGCAGCACGGACGGTGACTCGAGGATCTCGACGAGGCTGAAGCGACCCTCAAACTGCTCGCCGCGGTTGCGCACGAAACGCGGCCAATGGGTGGTGCCCGGAATGAGCGGCTTCAGCGCGGACAACATCTGGCAGCCGTTGCACACGCCGAGCGTGAAGGTGTCGGCCCGCTCGAAGAACGCGCTGAACTCACGGCGCGCCTCGGCATGGAACAGGATGGACTTGGCCCAGCCCTCGCCGGCACCCAGCACGTCGCCATAGGAGAAGCCACCGCAGGCCACGA
>JBDLPS010000052.1:0-5987 GCA_039800965.1 Pseudomonadota bacterium | reverse complement strand
CGGACGAACCGGGCCTGCCTTCCGTGGTCGACGTGTGGGCCTCGGCCAACTGGTTCGAGCGTGAAGCCTTCGACCTCTTCGGCATCGTGTTCCACGGGCACCCGGACCTGCGCCGCATCCTCACGGACTATGGCTTCATCGGGCATCCGTTCCGCAAGGATTTCCCGCTGGAAGGCCATGTCGAGGTTCGCTACGACGAACGGAAGGGCCGCGTCGTGTACGAGCCGGTCGAGATCACTCCCCGCACGCAGGTGCCCCGCGTCATCCGTGACGACAACCGCTACGACCCCTCCCTGAAGTCATGAGCGAGATCCGTAACTTCACCCTGAATTTCGGCCCGCAGCATCCTGCGGCCCACGGCGTGCTGCGTCTCGTCCTCGAGATGGACGGCGAGACCATCCAGAAGGCCGACCCGCACGTCGGGCTCCTGCATCGCGGCACCGAGAAGCTGGCCGAGACCAAGACCTTCAACAGTTCGATCGGCTACATGGATCGTCTCGATTACGTCTCGATGATGTGCAACGAGCACGCCTACGTGATGGCCATCGAGAAGCTGCTGGGTATCCAGGTGCCGGAGCGCGCGCAGTACATCCGCGTGATGTTCGACGAGATCACCCGTGTCCTGAACCACCTGATGTGGCTCGGCGCACACGGCCTCGATATCGGTGCGATGACGGTGTTCCTGTTCTGTTTCCGTGAGCGCGAAGATCTCATGGACTGCTATGAGGCGGTCTCGGGCACGCGCATGCACGCGACCTACTATCGTCCGGGCGGGGTATACCGTGATCTGCCGGATGCGATGCCGCAATACCAGGCGTCGCGCTGGCGTTCGAAGAAGGATGCGGACAAGCGCAACGAGGCCCGCCAGGGCTCCATGCTCGATTTCATCGAGGACTTCACGCGCCGCTTCCCGACCTGCGTCGATGAATACGAAACCCTGCTGACGGACAACCGCATCTGGAAGCAGCGCACGGTCAATATCGGTGTCGTTTCCCCGGAGCGCGCCATGCAGCTCGGCTTCTCGGGCGCCATGCTGCGCGGCTCGGGTATCGCCTGGGATCTGCGCAAGAAGCAGCCCTACGAGGTCTATGCGGCGATGGACTTCGACATCCCCGTGGGCGTAAACGGCGACTGCTACGACCGCTATCTCGTGCGCGTCGAGGAGATGCGCCAGTCCAACCGCATCATCAAGCAGTGCGTCGACTGGCTGCGCGCGAACCCCGGCCCGGTGATGGTCGACGACCGGAAGGTCCGACCGCCGAGCCGCGAGCAGATGAAGGGCGACATGGAATCCCTCATCCACCACTTCAAGCTGTTCACGGAAGGCTACAGCGTGCCTTCAGGCGAAACCTACGCGGCCGTCGAGGCCCCGAAGGGAGAGTTCGGCGTGTATCTCGTGTCGGACGGCGCCAACAAGCCCTACCGGCTGAAGTGCCGTGCGCCGGGCTTCGCGCACCTGTCCGCGCTGCCTGAGATGGTGGAAGGCCACATGCTGGCTGACGTCGTCGCCGTGATTGGTACCCAGGACATCGTATTCGGGGAGGTCGACCGCTGATGAGCGAGTCCACCAGCAAGATCCACCTGCTCACCGACCATACCCGCCACGAAATCGATGGCTGGGTGGCCCGTTTCCCGGAAGGCAAGCAGCGCTCCGCCGTGCTGTCCGCCCTGCGTTTCGCGCAGGAGCAGAACGACGGTTTCCTCACTCCGGACCTCATGGACGCGGTGGCGGAATACCTCAAGCTGCCGTCGATCCAGGTTTATGAGGTCGCCTCGTTCTATTCGATGTTCGAGACGCACCGCTGCGGCCGGCACCATGTCAGCGTCTGCACCAATATCTCTTGCATGCTGAACGGGTCCGATCAGGTCGTCGCCTATATCGAGAAGAAGCTCGGCATCAAGACGGGCGAGAGCACGCCGGATGGCCGCATCTTCCTCAAGCGCGAGGAAGAGTGCCTGGCTGCCTGCACGGGCGCGCCGATGATGATGGTCGACCACCACTTCCACGAATACCTGACGCCGGAATCGATCGACCGCGTCATCGACGAGCTGAAGTAGGCACGCCATGGGCAAGTGGGACGACAAGATGAACCTGGTGTGCTTCGAGGCACTCAAGCACCCGGAATCCTGGAAGCTCGACAACTACCGCAAGATCGGTGGTTACGAAGCCTGGGAAAAGATCCTCGCCGAGAAGACGCCGCGCGAAACGATCATCGAGACGGTGAAGGCCTCGGGCCTGCGCGGCCGCGGTGGCGCCGGCTTCCCGACGGGCGTGAAGTGGAGCTTCATGCCGCGCAATGCGCCGGGCCAGAAGTACGCGGTCTGCAATTCGGACGAATCCGAGCCCGGTACCTGCCACGACCGTGACATCCTGCGCTACAACCCGCACCAGCTGATCGAGGGCATGGCCATCGGCTGCTACGCGATGGGCGCGACGGTCGGCTACAACTACATCCGCGGCGAGTTCCTCGGCGAGCCGGTGCCGCGCTTCGAGGCCGCATTGGCCGAGGCCTATGCGGCGGGCCTGCTGGGCAAGAACGTGCGTGGCTCGGGCATCGATGTCGACATCTACTGTGCCGTGGGCGCGGGCGCCTACATCTGCGGCGAGGAAACCGCGCTGCTCGAGTCCCTCGAGGGCAAGCAGGGCAAGCCGCGCTTCAAGCCGCCGTTCCCGGCTAATTTCGGCCTCTATGGCAAGCCGACGACGATCAACAACACCCAGAGCTACTCGTCTGTGCCGACGATCCTGCGCAAGGGTGCTGAATGGTTCGCGGGCCTCGGCGTCGCGAACTCCGGCGGCACAGTGATCTTCTCGGTCTCCGGCCACGTCGCGAAGCCGGGGAACTACGAGCTGCCGATGGGCGTTCCCTTCGCCGACCTGCTGGAAATCGCGGGCGGCATGAAGGGTGGTCGCAAGATCAAGGCCGTGATCCCGGGTGGCTCGTCCACGCCGGTCGTCCCGGGCGAGATCATGCTCAAGACGAATATGGATTACGACGCGGTGCGTGCGGCGGGTTCCGCGGTAGGTTCCGCGGCAGTCATCGTGATGGACGAGACCACCTGCATGGTCAAGGTCCTCGAGCGGCTGTCGCGTTTCTACGCGTCGGAGTCCTGCGGCCAGTGCACCCCTTGCCGCGAAGGCACCGGCTGGCTCAACCGCATGCTCAAGCGGATCCTGGCGGGCCAGGGTCGTCGAGAGGACATCGACATGCTGGTCGAGGTCGCCAACAAGATCGAGGGCCACACCATCTGCGCGCTCGGCGACGCAGCGGCTTGGCCGGTCCAGAGTTTCATCAAACACTTCCGTCACGAGTTCGAGTACATGGTCGATCACGGCGGCCGCAGCCTCGTTGACGGGGAACGCGTGGCAGCATGAGCGATCCAGTGAACAACGATACCGTCAACATCACTGTTGACGGTTGCCCGATGAAGGCCCGCAAGGGCGAGATGATCATCCGCGTCACCGACGCGAACGACGTGTATATCCCGCGCTTCTGCTACCACGAGAAGCTGCCCGTCGCTGCCAATTGCCGCATGTGCCTCGTTGAGGTCGAAAAGGCCCCGAAGCCGTTGCCTGCCTGTGCGACGCCGGTGATGGAAGGCATGGTCATCCACACGAAGTCGCCGAAGGCGATCGCCGCGCAACGCGCCGTGATGGAATTCCTGCTCATCAACCATCCGCTGGACTGCCCGATCTGCGACCAGGGCGGCGAGTGCGAGTTGCAGGACCTGGCCGTCGGTTATGGTCGCGACGTGTCGCGCTATGCCGAGCGCAAGCGCGTCGTGAAGGACAAGAACATCGGCCCGCTGGTCTCCACGGACATGACGCGCTGCATCCACTGCACGCGCTGCGTCCGGTTCGGTCAGGACGTGGCTGGCATCCCTGAACTCGGCACGACCGGGCGCGGCGAGCACAACGAGATCGGCACCTACGTCGAACGCAGCGTCAACCATGAGCTGTCGGGCAACATCATCGACCTCTGCCCGGTCGGTGCGCTCAACAGCAAGCCGTTCCGCTACCGCGCGCGTGCCTGGGAAATGACCCAGCAACCGCTGGTGTCCCCGCACGATGGTCTCGGTACGAACCTCTACGGCCACATCCTGCGCGGCCGGCTCATGCGCGTGGTGCCACGGCGCAACGATGCGATCAACGAGACCTGGATTGCCGACCGGGACCGTTTCAGCTACGAGGGTGTCTATGCCGCGGACCGTCTGGACGCGCCGATGCTGCGCGAGGGCGGCGAGTGGAAGGCCGTCGACTGGCCGACGGCGCTCGAGCGCGTCGCCAACGGGCTGAAAAGCATCCCGGCTGCTTCCCTGGGTTTCCTGGCCAATGCGTCCTCGACGACCGAAGAGTTGCGACTCTTCGAGCGCATCGCGCGCGGCCTTGGCAGCGCCAATCTCGACCACCGCCTGCGCCAGCAGGACTTCAGCGGCGACGCCGCGGACGCGACGCAGCCGTCTCTGGGTGTTGCCGTGTCCGATGTCGACGCCTTGCAGGCGCTGCTCGTCGTGGGCTCGAACCTGCGTCATGAGATCCCGCTGCTCGCCAACCGCGTCCGCAAGGCGGCCGTGAAGGGCGGGGCTCGGGTTTCGTTCCTGAACCCGGCTTCCTTCGAATATCTCTTTCCGGTTGCGGACCACTGGGTCGTGTCGCCCGCGCAGCAGGTGTCGGAACTCGCCGCACTGGTCTCGGCCGCCACGGATGGCCCGGCGCCAGCCGGCATCGCGGTCGAGCAGCGGCATCGCGAACTGGTCGCCGGGCTGAAGGGAGCGGAGCGCAAGGCGATCTGGCTGGGCCAGCTGGCGACCCGCCATCCAGCCTATGCCTCGCTGCGTGCGCTGGCCCAGTCTCTGGCCTCCGCGACGGGCGCTTCGCTCGGCGTGCTGGCCGAGGGTGCCAATGCCGCGGGCGCGCATCTTGCCGGCGTGTTGCCGCATCGTTCAGCCGGTGGCGCCGCCGCGCCCTCGACGGGTCTCAATGCCCGCCAGATGCTCGAGAAGTCCCTGCAGGGTTACGTTCTGCTTGGCGTCGAGCCTGGCGCGGATTCACTGCAGGCCGGGGCACTGTCTGCCGTGGGTGGCGCGTCGTTCGTTGTTGCCCTGACGCCCTATGCCAGCGAGGAGCTGAAGTCGGTCGCCCACGTTCTGCTGCCGGTCGGCAGTTTCGCGGAGACATCCGGTACCTACGTAAACCTCGAGGGCGAGTGGCAGAGCTTCCCGGGTGCCGCGCAGCCGCTCGGCGAGTCTCGTCCCGCCTGGAAGGTGTTGCGGGTGCTGGGCAACCTGCTGGGCTTGTCCGGCTTCGAGCAGAACTCCTCCGAAGACGTGCGCGGCGAGCTGCGGTCGGCCGTCGATTCGGCCCAGCCGGCCGCGGCGGTCGTCGCGGCGGTGGCCTCGGTGCCCGCGGATGCGCGCGTCGTCGACGTGCCGATCTATCGTGTGGATGCCCTGGTGCGCCGCGCCGCGTCGCTGCAGGCGACCCGTGATGGCGGACAGGTCACGGCCGAATATGGCGCCGCGCAGGGGGTTGCCCGATGAATCCACTCGAGAACCTCTGGAACGCTTTGCCGGACTACGTCCACTCGGTGGTGTTCATCGTCGCCGTGACACTGGTGCTGGTAGTGTCGGTTGCGTTGCTGACGCTCTGGGAGCGCAAGCTCATCGGGTGGATGCAGGTCCGCAAGGGTCCGAACCGCGTGGCGATCTTCGGCATGCTGCCGGGTGTCGGGCAGCCGTTCGCGGACGTGGTGAAGCTCCTCCTCAAGGAGGTGGTCATCCCTTCGGAATCGAACAAGGCGCTCTTCCGCATCGCGCCGGCAATCGCCTTGATCCCCGCGTTCGCGACCTGGGCAGTGGTGCCCATCGCGCCTCATTTTGCGATCGCCAATGTCGATGCCGGGCTGCTGTACGTGCTGTCGCTCACCTCGGTCGGCGTCTACGGCGTCATCATCGCGGGCTGGGCGTCCAACTCCAAATACGCCTTC
>JBDLPS010000051.1:0-11880 GCA_039800965.1 Pseudomonadota bacterium | reverse complement strand
ATCGCCCGCGTCCGCAAGATCATGGAGCCCTTGTCGGGGCTTGATGAGTGGAAGGTCACGGTCGAATTCGCGAAGGCCCTCGGCTACGGGATGGACTACGCACATCCGTCCGATGTCATGGACGAGATCGCCCGGATCACGCCCAGTTTCGCGGGCGTGTCCTATGCCAAGCTGGAGAAGATGGGTGGCATCCAGTGGCCTTGCAACGACAAGGCGCCGGAAGGTACGCCGACCATGCACATCGGCAAGTTCGTGCGTGCCGACGGTGGGCGGTTCTTCATCACCGAATACGTGCCGACCAACGAGAAGGTCACGCCGCGCTTCCCGCTGCTGCTGACCACGGGTCGCATCCTCAGTCAGTACAACGTGGGTGCGCAGACGCGTCGCACCGAGAACGCGGCCTGGTACGACGAGGACCGCATCGAGATCCATCCGCATGACGCGGAGAACCGCGGCGTCGCCACCGGTGACTGGGTGGGCATCTCGAGTCGGGCCGGCGAGACGGTGCTGCGTGCGGTCGTCACCGAGCGCGTGCAGCCGGGCGTCGTCTACACGACTTTCCACTTCCCGGAGTCGGGGGCGAACGTCATCACCACGGACAACTCCGACTGGGCGACCAACTGCCCCGAGTACAAGGTCACTGCCGTCCAGTTGGTGAAGGTCGGGCAGCCCTCGGCCTGGCAGAAGCGGTTCAAGGAAGAAAACGCGGAGCAACTGCGGCTGTTGCGTGACGCGGCGGGCGCGCGCGCCGCGCGCTGACCGTGGCGGGCGACGCGCCCATCGTGCAGTTGCCCGTCCGCCGGTGGCGTGACGGGCGCTGGGACGAGGCGATCGACAGTGTGGCGGAGGAAACCCCGGTCTCGCTGTCGTTCAACTCCATCCCGCACGTGGTGATGCTGGCGACGCCGCGCGATCTGGCGGACCTGGGCGTGGGCTTCACGCTCAGCGAGGCGCTGGTGGCGCGTCAGGGCGAGATCCGCGACGTACAGGTTGCGGCGACGGAGCAGGGCCACGAGGTGCGGCTGTCCGTGACGCAGGAACGCCTGGCGGCAATCCTCGACCAGCGGCGCAACCTCACCGGTCGCACAGGCTGCGGCGTCTGCGGGGCCGAGACGATCGAGGACGCGATCCGGCGCCCGCTGCCGGTGGCGTCGGGCGGTGCCGTGAAACGCGAGGCGCTGGTCGCGGCGCTGGAGGCCCTCCGTGGCCTGCAGCCCCTGGGGAGCGAGACCGGCAGCCTGCATGCTGCCGCCTGGGTTGGCTGGGACGGGAATATCAGGCTCGTGCGCGAGGACGTGGGTCGCCACAACGCGCTCGACAAGGTGATCGGTGCGCAGGTACGTGCCGGTCAGGCATTCGACTCCGGCTTCGCGCTGGTCACCAGCCGCGCGAGCTATGAGATGGTGCAGAAGGCCGCGACAATGGGCATCCGCATGCTCGTCGCGGTGTCGGCACCGACGGCGCTGGCCGTCCGCCTTGCCGCGGACACCGGCCTGACGCTGGTGGGGTTTGCACGCGAACATCAACAGGTTGCCTACGCGCACCCGGAACGACTCGAATGAACATCGAAAATCTCGTTGGCATGGCGAACGACATCGGCAATTTCTTCATCAGCGAGGCCGGTGAGCAGGATGCGCCGAAGGCGATCGCCGGTCATATGTCGCGATTCTGGGAGCCTCGGATGCGCCTCGCGATCATCGCGCATGCCAACGCGGGGGGGGAGGGGCTGTCCACGCCGGCGAAGGCGGCGGTGCTGCTCCTGGTGCCGCCCGCGAAGCGGGACTGACTCATGGCGTCCGGCGGGCCGGCGGCGGTCCGGCGCATCCTGCTGCCGATGGTCGTGCTGCTGGCCTTGCCTGTGGCGCAAGTGTTCGCCCATGGCATCGTCGGCGGGGATGCCCGTTTCGTCACCGCGAGCCATGGTGTGCAGTTTGCGCCTTGGCTCTATCTGGGGGCCAAGCACATGGTCACCGGCTACGACCACCTGCTGTTCCTGGCAGGCGTCATTTTCTATCTCTTCCGGCTGCGGGACGTGGCGGCCTACGTCACCCTGTTCGCGGTCGGCCACAGTTCGACGCTGCTGCTCGGCGTGCTTGCCGATCTGCGTGTCGACGCCCACTTCGTTGACGCGCTCATCGGGTTTTCCGTCGTCTACAAGGCGTTCGAGAACCTCGGGGGATTCCGACGCATCGGCTGGCGACTCGATTCCCGCGCCGCCGTGCTGCTGTTCGGCCTTGCCCACGGCTTCGGGCTCGCCACGAAATTGCAGGAGCTGCGCCCGTCGCAGGATGGTCTTGTCGCGAACATGATCGGATTCAATGTTGGCGTGGAGATCGGGCAGTTCTGTGCGCTGTCCTTGATCCTGATCGCCTTCAGCCTGTGGCGTCGCAGCCCGAGCTTCCTGCGTACGGCCTGGGCCGCGAACGTGTTGGTGATGGCGGCGGGATTCTGCCTCGTGGGCTACCAGCTCACGGGCTATGTGTTGGCCGGAGGATTTCGATGAGCCTATCCCCTCAATCGTTGCCCGGGGCGCGGCAACTGGTCCGCGCGGTGGTGATCGCCGTGACCGTCGCGGCGCTCCTGCTGGTGACAGTGATCCTGCCGGCCGAATACGGCATCGACCCGCTGGGCACCGGCCGTGCGCTGGGTCTCGCCAATTTGGGGTCTGGAGCCGGGGGCAGCGCCGTGGTGATCAAGTCCAGCGGCGACACCGGCAAGGTGGATCCGACGGCAGTCGTGGCCGCGGGTGAGCCGCTGCCCCTGCCGAACCCGGATGTGCACCAGTCGGCCGCCACGGCCCCGATGAGCAGGACAGTGACCGTGAAGCTGCCCCCGGGGCGCGAGACCGAGGTCAAGCTGGTGATGCGCGCCCAACAAGTCGCGCTTTATTCGTGGCGCACGGATCGCGGCGCGGTCTACTTCGACTTCCATGGACATTCACCGGAGTGGAACAACAAGGAAGCCTTCGTGCGCTACCAGGAAGTCAAGGACGGGCTGGCCGGTGCGAGTGGTTCGTTGGTCGCGCCATTCGCCGGCGAGCATGGCTGGTACTGGGCCAACATCACCGACCACCCCGTGGTGATCACGCTGTCGGTCACGGGTTATTTCGACGCGGTCCGGGACTACGGGGTTCACTGACCAGCGCCTGTCGCAGTGCCTCGAGTTCGGCATGCAGTCGATCGAGGCGGGCCTGGCCGAAAGCCCGCGCCAGTTCCTCGTAGACCTGCTCGAAGTCGGGGGCTGCCCGCTCGAAGAGTTCTCTCCCTGCCGGAGCCATCGACAGCAGGGTCTGGCGCTGGTCGAGCCGGCCCGGTTCGCGCCGGATCAACCCTCGACGTTCCATCGCCACCAGCATCCGCGAAAGGCTGGGCGACAGGATCGCGGTTTCGCGCGCCAATACGCTTGCCGTCACTTCCGGCATTTCCGCCAGCACGCGCAGTACGCGCCATTGCGGTTCGTTGAGGGCGTGGCGTCGCAGCGCCTGCCGGAACTGACGCGCGACGCTTTCCCGCGCGCGCAGGAGCGACATCGGTAACGAACTGCCGAAAACTTGTAGCGGGCGGTCGGCCATGGGTCCGTATGGGGGTAGTGGTATTAACAGGAATCACGCTGCCATTCGGTTGCCAGCCCGTTGACAGTGCATCTTTCCGGCATCCATCCTCGATCGAAGGATACCGAAAAGAGCTGTGACATTGATGCAACCGACGCGGTCGCGGGTACCCAGTCCCGCCGAACAACATGAAGCACTGGCTGGCGCCTGTCCCTGGCTGGATCCGGGGGACCAGGGCGAGAAGCTGGAGGTCCACGAGTTTCCGACCTTCATGATGCTGCGTCTGGCGACGCTGACCAAGAACACGTTGACCCGCCGCTATCTCGATCCGTTCGGAATCAGCCTGCCGGAGTGGCGACTCCTTGCCCTGGTCGCCCGCTACGACAGCCTGCTGTTCAATGAAATCACCACCGGCTCGTCGATGGACAAAGGGCAGGTCAGTCGCACGCTGAAGGCGATCCACGCCAAGGGGCTGGTTACGCTCGATTCCCTGGCGTCGGACGACAAGGCTCGCAGCAGCAGCATTTCGCCGCGCCTGAACGTGGCCATCAGCCCCCGGGGACGGGTGCTCTTCAACCGCATCCTGCCTGCTTCGCGCGCGTGGCAGGCACGGCTCATCGGCAGCATGTCGCCTGACGAACGCAAGGTGTTCCACGACGTGGCGCTGCGCCTGTTGCGTGAAATTCCCGAGATGGCCGGGGACCCCGAACTGGCGGAAGAGCTGGCCTGAAAACGCCCGAGGCGGGCGTGCTGGTCTACACTGCGCATCCCGGTCCTGCAGGGCCGGATCCACTGCAGGAGTCCGACCCGCGATGTACGCCAGCTACGTGTTTTCCCCGCCGCCCCGCGCCTGGCTGCCGTCCACGGCAGCAATGACCGTTTCTCTGTCCACCGCATCTATTGCGTGGGGCGGAACTACGCGGCCCATGTCCGCGAGATGGGCGGTGATCCTTCGCGCGAACTCCCGATATTCTTCATGAAGCCGGCGGATGCCGTCGTCGCCAACGGGGCTGATGTGGCGTACCCGCCGCGGACCTCCAATCTCCACCATGAAGTGGAACTGGTCGTCGCGATCGGCAAGGGCGGGGCGGATATCGCCGTCGATGATGCGTTGTCGCATGTTTATGGGTATGCGGTCGGCAACGACCTTACGCGCCGCGACCTGCAGGCCGACGCCCGCGAAAAGGGCCAGCCCTGGGATACTTCCAAGGGTTTCGACCAGTCCGCGCCGCTTGCCGCCCTCCATACGGTGGAACAGGTCGGGCACCTTGCCGACGCCCGCATCTGGCTCAAGGTCAATGACGAGATCCGGCAGGACGCGAACATCGCGCAGATGGTCTGGTCCGTCCCGGAAATCATCGCCGAGCTTTCGGCCTTCTATACCCTGCAGCCCGGCGACCTGATTTTTACCGGCACACCGGATGGCATTGGCCCCTTGTCGCCCGGTGACGTGGTGACCGCTGGAATCTATGGTCTCGATACCCTGCAGCACCGGATCGTCGCGGGCCGCGTGTGAGGCCGATGGGCGTCGCTCGAGGGCAGTGGCTCCGGATGGTGCTTCTCGGTTCCTGTTCTTCGCTCGGGCCGCTCGCGCTGAATGTCTACCTTCCCGGGTTGCCGGCAGTCCAGGCCGGCTTCCAGGGTGATCTGTCTTCCGTCCAGGCCACCGTCAGCCTGCCGCTGCTCGCCTTCGGCCTCGGCCTCGTGCTGCTGGGTCCCATCGCGGACCGCTATGGTCGCCGGTCCTCGCTGCTGGTGGGTCTGCTCGCCTTCGTCGTCGGCTGCGTCATTGCCGCGTTCGCGCCCACGCTGGTGGTGCTGACGCTGGGTCGCATGGTTGCGTCCTTCGCGACGGCCATCACGTTCATCGCATCCCGGGCGATCGTGGCGGACCTTACGCCCCCCGACGACCTGCAGCGTTCCATCGCGCAGATCACGATGATCATGCTCGTGGTACAGATGATTGCCCCGATCCTGGGGAATTTCGCCCTTGTTGGGGGAGGCTGGCAGGCAATCCAGTGGGCATTGGTCGTGCTGGGCGTGCTGGTTTTCCTCATGATCCGTGCGCGCGTCCCGGAGACCTTGCGCGCCGAGGGGGCTGCAGGGCGTGGCGGGACTCCGCTCGGCAGCCTGCTTGCCCCCACGCTGGCCCTGTTGCGCCGCCCGTCCTTCCTTCGCGCGATGCTGCAGGTCGGTTTGCTGTACTCGGCCTACCCGGCATTCATCGCGATCGCGCCGCACCTCATGGTTGGCGCCTTCCATCGGCCTGCGGCGGAATACAGCTATTACTACGCGTTGCTTCCCGTTGGCTACTTCGCCGGCAATGCCTTCGTGCTGCGGTATGGCCGGCAGTTGGGTACGCACCGGCTGGTGCTGGCCGGATCCCTGCTGGGGGCGATCGCTGCAGCGGCAAGCCTCGTTCTGCTCTATCGCGGAACCTGGCATCCGCTCGCGCTATTCCTGCCCTGTGGTCTCCTGCTCAACATGGGCATCGGCTTTGCACTGCCCTCCGTTTCGGCGGCGGCCGTGACGTCCGCCGCGCCCAATACCGCCAGCGGCTGGGGCCTGGCCGGCTTTGCACAACAATTCGTGGCCGCGATCAGCGTGCAGGCGCTGGCGCTGTTTCCGGATGATTCCCCCTATCCCGTGGTGTGGCTCTGCCTCGGCCTTGTGGCCGCGGCGTTCCTGATCGAAAAAGCCACCGGGACGCCGGACCTGCCCAGGGCCCGCGCGCCGTGAGCGGTGGGCCGGACGTGGAAGTGTTCGCGGCGGGCTGCCTGGCTGCGGCGCTCCTCCATGGGCTGGCGGCAGCCAGGATCCAGGCCCTTGCGGCGCCGGGCCGTCGCTTCGGAGCCCTGATCCACCTGCTCGGCGAGGTCGAGCTGGTATTCGTTTCATGGTCTCTGGTGATGCTGCTGGGCTGGACGCTGCTCGGCGAGCCGAAGCAGGCGTTGCATTACCTCGCGACCCGGCGTTATGCCGAACCCTTGTTCGTGTTCGCCGTGATGGTAGTGGTCGGTACACGGCCCATGCTGCAGTTCGTTGGCACCGCCACGGCCCGGCTGGGTCGCCTGATGCCGGCGCGTGGCGCCGAGGGGCTCTATTTCGCGACGCTCGCCTTCCTGCCGCTGCTCGGTTCCCTCGTCACGGAGATTGCCGCGATGACGGTGGCGGCACTCGTGCTCCGTGATCGGCTGTTCATGTTTCCGCTGTCGGCCCGCCTGCGATATGCCACGCTCGGCGTGCTGTTCGTGAATGTCTCGATAGGCGGCATGCTGACGGACTTCGCGGCCCCGCCGGTGCTGATGGTCGCTGGACGATGGGGTTGGGGCAGCGTCGACATGTTCCGCCTTTTCGGCCTGCGCGCGACCGTAGCCGTCCTGTTCAACGCCACGGTGGCCACCTGGTTGTTCCGCCGCGAGCTGCGTGCCGTCGCAGTGCCGGATGCGGTGGCCGGCGATGCGCCGCCGCGGGGTCTCGTGCTGGCGCATGGGATCTTTCTCGCGGTCATCGTCATGGCCGGGCATGAGCCCGGGCTCTTTCTGCCCGTGCTGCTGCTTTTCCTGGTGATGGTGCGCTGGACCGGGCGGCACCAGTCTCCTGTCATCTGGCGCGAGTCCGCTTTCGTGTCGTTGTTCCTGGCGGGGCTCGTCGTGCTGGGCGGCATGCAGCGGTGGTGGTTGCAGCCGGCGCTGGAAGGTTTCGGCAGCGACCGTGTCTTCTACGGGTCCGCGTTGCTCACCGCAGTGACCGACAACGCCGCGCTCGCCTACATGGGTTCCCTGGTCGACGGGTCGAGCCTGGAATTCAAAGTGTCGTTGCTGTCCGGTGCCGTCGCTGGCGGCGGGCTGACGGTCATCGCCAATGCTCCGAACCCGGCCGGGGTGGCACTGTTGCGCGGCCGCCTTCCCGGCGGACGCCTGCGGCCGCTGTTGCTGTTGCTGGCCGCGCTCCCGCCCACGCTGGTCGCGGTGCTCGCCTTCCGGCTATGAGCCGGCGAACTAGGGTGCGGGCTTGTCTTCCCCGAGCACGCGACGCTCGTGTCCGACGAGCCCCCGTCGATCCTTGATCACGGCGAGTGGTACGCCGTCGCGCGTGATCTCGCCGATGACGGTACCCCCCAGTGCGCGGTCACACCGGGTCTGTATGGCCGACACGTAGAAATCCGCGCTTGGCCAGTCGCGCACCACACGGAAGCGCGGATCGAGGAAAGTTGTCGCCTGCACGGATTCGGCGCAAACCGCGACGGCCAGGCCCGCCGGCGCATTGCCCAGTTCGTCGCGCAGGAGGCGGTTCAGCATCTGCGAGGCTTCGCGCAGGCTGTCACTCCAGTAATCACCTTCGTACCGCTCGTGTGCGCCTGCCGCTCCGCCGACCAGATGGTTGTAAGCCACGTACTCGTAGGGATGAAGGCGCGCAAGGACCAGCAGGTTGTCCGCCCCGATCGCCAGAAGGGTGGCCAGGAAAGCAGCGCTGGCCACGCGCCTGGGGCGCAGCAGTTCCAGTGCGCGGTCGAGGCCGATGCCGCCGAGGATGGCCAGCGGAGGCAGCACGAAGCTGAAGTGGCGGACGCCGTTGTACAGCGCGGGGCGGGTTGCCAGCGAGAACAGGATGGGGAAGCAGGCTGCCAGCAGCAGCGGCGTCCAGACCGCGACGCTGGCCCAGTCCCTCGGGCGATGCCGCAGGGCGAGGAAGGTCGTCACGCCGGCAGACACAAGGCCGGCCAGCAGCAGTTCCGGCAGACGGATGAGCAGGTAGCGGGACAAGTAGGTCGCCGGCACCTGGCCGATCTTGATCAACTGGCCGTCCAGTTCCGTCATCATGTCGAAGCTGAAGTGCGAGAACCGTGTCGCTGCGTCGAACAGGTTGTGCCAGCCCATCAGTGCCCAGGGCCACGAAAATCCCATCACGGCGATGGCTGCGAGCAGCGCGACGCCGAGCCTTGGCGCCGACGCGAACAGCCCGCGGACCGAGGTCCGCAGGTCGGGCCCGCGGGCGAGCAGCACGGCGAGCACGCCGGCACCCAGATACAGCCCTGCGAACAGCCCGCCGACACGCAGTCCGAGCGCCGCGCCGACTGAAATGCCGGCGCCTGCCACCGAACCCCATGAAGGCCGCGGGAGCTGCTGCACCAGTCGCGTACCGAAATATACCGCCCAGATCATGGCGGTACCGAAAGGGATGTCCTTGGTATGGGTGAACAGGGCCCCGCTCCAAGCGCCGGTCAGTGCCAGGAGCAGCGCCGCGAGGAAGCCCGCGCGACGCGAGCCCAGGAGGCGTGCAGTCAGGTAGCAGGCGTGTATGGCCGATACGCCGAAGGCGGCGGTAAGCAGGTGCCGCAGGTCCCAGACGGAGAGCGAAGAGTGGGGCTCGAGCCAGGCGGCGATGATGTCGAACAAGCCACCGTAGAGGTACAGGTTGACGTAGCGGAAGGCCCGCAGGTCGGTGAAGCCTGAACGGTAGAATTCCACCAGCAGCCGGCCATAGGTGTGCTGGACCGGTTCGTCGTTGCTGATCCCGTGCTGGTCGAAGCCGGCCGCCACGTACAGCAGCAGGGCGCCGAAGAGCGCCAGCGTGCAGGCTCGCCAGTAACGGTCGTAATCGATGGGGCGGCCTCCGCGGAGCATGCCGCGGATCATACGCAACTCGGGGCCGGCCGGCATCGGGCTATCATGCGCCTTGCCGGCGACCGCAGTCCGGTGTTCGAGAGGAAACAGTCCGATGACCGATACGCCCGACACGCGTGGCTACAAGCGCATCGCCACCGAGGAAGCCTGGCTCACGCCGGAGCTCATGAAGCTGTACGAGCGCCTGCTGGACACGCAGCCGGCATCCGAGGATCCGGGTTTCCACAGCCTGTGGGGCTTTTTCGGCAAGAGCATGACGCCCCGCGCGCGCGACCTCTACGAGCGCATCCAGGACATGGGCGAGCGGCGCATCGCGGACATGGATGCCACCGGCATCGACATGCAGCTGTTGCTGCTCACGGCGCCGGGCGTGCAGGTTTTCGATGCGCCGACGGCCGTTTCGCTGGCCGCCTCGACCAACGACACGCTGGCCGACACGATCCGCCGCCATCCCACGCGCTTCGCGGGCCTTGCGGCCTTCGCGCCGCAGGATCCGGTGGCCGCGGCGAAGGAAATCGAGCGCGGCGTCACGAGGCTGGGCCTCAAGGGTGCCGTGGTGAATTCGCACACGAAGGGCGAGTACCTCGACGACGAGAAGTACTACGACATCTTCGCCGCCTGCGAAGCGCTCGACGTGCCGCTCTACATCCACCCGAACTCGATGTCGAAAGCGATCGTCGAGCCCTTCCTGCCGCGCTGCCTCGACGCGGCGGTGTATGGCTTCGGCTGCGAGACGGGCCTGCATGCGTTGCGCCTGATCGTCGGCGGCGTGTTCGATCGCTTCCCGAACCTGAAGGTGGTGCTGGGGCATCTGGGCGAGGGCCTGCCGTTCTGGCCCTACCGCATCGACTTCATGCATGCGGGCATTGTGCGTTCGAACCGCAGCCCGGGCGCAAAGCCGCTGCGCATGAAGCCCTCGGACTACCTGCGCGACAACTTCTACTACACGACCAGCGGCATGCCCTGGGAGCCTTCGATCACCCTGGTGCAAAAGCTCTTCGGCCACGACAAGGTCATGTACGCGATGGACTATCCGTACCAGTACGTGAAGGAAGAAGTCGACATGATGGACGCGCTGCCGCTGACGCCGGGCCAGAAGAAGGCGTTCTTCCAGGGCAACGCCGAGCGCATCTTCAAGCTCTAGGCGCGGAGCAGGGCCTCGGCCAGGCGGCGGAATCCTGCCGCTGCGCGCGGCAGGTTCGAGGCCCAGTCATCGGCGGCGGCGTGATCGGCGCCGTCGGTGATGTATTTCGCACAGGCGAAGGGCAGGGCCTCGAGGCGGCAGGCCTTCGCCAGCGCGTAGGCCTCCATGTCGACGACGTCGCAGGCCACCGCGGCGGGTCCGGTCTCGAAACTGTCGCCGGTGCCGCAGCTGCCGGAAGGCAGGCCCGTGAAGAACGGTTCGAAGAACAGTTCTCCGCCTTCGGCGTCGAAGGGCGTGATTCCCCGTTCATAACCGAGAGGTGACACGTCCATGTCCCGCTGCAGGAAGCGGTCGCAGCCGACCAGCTCATGCGTGTTGAAGCGGCGGCTGCCGGCCGTGCCGAAGTTGACCACGAGCTTCGGGGCGTGGCCGGCCAGTCGGCGCTCCGCCAGGCGTCGCGCCAGCGCCGTGGCGGCGTTGATCTTGCCCAGCCCGGTGTAGAGGAGGTCCAGCCCCAGGTCGCCGAGTGCGCCCTGTTCCTCGACGGGCAGGGCGATCGCGACCAGCAGGTCCGGTGCCGCAAAGCGGTAGGGGGTCGGCATGGGTTTCAGGCCGCGACCGGCGTGCTGCGGATCAGGTGATCGAAGGCCGACAGCGCCGCCGTCGATCCCGCACCCATCGCGATGATGATCTGCTTGTAAGGCACGGTGGTGCAGTCGCCCGCGGAGAACACGCCCGGCACCGACGTCTGGCCGCGTGCGTCGATCTCGATCTCGCCGCGCGGCGAGAGGGCGACCGTGCCCTTGAGCCAGTCCGTGTTGGGAAGCAGGCCGATCTGCACGAAGATGCCTTCGAGTTCGATGTGCTTCGACTCGCCGCTGTCGCGGTCGGTGTAGACGAGGGCACTCACCTTGCTGCCGTCGCCCCGCACTTCGGTGGTCAGCGCCCTGGTGATGACGGTGACGTTCGGCAGGCTGCGCAGCTTGGTCTGCAATACCGCGTCGGCACGGAGCTGGCCCTCGAATTCGAGCAGGGTGACGTGGCCTACGATGCCGGCCAGGTCGATCGCCGCCTCGACGCCGGAGTTGCCGCCGCCGATGACGGCGACACGCTTGCCCTTGAAGAGAGGTCCGTCGCAGTGCGGGCAATAGGCCACGCCCTTGCCGCGGTATTCCTTCTCGCCCGGCACGTTCATCTCGCGCCAGCGCGCGCCCGTGGAAAGGATGACGGTGCGGCTCCTGAGCGTCGCGCCGTTCTCGAGTTGCACCTCGATGAGCTCGCCCGGCACGAGCGCCTTGGCACGCTGCAGGTTCATCACGTCGACCGGGTATTCCTTGACGTGTTCTTCGAGGCCGGCGGCAAGGCGCGGGCCTTCGGTGGCCTTCACCGAGATGAAGTTCTCGATGCCGAGTGTGTCCATGACCTGGCCGCCGAAACGCTCGGCGACGAGACCCGTGTTGATGCCCTTGCGGGCCGCATAGATGGCAGCCGACGCGCCGGCGGGACCGCCGCCGACGACGAGCACGTCGAAGATGCCTTTCTGCGAGAGCTTCGCGGCG
>JBDLPS010000050.1:0-4760 GCA_039800965.1 Pseudomonadota bacterium | reverse complement strand
GAACCTTCTTGCTCGCCGGCTTCGCCTTGAACATCTGCTTCTCGCCCGTGAACGGGTTGACACCCTCACGCGCCTTGGTGGCAGGCTTCTTGACGACCTTGAGCTTCAGCAGGCCCGGCAGGGTCACGAGGCCGTGGCCACGCAGGCTCTTGCGGATGATGGTGTGCAGCGAGTCGAAAACCGCACTCACCTGCTTGCGCGACAGCTCGGTCTCCTTGGAGATGGTTGCCACGATCTCGGACTTGGTCGGCGGGCCGCCCTTCTTCGCCATGTTGAGGATACTCCTGCGAGGTTTGAGGTGTTCTTTTGCGGGGAAAATCCCCGCAGAAGCGATCGGGAGTGAACATAGCACATGCTTCAAGGCGCGCAAATAAATTTCCACGCCCTCCCGCGCCGGAAAGCACTTGTTTTATAGGGTTTGCGCGCAGGTGCCGGCGGGCGGATGGCCCCGTTCCCCCGGAAGAACGTGATGTCGCGTTGGAGGGATGTTTCGCAAAAGCCTTGTTTTAAAGGCTTTTTCTGCGCGATGCGTATCTCTCAGCGGATCACCAGCAACAGTGCCTGGATCGCCAGCAGCACGAACAGCGGTGACAGGTCGAAGCCGCCGGGCGAGGGTAACCGGCGACGTACCGGCCGCAGCAGCGGTTCGCAAAGGGATGCCAGCACGGAGCGGCCGGGAGAGCGGCCATCCTGCGAGATGAACGACGTGATCGCGTGCAGCAGGATGAGGTACAGGTAGGACTGGAGCAGCAGCCGGGCCAGTTCGACCAACAGCAGTCGCAGGAACGCCGGGCCCGACGGCAGGTCCGCTGGCGCCAGCGCGCCGAGGGCGAGCAGTCGAAGTGCCGTGACGGCGATCACCGCGACGACCGATGCGGTGTCGATGCGTCCCGCGGCCGGAAGCAGCCGGCGCAGCGGAATGATGACCGGGTTGGTGAGTTGTACGATGCCGCGCACTACCGGGTTGCGGAAATCGGCCCGCACGCCCTGCAGCAGGAGACGAAGCAGGAAGGCGAGGCCGCAGAGGCCCAGCAGTGCGTCCACGAGGAAGGAAAGTGCCTGCATGGCCTGCGGGTGCCCTCAGTCCTTGCCGAACAGGTCCGCCAGTTCCCTGCTGCGGGTGGCCGCTGCATCCATCGCGGAACGCACCGTATCGCCGAGCCCGAGTTCCGCGAAGCGGCCCAGGGCGGCTTCCGTCGTGCCGCCCTTCGAGGTGACCTCGGCCCGCATGCGCGCGAGGTCGTCGTCCTTTTCCGCCGCGACCAGCTGCCCGGCGCCCGCGAGTGTCTGCGCCGCGAGGGCACGTGCGACCTGGGGAGCCATGCCTTGCGCCACGGCGGCTTCCGCCATCAGCTCCGCCAGCCGGAAGAAATAGGCCGGCCCACTGCCCGACAGCGCGGTGACCGTGTCCAGCTGCGCCTCGGTGTCCACCCACACCGCCAGGCCGGTGGCGGCCATCACCTGTGCGGCCAGTTCGCGTTGCGCGCGCGTCACCGCCTGGTCCGCATAGAGGCCGGAGGCGCCGGCACCGACCAGGGCCGGGCGGTTCGGCATGGCGCGAACCACGGGCACGCCGTCCCCCGCCCAGCGGGACAGGTCTGCGGCGCGCAGCCCTGCGGCGACCGACAGCAGCAGGGGGCGCGTCGCCTGCAGTTGCGGTCGCAGCGCCTCGACGACGGGGCCCATCTGTTGCGGCTTCACGGCCAGCACGACGACGTCGGCGTCCCGTATCGCACCGGCGTTGTCTGTCGTCGTGAGTACGCCGAAGTCCTGGGCCAGCGCGGCGAGCCCGGCCTCGTTGAGGTCTGCCACGGTGACATGGGTGGCCGGGAGCCCGCGGCCGATGAGGCCGCCGATCATGCCCCGGCCCATGTTGCCGCCGCCGATGAAGGCGACGCGAAGTGTTTCAAGCGCTTGCATGCGCCTAGTCTACCTGCGGGGTGGGTCGCACGCCGAACAGCGCGCTGCCGATGCGCAACAGGGTCGAACCCTCGGCGACCGCCACCTCCAGATCGTCGCTCATCCCCATCGACAAGGTGTCGAGCAGGATGCCGCGTCCCGCTTCCGCGTCCCGCAGCGACCGCAGGCGGGAAAAGCCTTCGTGTTGCAGCGCCTCCGGGGCGTCGTGCGGCAGCATGCACATGAGTCCGCGCAGTCGCAGCCGCGGCAGTCCCGCAACCGCATCGATGAGCGCCGGGAGTTCCGCGGGCGCGACGCCGCCCTTGCTTGCTTCGCCCAGCACGTTCACCTGCAGGCACAGGTTGAGCGGCGGCGCGAAGTGGCTGCGCTGCTCCGACAGCCGGCCTGCGATCTGGGCGCGATCCACGCCGTGCACCCAGTTGAAATGCGCCGCGACCGCGCGGGTCTTGTTGGCCTGCAGGCGGCCGATGAAGTGCCAGTCGAGATCCAGCGGCGCCAGCTGGTGGATCTTGGGCAGCGCCTCGGCCACGTAGTTCTCGCCGAAACTGCGCAGCCCCAGCGAGGCCGCCTCCACGATGCGAGCGGCCGGCTGGCCCTTGGTGACCGCGAGCAGCGTCAGCCCGGCGACATCGCGCCCGGCGTGGGCGGCGGCGCGCTGGATCCGTCCGCGGACGGCCTCCAGAGCATCGGCGAGGGAGGGTGTGTCTGGCGGATTCCGCGAAGTGCTTAACATACGGCTCGATTTGTCACGGGGCTATACTCGGGGCAGCCGAACCGGAGTTTCCATGGCACTCGATATCGCGCAGCTCCTGGCCTTCGCCGTGAAGAACCACGCGTCGGACCTGCACTTGTCCGCCGGCGTTCCCCCGATGATCCGCGTCGATGGCGACATGAAGCGCGTCAACCTGCCGGCACTTTCCCACAAGGAAGTGCAGAGCATGGTGTACGACATCATGAACGACAAGCAGCGCAAGGCCTACGAAGAGTTCTTCGAGACCGATTTTTCGTTCGAGATCCCCCAGCTGGCCCGGTTCCGCGTCAATGCGTTCAACCAGAACCGCGGCGCCGGCGCGGTGTTCCGTACCATCCCGTCCGTGGTCATGAGCCTGGAAGAACTCGCCACGCCGAAGATCTTCCAGGACCTCTGCATGCTGCCGCGAGGGTTGGTCCTGGTCACCGGCCCGACCGGGTCCGGCAAGTCCACCACGCTTGCGGCCATGGTCAACCACTGCAACGACAACCGGCCGGACCACATCCTCACCATCGAGGATCCGATCGAGTTCGTGCACGAATCCAAGCGCTCGCTCATCAACCAGCGCGAAGTGCATCGCGATACGCTGGGTTTCGCCGAGGCCCTGAGGTCGGCGCTGCGCGAGGATCCTGACGTGATCCTGGTCGGCGAAATGCGTGATCTGGAGACCATCCGCCTGGCCCTTACCGCCGCGGAGACCGGCCATCTGGTGTTCGGTACGCTGCACACGAGTTCGGCCGCCAAGACCATCGACCGCATCGTCGACGTATTCCCCGCCGCGGAAAAAGAGATGGTCCGGTCGATGATGTCCGAGTCCCTCCGCGCGGTGATCTCCCAGACGCTGCTCAAGCGCGTCGGCGGCGGCCGCGTCGCCGCCCACGAGATCATGATCGGGACCCCCGCGATCCGTAACCTGATCCGGGAGGGCAAGGTCGCCCAGATGTACTCGTCCATCCAGACGGGCCAGGCGCAGGGCATGCAGACGCTTGACCAGTGCCTGGCGGACCTCGTGGCCCGCGGCGTGGTCAGCAAGGAAGAGGCCCGGTTCAAGGCACAGAACAAGGACGCCGTCTGAGGCGCAGCCCGGGGTAGACATGGAACGCGAACAAGCCATCAAGCTGATGCAGGACCTGTTGCGGCGGGTCGTGGAGCTGAAGGCCTCCGACCTGTTCATCACGGCCGGCTTCCCGCCCGCCCTGAAGGTCGACGGCGAGATCCGGCCCCAGTCCGAGCGCCGCCTGACCGCCGACGAATCGGCGGTCCTCGTCCGCTCCGTGATGAACGACCGTCAGGCGAAGGAGTTCGATGCGACGAAGGAGTGCAACTTCGCGATCGCTCCGGCGGGCATCGGGCGCTTCCGCGTCAGTGCCTTCGTGCAGCAGGGGCATCCCGGCGCCGTGCTGCGCACGATCAACGCCAAAATCCCGTCGATCGAGGAACTCGACCTGCCGCCGATCCTCAAGGACGTCGTCATGGCCAAGCGCGGTCTGGTCATCGTCGTCGGTGGTACCGGTTCCGGCAAGTCGACCACGCTGGCGGCGATGGTCGGGGTCCGCAACGAGAATTCGCGCGGGCACATCGTCACCATCGAAGACCCGGTGGAATTCATCCATCCCCATCGCAATTGCGTGGTCACGCACCGCGAAGTGGGGGTCGACACCGAGAACTGGCAGGCAGCACTCAAGAACACGCTGCGCCAGGCACCCGACGTGATCCTGATAGGCGAGATCCGCGACAGGGAGACGATGGAATACGCGATCCAGTTCGCCGAGACCGGCCACCTTGTGCTGGCGACGTTGCACGCCAACAGTTCCAACCAGGCGCTGGACCGAGTGGTCAACTTCTTCCCGGAAGACCGCCGCGAGCAGTTGCTGATGGACCTGTCCCTCAACCTTCGCGGGTTGATTTCGCAGCGGCTGGTTCCGCGCGAGGGCGGGAAGGGGCGCATCGCGGCCACCGAGATCATGCTGAACTCGCCATTGATCGCCGACCTGATCTTCAAGGGCGAGGTCACGAAGATCAAGGAAGTGATGGCGCGTTCGACGCGCATCGGCATGAAGACCTTCGACCAGAGCCTGTTCGACCTCTA
>JBDLPS010000049.1:0-2898 GCA_039800965.1 Pseudomonadota bacterium | reverse complement strand
CTTCGCTCAGGCCGAAGCGCGCGATGAGCTTCTGCTTGGGCTCATCCTCGGTGCGGATGATCCGGATCACCTCGTCGAGATTCAGGTAGACGATCAACAGCCCTTCGAGCAGGTGCAAGCGGCGGTTGACCTTCTCGAGCCTGAAGTTCAGCCGGCGCGTGACCGTCTCGAGGCGGAAATCGAGCCACTGCGACAGCAGTCCCTTCAGGCCCATCACCTTCGGCTTGCCATCGAGGCCGATGATGTTCAGGTTCACGCGATAGCTGCGCTCGAGGTCCGTCGTGGCGAACAGGTGGGCCATCAGCTGGTCGGTATCCACGCGGTTCGAGCGCGGGATGATCACGATGCGCGTCGGATTCTCGTGGTCCGACTCGTCGCGGATGTCGTCGACCATCGGCAGCTTTTTCTCGCGGCATTGCTGCGCGATCTGCTCCTGCACCTTGGAGCCGGAGACCTGGTGGGGCAGCGTCGTGATGACGATGTTCCCGGTCTCCTCGTCCTTTTCCCAGGTGGCACGCGCGCGGTAGCTGCCCGTGCCGTTCTCGTAGAAAGCCGCCAGCTCGCTGCGCGGCGAGACGATCTCCGCGCCGGTCGGCAGGTCCGGACCCTTCACGAACTTCATCAGCTGCTTCGTCGTCGCATCGGGCTCGTCGAGCAGGTGTATGCAGGCGTTGGCGATCTCGCGCAGGTTGTGCGGCGGCACGTCCGTGGCCATGCCGACCGCGATGCCCGAGGTGCCGTTGAGCAGCAGGTTCGGCAGGCGGGCCGGCAGGATCAGCGGCTCTTCCAGCGTGCCGTCGAAGTTCGGCCCGAAGTCGACCGTGCCCGCGTCGATCTCGCCCAGCAAAACCTCGGCGTAGCGCGTGAGGCGCGCCTCGGTGTAACGCATGGCCGCGAAGGACTTCGGATCGTCGGTCGAACCCCAGTTGCCCTGGCCATCCACGATCGGATAGCGGTAGGTGAACGGCTGGGCCATGTGGACCATGGCTTCGTAGCAGGCCGAGTCGCCGTGCGGATGGAACTTGCCGATCACGTCGCCCACGGTGCGGGCCGACTTCTTGTGCTTGTTCTGCGCCGAGAGCGAGAGCTCGCTCATCGCGTAGATGATGCGGCGCTGCACGGGCTTCAGGCCGTCGCCGAGCGCCGGCAGCGCACGGTCGAGGATCACGTACATCGAATAGTCGAGGTACGCCTTCTCGGTGAAGCTGCGGAGCGTCTGCCGCTCGACGCCTTCGAAATTCAGTTCCTGGTCTTGCACTGTTCCGGTTTCCTCAGCCCTGCACCACGGCCAGGTTGCCCTTCTGCTCCAGCCACTCGCGGCGATCCGCCGCCCGCTTCTTGGCCAGCAGCATGTCCATCATCTGGTCGGTGTCGTCGGCGCCCTCGACGGTGAGCTGCACCAGCCTTCGCGTGGACGGATCCATCGTCGTCTCGCGCAGCTGCACGGGCGACATCTCGCCGAGGCCCTTGAAGCGCGTGACGACAGGCTTCGCGCGGTTCTTGCTCTCGGCAAGCTGGTGCAGGAAGGCGTCGCGCTCGACATCGTCCAGCGCGTAGTGCACCTGCTTGCCCGCGTCGATGCGGTAGAGCGGCGGCATGGCGACGAACACGTGCCCCCCAAGCACCAGCGGACGGAAGTGCCGCAGGAACAGCGCGCAGAGCAGCGTGGCGATGTGCTGGCCATCGGAATCGGCGTCCGCAAGGATGCAGACCTTGCCGTAGCGCAGGTCCGACACGTCGGCGGATCCCGGGTCAACGCCGATCGCGATACTGATGTTGTGCACTTCCTCGGACGAGGCGACCTGGCCGTGCTCGAGTTCCCAGGTGTTCAGGATCTTGCCGCGCAGCGGCATCACGGCCTGCGTGTTGCGGTCGCGCGCCTGGCGCGCTGAGCCGCCTGCCGAATCACCTTCGACCAGGAACAACTCGGAACGCTTCGGATCCTGGCTGGTGCAGTCGGCAAGCTTGCCGGGAAGCGCGGGCCCGGAAACGGCCTTCTTGCGCGTGATGCGCTGCGCCGCCTTGAGCCTTTCCTGTGCGTTCGAAATGGCGAACTGGGCGATCCCCTCGCCCGCATCCGGGTGCTGGTTCAGCCAGAGCGCCGTGGCGTCGCGCGCATAGCCTTCGACCAGTGCAGCGGCTTCGCGCGAACCCAGGCGTTCCTTCGTCTGGCCGGCGAACTGCGGCTCGCGCATCTTCATCGACAGCACGAAGGACACGCCGCTCCAGATGTCCTCGGGCGACAGCTTCACGCCGCGCGGCAACAGGTTGCGGAACTCGGCGAATTCACGCACCGCAGCGCAGACACCGGAACGCAGGCCATTGACGTGGGTGCCACCACCGGACGTCGGGATCAGGTTCACGTAGCTTTCGGAGACGGCCTGCGCCATCTCCGGCGCCCAGGCCAGGGCCCACTCGACCGAGTCATGCGCAGAGCCCATCTTGCCGGTCAAGGGCTCCTTGGGCATGAACTCGACCTTGCCCATGGCCTCCAGCAGGTATTCAGACAAGGCACCGGTGTAGAACCACTCTTCCTTGTCGCCGGTGGCCTCGTTCTCGAAGCGCATGCGCAGGCCGGGACACAGGACGGCCTTGGCCTTCAGCGTATGACGCAGGTCGGAGACGAGGAACTTGTCGGAGTCGAAGAACTTTCCGTCCGGCAGGAAACGCACGGTGGTACCGGTGTTCGCCTTGCCGACGGTGCCGACTTCCTTGAGCTTCGAGGTCAGGTTCCCGTCCTGGAACCCGATGTGGAACTCCTTGCCACCGCGCCGGACCGTGCAGTCCAGCTGCTTCGACAGGGCATTCACCACCGACACGCCGACGCCGTGCAGGCCGCCGGAAAAGCCGTAGGCGTTGTCGGAGAACTTGCCGCCCGCATGCAGGCGCGTGAGGATC
>JBDLPS010000048.1:0-3018 GCA_039800965.1 Pseudomonadota bacterium | reverse complement strand
CGCCGCGTCGAGAACGGTCGCGTCACCGACAAGATCGATTACCTGTCGGCGATCGAGGAGGGCGAGTTCGCAATCGCGCAGGCCAACGCGTCGAAGGACGCCAAGGGTGCGCTGACCGACGATCTGGTCTCCTGCCGTTACCAGAACGAATTCACGCTGATGCCGCGTGATCGCATCAACTACATGGACGTGTCGCCGAAGCAGATCGTTTCGGTCGCCGCCTCGCTGATCCCCTTCCTGGAGCACGACGACGCCAACCGCGCGCTCATGGGTTCGAACATGCAGCGCCAGGCGGTGCCCACGCTGCGTGCCGAAGTGCCGCTCGTCGGCACGGGCATGGAGCGTCCGGTTGCGATCGATTCGGGTGTCACGGTCGTGGCCCGTCGCGGCGGCACCGTCGACTCCGTCGATGCGTCGCGCATCGTGGTCCGGGTCAACGACGACGAGACCACCGCTGGCGAGCCGGGCGTCGACATCTACAACCTGACGAAGTACACGCGATCGAACCAGAACACCTGCATCAACCAGCGCCCGCTGGTGAATTCGGGTGATCGCATCGCGCGCGGAGACGTGCTGGCTGACGGCCCCTCCACCGACCTTGGCGAGCTCGCGCTGGGGCAGAACCTGCTGGTCGCGTTCATGCCGTGGAACGGCTACAACTTCGAGGACTCGATCCTGATCTCGGAGCGGGTGGTCCAGGAGGACCGCTTCACGACGATCCATATCGAGGAGCTGACCTGCGTCGCACGCGACACGAAGCTCGGTCCCGAGGAGATCACGGCCGATATTCCGAACGTCGGCGACGCCGCGCTCGGCAAGCTCGACGAAGCCGGTATCGCCTTCATCGGCGCCGAGGTGCGCGCTGGCGACATCCTCGTCGGCAAAGTCACGCCGAAGGGCGAGACGCAGCTGACGCCTGAGGAGAAGCTCCTCCGCGCGATCTTCGGCGAGAAGGCCTCGGACGTGAAGGATACGTCGCTGCGCGTTCCGCCGGGCATGGACGGTACGGTCATCGACGTACGCGTGTTCACGCGTGACGGCGTCGAAAAGGACGCCCGCGCCAAGTCGATCGAGACGGCGGAAGTCACGCGCGTCAAGAAGGACTTCGGTGACCAGCAGCGCATCCTTGAGGACGACCTGTTCCAGCGCGTGCGCGGCATGCTGCTGGGCAAGGTCGCGGCCGGCGGGCCGAAGAAGCTCAAGAGCGGCTCCAGGATCGATGCCGCCTACCTCGACGACCTTTCGCGCGAGGAGTGGTTCCAGATCCGCCTCGACGACGAGGAGGCCAACGCGCAGCTCGAAAACGCGGCCATCCGCCTCGAGGAGCAGCGCAAGGCCTTCGAGAAGCGTCTCGAGGACAAGCGCGCCAAGATCACCCAGGGCGACGACCTCGCTCCGGGGGTGCTCAAGATGGTCAAGGTTTACCTTGCCGTGAAGCGCCGCGTCCAGCCGGGCGACAAGATGGCCGGCCGCCACGGAAACAAGGGCGTGATCTCCCACATCACCCCGGTCGAGGACATGCCGTACCTCGCGGACGGCACGCCGGTGGACGTCGTGCTGAACCCGCTGGGCGTTCCGTCGCGCATGAACGTCGGCCAGGTGCTGGAGACGCACCTTGGCTGGGCGGCGAAGGGGATCGGTCTCAAGATCGGTCGCATGCTCGAGGCGCAGGCGAAGATGGCCGAGGTTCGTGGCTTCCTCGAGGAGGTCTATAACGGAACCGGTGGTCAGGGCGAGGACATCAAGTCCCTTGCCGATGCCGACGTCGGCGTGCTGGCGAAGAACCTTTCCAAGGGCGTACCGATCGCGACCCCGGTGTTCGATGGTGCTTCCGAGACCCAGATCAAGAAGCTTCTCGAGCTCGCGGACCTTCCGGTCAACGGCCAGAGCTACCTCTACGACGGCCGTACCGGCGAGCGTTTCGATCGCCAGGTCACTGTCGGCTACATGTACATGCTGAAGCTGAACCACCTCGTGGACGACAAGATGCACGCGCGCTCAACCGGCCCGTACAGCCTCGTCACGCAGCAGCCTCTGGGCGGCAAGGCACAGTTCGGCGGCCAGCGCTTCGGCGAGATGGAGGTCTGGGCGCTCGAGGCCTACGGCGCTGCATACACGCTGCAGGAAATGCTGACCGTCAAGTCGGACGACACGACGGGTCGCACGCTCATGTACAAGTCGATCGTCGACGGAAACCACGAGATGAAGGCCGGCATGCCGGAATCCTTCAACGTGCTCGTCAAGGAAATCCGGTCGCTCGGCATCAACATCGAGCTCGAGCAGGATTGATCAGGAGGCGATGAACCCATGAAAGATCTACTGAAGCTGTTCAAGCAGCACGCCCCGATCGAGAACTTCGACTCGATCAAGATCGGACTGGCGTCTCCGGACCTCATCCGTTCCTGGTCGTTCGGCGAGGTCAAGAAGCCGGAAACCATCAACTACCGTACGTTCAAGCCGGAACGCGACGGCCTGTTCTGCGCCAAGATCTTCGGCCCCGTGAAGGACTACGAGTGCCTTTGCGGCAAGTACAAGCGCCTGAAGCACCGTGGCGTCGTCTGCGAGAAGTGCGGCGTCGAGGTCACGCAGGCCAAGGTGCGCCGCGAGCGCATGGGCCACATCGAGCTGGCCAGCCCGACCGCCCACATCTGGTTCCTCAAGTCGCTGCCGTCGCGCATCGGCCTCATGCTCGACATGACGCTGCGCGAGATCGAGCGCGTGCTCTACTTCGAGGCCTTCGTGGTCATCGATCCGGGCATGACCGAGATGCAGCGCGGCCAGCTGCTGACGGACGAGATGTACCTCGAGGCCCTCGAGCAGCACGGTGACGAGTTCGACGCCCGCATGGGTGCCGAGGCCATCAACGAGCTGCTGCAGTCGATCGACCTGCCGGTCGAGGTCGTCAAGGTCCGCGAGGAGATGCAGAGCACGTCCTCGGAGACGAAGCTCAAGCGTCTCTCCAAGCGCCTGAAGCTTCTCGAGTCGTTCATCGATTCCGGCAACAAGCCGGAATGGATG
>JBDLPS010000047.1:0-5380 GCA_039800965.1 Pseudomonadota bacterium | reverse complement strand
GGAAGTCACCGTGGCACGGGATGGCACTCTGGCCTCCGCCGTCGTCCGGCGCAGCAGCGGCAGCGGCGAGATCGATGACGCCGCACTGAAGATCCTGCGGATGGCGAGTCCCTACGAAGCTTTTCCACCACCACTCGCCGCCCGGTACCCCACCGTGCGTTTCGCCCACGAATGGCAGTTCCGGGGCGGTCGCCTCGGCGCGAGGACGGTCCGCGTTCCTTGAGCCCGGGATGGGGGGCCCCCATACTTCGCGGCATGGATAACAGCCTCACCGGCCAGCTCCTTGTCGCCATGCCTGCCATGGACGATCCGACGTTCGCGCAGACCGTCACCCTGGTCTGCGAGCACGGGGAAAAGGGCGCCCTCGGCATCATCGTGAACAAGCCCCTGTCGATGAAATTCGGCGAAGTGCTGTCGCAGATGCACCTGACCCCGGCGGATCCTGCACTGGCCACACGCCCGGTGCTGCGCGGCGGCCCCCTGCACCCCGACCGGGGTTTCGTGCTGCATCGTCCCGGCGGCACCTGGGATTCGACCCACCGCATCTCCGACCCCGTGCAGGTCACCACCTCCAAGGATGTCCTGACGGCCATCGCCCGGGGCGATGGACCGGACGACGCGTTCATCGCCCTGGGATACGCCGGCTGGGAAGCCGGGCAGCTTGAACAGGAAATCAAGGACAACGCCTGGCTGACGCTGCCCTTCGATGCCGCCATCGCCTTCGACCTCCCGCCGGAGGAACGATGGCTCGCCGCATGGGGTCGCCTCGGCGTGGACGTTGCGCGCCTCAGCCAGTTCGCCGGCCACGCCTGACGTGGCGGGGCGCACGCGGATCATCCTGGCCTTCGACTTCGGACTGCGCCGCATCGGCGTTGCCGCCGGCGACACCATCACCCGCGGAGCAACGCCGCGACGGGCGATCTTCTGCCCGCCGGGCGGCACCGACTGGAACGCGGTCGATCGTGAAATCCACACCGTCGGGCCGGACCTGCTGCTGGTCGGCGCGCCGTATAATGACGATGGCTCCCCCTCGCGCATCGCGCCCGCCGCCGATCGCTTCGCCGCCGAACTGGCGACGCGCAGCGGCCTGCCCGTCGAACGCGTGGACGAGCGCTATTCCTCCGTGGAGGCGGCCGGCGAACTGAAATCGCGGCGCGCCAGCGGCGAGCGGCGTCGACGGCTTCAACCCGGCGACGTCGACAGCGCCGCGGCCGCGGTCTTTCTTGGCAGCTGGCTGAACCAGCAGGACTGACAGGACAACCCCGGCAATGACCGAACAACACCGCGCCAACGGCAGCCTTCGACACCTGCTGACCCTCGACGGCCTGTCGCGCGGGGAACTCGAGATGCTGCTCGAGCGCGCGCAGCACTTCGTGCGCCGCCGGGGCGAACCGTCGCCCCAATCCAGCGTCCTCAAGGGCCTGACGGTCGCCAACCTCTTCACGGAACCGTCGACACGCACGCGCGTGTCCTTTGAACTCGCGGCGAAGCGCCTGGGCGCCGATGTGGTGAACCTGGAGATGCAGCTTTCCTCGCGCGTCAAGGGCGAGAGCATGCTGGACACCGTGTTCACGCTCGAGTCCCTGCACGTCGATGTATTCGTCGTGCGCGATGCGGAGGCCGGCGTGCCGGCGCTGGTCGCCGCCGCGGTCGGACCCAACGTCAGTGTGTTGTCCGCCGGCGAAGCCCATGTCTCGCACCCGACGCAGGGCCTGCTCGACGCACTGACGATCCTGCAGCACAAGAAGCGCTGCGACGGCCTGACCATCGCCATCGTCGGCGACATCCTCCATTCACGCGTCGCGCGTTCGGCACACCACGCGCTGCGGACGCTGGGCGTCGGCGAGCTGCGCATCGTCGCGCCACAGGCCCTGATGCCGCCCGCGGCGGAATTCGCCGGCTGCTCGCGCCATGAGCGCATCGAGGACGGCCTGGCCGGCGCGGACGTGGTCATGATGCTGCGCATCCAGCGCGAACGCTTCGCCGACGTTGCCATTCCCGCAGGCGACGAATACTTCAGGCAGTTCGGCCTGACGCCGGAGCGCCTCGCGCTCGCGAAGCCTGACGCCATCGTGATGCACCCCCAACCGATGAACCGTGGCGTGGAGATCGATTCCACCGTCGCAGACGGCCCGCAGTCGGTGATCCGCGACCAGGTCGCCAACGGCGTCGCCGTGCGCATGGCGGTATTGGAAACCCTGGCCGCGAGGCCGATGACCGGCTGGAGCCCCTGACACCGTGTCCGAGACCGTTGCCGTGAACACCGATCGCCCGCACCGCGGCACCATCTTCGTCGAGGACGCGCGCGTGCTCTCGCAGGAGGCCCACGCGGGCCGACAATTCGTGCTGCGCGTGGCCGCGCCGCGCGTCGCGCGTCGCGCCACCGCCGGCAGCTTCGTGCACGTCGCGGTCGATCCCGACATCCCGATGCGCCGCCCGCTCTCGATCATGCGCGCGAACGCCGCAGAGGGCTGGATCGAGATCCTCTACAAGGTCATGGGCGAGGGACTCAACCACCTCGCCACGCGCCAGCCCGGCGATGCCGTCAACCTCATGGGGCCGATCGGCCAGGGGTTCACGCCGCGGGCCACGAAACCCCGCGCGTTGCTCATCGGTGGCGGCGTCGGCATTCCGCCGATGGTCTACCTCGCCGAGGTCCTGGCGACGCGCCTCGACGAAGGCTTCAAGCCCTTTGCGATCTTCGGTTCCGAAATCCCGTTCCCGTTCCGCGCGCGCCCGTCGCGAATGATGGTTCCCGGCATGCCGGAAGGCGTGATCGCCACCATGCCGTTGCTGGAGGACTGGGGCATACCGTGCCGGCTGACGAGCAAGGCCGGCTTCCCCGGTTGCCACGACGGCTATGTCACGGACCTCGCGCGGGCCTGGCTTGGCACGCTGGACCGCATGTCGCTCGACGAAGTCGAGGTCTTCAGCTGCGGCCCCACCCCGATGCTGAAGGCCGTGGCGGCACTGGCCGCCGAATTCGGCGTCGCGTGCCAGGTGTCGCTCGAGGAATACATGGCCTGCGCGGTCGGTGGCTGCGCGGGCTGCGTCGTGCCGGTCGCCACGGCCTCCGGCACCGCGATGAAGCGGGTCTGCGTCGACGGCCCTGTGTTCGACGCAGCAACGGTGTTCGGCACCGGAAGCTAGGGTCCTCGCCCGGGGCTGTGGCAAGCTGGCAATCGTGCCGCCGCGCACCGTGCCGGCGACCGAACCAGCATCACCGGGGGATTCCGATCATGTCTATCCGTCTGCGCCTGGCCTGCGCCGCATTGCCCGCGCTCGCGCTTGCCGCCCTGAACCCACCTGTCGTCGCCGCGGAAGGGGCCGCCGCCAGCCCCCCGCCGGCGCCCTACGTGATGCCTGCCACCACCCCCGCCTACGTCCGGGCCGCAGTGGAATCGGCCGACCGCCCTGCCGACGCCAAGGCGCGCGATGCGAACCGCAAGCCAGCCGAGCTGCTCACGCTCGCCGGCATCAAGCCGGGCGACCGCGTGGTTGAATTCGCCTCGTTCGGCCAGTACTTCACGCAACTGCTGTCCGACATCGTCGGCCCGCAGGGCCGCGTGTACATGTTCGACCTGCCGTACACGGCGGCGCGCGCCGCAGCCAACAGCGGCGCCTTCGTCGACAAGCATCCCAACACCCAGTACACGCTCGTCAACTACAACGGCGTCGAGCTGCCCAAGGACGTGGACGCCGTGGTGAACGTGCTCTACTACCACGACCTGCCGCTGAACAACATCGACACCGCGGCGCTCAATGCCAAGATCTTCAAGGCGCTGAAGCCGGGCGGCGTGTTCTTCGTCGTGGACCACAACGCGGCGGCCGGATCGGGGACGCGTGACATCAAGACCCTGCACCGCATCGATCCCGCGGTGATCAAGGCCGAGGTCCTGAAGGCGGGCTTCGAGCTCGCCGAGGACAGCAAGCTGCTGGCCTACCCGACGGACGACCACACGCAGCTGGTCTTCGCGCCGGGGCTTCGCGGCATGACGGACCAGTCGGTGTTCAAGTTCCGCAAGCCCGGCAAGGGCCGCAAGTAACACCACGACGGGGGCTGCCGCCTCGCCATCACCGGCGCGGCGGTCAGCCGAAATTGATGCGCGACTCGAGGTTGGTCCTTGAGTCCGCGTGGGACAAGGCGGCCTCCAGGCTCACCCGCCCGTCCTTGTAGAGCTTGTACAGAGCCTGGTCGAAGCTCTGGATCCCCCGCTCCGCGCTGAGGTGGATCGCTTCCTTGATCGCCGAGATGTCGGACTTGTGGATCAACTCCGCGATGTGCGCGGTGTTGAGCATCACCTCGACGGCAGCCACCCGGCGACCGGAAGCACCGGGCACCAATCGCTGGGCGATGACCGCCCGAAGGTATTGCGAGAGGTCCATGACGACCTGGTCATGCTGCTCGTGCGGGAAGAAATTGATGATGCGATCGAGCGTCTCCGCGCAGTTGTTGGCATGCAGCGTGGCAAGGACAAGCTGACCGGTGCCCGCAAGCGTCAGCGCGGACTGCATGCTGACACGGTCGCGGATTTCACCGATCAACACGACGTCCGGCGCGGCACGCAACGCGCCGCGCAGAGCCCGCTCGAACGACAGCGTATCGAGACCAACCTCGCGCTGGCTCACGATGGCCTTGTTGTTCCGGTGGAGGAACTCGATCGGGTCCTCGATCGTGAGGATGTGCTCCGCGAAGTTCTCGTTGCGGAAGTTCACCATCGCCGCAAGGGTGGTCGATTTCCCGGATCCGGTGGAACCGACCACGAGCACCAGACCATGCTTGTGGCGCAGCAGGTCGGTGATGCCTTCGGGCAATCCCAGTGACTCGATGCGCGGCATTTCATGCGAGATGTAACGCATCACGACGGAAGGCGTGCCGCGCTGCATGAAGATGTTCACGCGGAACCGGCCGATGCCGGCCTCCGAGATCGCGAAGTCGATCTCCATGTCCTGCTGCAGCACCTGCTGCTGCGCCGGATTCATGAGTTTCGCGACGACTGCGCGCAGTGCGTCCGGCTGCAGGAGCTGGTTGTTGACCGCGTAGACCTTGCCCTCGATCTTCACCTTGACCGGCGAATTCACCGCAAGGAAGAGATCGGACGCACCCTTGTCCGCCATGAGCCGCAACAGCGGTCGCAGGTCCGGTTCGCCGGCCGCGCCCGCCACCGGAGCCGACGCCTCAGGGGTATCGGCCATTGGCATCGTCCTTGTCGTCCACGAGCTCAAGCCCGGCCGCATCAGCTGCAGCTGGCGTATTGCGCTTGCTCTCCAGCTTCACCCGCAGGCGCAGTTCATTCTTGGAATCCGCGTTGCGGAGCGCATCCTCGTAGGAGATGAAGCCGGTCTCGTAGAGGTCGAACAGGCTCTGGTCGAAGGTCTT
>JBDLPS010000046.1:0-3189 GCA_039800965.1 Pseudomonadota bacterium | reverse complement strand
CGCGCTCCATCTCCGGCAGCATCGCGATCGGCTGCAGCGGCGAATCGGACTGCGCAAAGGAACGCTGGATGAAGGCGGCACCAACGCGGTGCATGCCCGCCTTCACCTTCACGCGGATGTTGTTGAAGCGCGCCTGCATCTCGTCCGCAGCGATGGCCTGGCGCTTGTCGACGGCCAACTGGTCGTCCTTGCCGCCGGCGCTCTGCTCGAAGACGCGCGTGCCATCAATCGTGAGGATCACGCGGTGCGCATGGTCCACCTTGGTGACGTAGCCCGCGCCCATGAAGAAGAACTCGCGGATGTTGAACTCGTATTCACCGTCCGCCGGGAAGTAATGATCGACCGCGAGGCCGCCGCGCGTGCCCAGCGGCAGGCCGTCGATATGGCTCGACTGGTCCGCGGCAGGGTTGGCGCGGTATTCGTGGCTGCTGGATTTCTCGTTGCTGCGGCCCACCGCGAGGCGGGCGACGTTGCGCGCGGCGCCGAGGTACTGGTCGAGGAAGGTCGGCGAGATGCGCAGCGAAGCGGCGAGGTTGTCGAAGCCTTCGTTCGACACGTCCTTGGGCAGCATCGTCTTCACGTCGACGTTCAGGGCGAGGATGCGCTCGATCTCGCGTCCGTATTCGGTGCGGTTCAGGCGGTGCAGGCCGACATAACCCGGATCCGGGGTTTCAGCGGCTGCCTTGTCGAGGGCGCCTTCCATCCAGGACACGAAGCCGTCGATGCTCTTCTGATCGGGCTGCGGTTCGCCGGGCGGTGGCATGAGACGACCCCGCAGCTTGCGGACGGTCTTTTCCCAGATCTCGGCGTCGGCCTGCAGCGCATCGGGCGTGAGCGTGTCGAAGGCGAGCCCGCCGGCCCAGTCGGTGGCGTTGTGGCACTTGCCGCAGTTGTCCTCGAGGAGGTGCCACTGCGCAGGGGTGGTCGCGGCGGCGAGGGCCGGCGCGACGACCGAAAACAGCAGCAGGAACGAAGCAGCGACCTTGCGGTTCGACACTGAAAACACCCCCGGAAACACAGGCGGAAGATGGTACCAGCCCGGGGGCGGGCTGCGAGGGGGTCAGCAGACCGCGCGCAGCGGCAAGTGCTCCAGTCCGCGGGTGAAGGCCGTGCGGCCTAGGCGGGCCTCGCCGGCCGCTTCGAAGCGGCTGACCCGGGCCGCCAGGGCGCGGAATACGGCATGGGCCTCCATGCGGGCCAGACCCTGGCCGGCGCAGGCATGGTTGCCATGGCCGAAAGCCAGATGGTCGGAGGGGGAGCGACGGATGTCGAAACGGCCGGGGTCGGGGAAGTGCCGCTCATCGCGGTTGGCTGCCGCGTAGCTCACGACGACGCGGGCCCCGGCGGGGATCGTGACGCCTTCGCCGACGTCCACGTCACGGGCGGCAACGCGCCCGAAGTACTGGATCGGCGTTTCCATCCTCAGGATCTCGTTGAAGGCGCGAGGGATCAGTGCCGGTTCGCGGCGGACCGTGTCCCATTGATCGGGGTTGCAGGCAAACAGCCAGAGACCGCTGCCGATGCCGCTGATCGTGGTGTCGAAGGCGGCCACGACGTAGCCGGCCAGCAGCCCGATGGCGTCTTCGCGGGCGATCTCGCCGCGGCGCGCGGAGTCTGCGATCGTCGAGCCGAAGCCTCCGGGCACGAGTTCGTTGTTGTCGTAGACCTCGGCGATGAGCTGCATCATCGATTGCAGGCGCGGCAGCGAGGACTGCATGCGCGCGTTGTCGATCGGACCGCAGACCTCGAAGGCCCCCTCGGCCATGCCGCGCAGCGTCGACCGGACCCGTTCGGGCCAGCCGATCAGGTCCATGATCAGGTTGAGCGGCAGTTCGTGCGCGACGTCGGTGATGCCATCGAAGTGGCCCGCTGCGACCACGCGCTCGACCATCTCCGCGGCCTTGCGGTCGATGACGTCCTCGATCGGCTTGAGGGCCCGCGGGGACAGGCGCTCCGTGAGCAGCAGCTTTGCCCGGGTGTGCTCCGGCGGATCGAGGCAGATCAGGGCGGTCTTCCAGGCGGCATTGATGATGTCGTTGAGGCCGATGCCATGGGCCGACGAGAAGGCCTGCCAGTCGCCCAGCGCGGCGCGCACCTGCGCATGACGGCCGAGAAACCAGCAGTCCTGGCGGTTGAGGTAGGCGGCTGGTCCCAGGTCCCGCAGCGCCTGGAAGAGGGGGTAGGGGTTGTCGATCGCGGCGTCGTCGAACAGGTCGATATCGGAACGGAGCGATGCGGGGATGGTGCTCATTTCGGTACGGTATGATCCGGAACATTCAGGGGCAAGGGGATTTCCCGCATGAAGCATCGGAACTGGTTTTTCCTGACGGCTGCGCTGTTGCTGGCGGCTTGCGCCAAGGGGCCGCAGGTCGTCGACAACGCTGCGCTCGCCAACGAGCAGGACGGCAGCAACTGGCCGTCCTTCGGTCGCACCTTCAGCGAGACGCACTACAGCCCGCTGACCGAGGTGAACACTGACAGCGTGAAGCGGCTGGGCCTCGCTTGGACGCTCGACCTCGACGTGACGAGTTCCATCACGGCGCCGCTTGCGGTGAATGGCGTGATCTATCTGGGTGCCGGCCATGGCGTGATCCATGCCATCGAGGCCAAGACCGGCCGGCTGCTGTGGCGCCACGACGCGAAGGCCATGGAGAGCAATCCGGAGAAGCTGCGGGTGGCCTGGGGTATCCGCGGCGTCGCCTTCTGGAAGGACAAGGTTTATGCAGGCACCAGCGATGGCCGTCTCATCGCGCTGAACGCGAAGGATGGCACCGAGGCCTGGTCGGCGCAGACCGTGGACCCGAAGGACGGTGCGGTGATCACCGGTGCGCCGCGCGTGTTCAACGGCAAGGTCGTCATCGGCTTCTCGGGCGGTGATTTCAGTCCGCTGCGCGGCTATGTCACGGCCTATGACGCCGAGGACGGCAAGCAGCTGTGGCGCTTCTATGTGGTGCCGGGTAAGCCGGGCACGAAGGATGGTCAGGTGTCGGACGAGGCCATGGCCGTCGCCGAGAAGACCTGGACGGGCGAATGGTGGAAGTACGGCGGCGGCGGTTCGGTGTGGAACGCCATGACCTACGACCCGGAGTTCAATCGTCTCTATATCGGCACCGGCAACGGCACGCCAATGAACTGGAAGCTGCGCAGCCCGCAGGGCGGCGACAACCTGTTCATCGCGTCGGTCGTCGC
>JBDLPS010000045.1:0-6105 GCA_039800965.1 Pseudomonadota bacterium | reverse complement strand
ACGTGGCCCGAGTACGAGCAGGCAACGAACTGCTTGGCCTTGTTCGGCACGAAGCCCTTCATGCTGTTGATCGCGAGGCTCTCGATGAACGCCAGGGCGTCCGGGCCGTCGATGAAGAGGTCGACCATGTGGTGCGTCTGGTCGAACAGGACGGCGTTGTTGCGCCAGGCGGCCTGTTCCGAACGCCAGTTCGAGAACTCCGGCGCGACGACCGGGTAGACGTAGGCGCCGATCTGCGAGTTGCGCAGGTGCTCGACGGTGTTGCCGGCGTTTTTCAGCACGGTTTCCAGATTGCTCATGTAACCAACCTCTTCACTTAGTTTCGAGAGACGAAAAAACTGGGCCTTAAAAAAGGTGCGACAGTCTAGCAGCGACCCAAGGGGAGCCCGCAAGCCACCCCCCAAGGGGCAATAGCGTATCGAAACGGTACAGTCGGGCGTGCCATTCGTGATATTGTGTCAGTATTGATTCAATCCACCTTGGCCGGGGGTAAGCCAAGGAATTTCCTGAGTCTGGAGGGGGTGTCGCCCGGGGCTTAGGGGAGCGGAGCGGGATGCCGGGTCGGCCGGATATTAAGGCCCGCGCCATGATATTGCACGTTGCGTTTCGTAATGGGACTCGCTGACGTGACACCTATTACAATGTGCCGATGAGCAGGTACCCGGACACCGACGTGATCGTGATCGGCGGCGGCCACGCCGGCGTCGAAGCCGCGCTTGCCGCGGCGCGGCGTGGCGCCCGCACGCTGCTGCTCACCCAGAATCTTGAGACCGTCGGGTCGATGAGTTGCAACCCGGCGATCGGCGGGATCGGCAAGGGGCACCTCGTCCGCGAAATCGATGCCCTGGGGGGCGTGATGGCGCGTGCCGCTGACCAGGCTGGCATCCAGTTCCGCACGCTGAACGCCAGCAAAGGGCCTGCGGTCAGGGCGACCCGGGCGCAGGCCGACCGGCAGCGCTATCGCCAGGCCATCCGTCGCTTCGTGGAAAACCAACCCAACCTGCGTCTGTTCCAGCAGGAGGTCGCCGACATCGAGATCGAGGGCGGACGGGTCTGCGCGGTGGTTACCGTCACGGGCATCCGTTTTCCGACCCGGGCGGTCGTTATGACTACCGGGACTTTCCTCGGCGGCCGCTTGCACGTCGGTCTCGAGCAGTATGCGGGTGGTCGCGCGGGTGATCCCCCGTCGCTGCGCCTCGCGGCCCGGTTGCGGGAAATGATGCCCCGCGTCGGTCGGCTGAAGACCGGCACGCCACCCCGCATCGATGGCCGCAGCATCGATTACTCGGCGCTGACCGTGCAGCCGAGCGACGACCCCCGCCCCGTCTTTTCCTTCCTCGGGCGACGAGAGGACCATCCGCCGCAGCGGCCCTGCCACATCACGGCCACCAACGCCCGTACCCACGAGATCATCCGTGGGGCGACGGACCGCTCGCCGATGTTCACCGGGCTGATCGAGGGCGTCGGTCCGCGTTACTGTCCCAGTGTCGAGGACAAGGTCGTGCGTTTCGCCGGTCGCGATTCGCACCAGATCTTCCTGGAGCCGGAAGGCCTCGATACCCATGAGGTTTACCCGAACGGGATTTCAACCAGCCTGCCTTTCGATGTGCAGCAGGCCTTCGTCAGAACGATCCCGGGTCTGGAGCAGGCCCACCTGACTCGACCGGGCTATGCCATCGAGTATGACTATTTCGACCCGCGCGACCTGACCCCGCGACTGGCTGTGAAGACGCTGGCCGGGCTGTATTTCGCCGGGCAGATCAATGGAACCACCGGCTATGAAGAGGCGGCGGCCCAGGGTCTGGTCGCGGGGACCAATGCCGCCGCCGAGGCCTGCGGCCTGGCCGGATGGACGCCCGAGCGCGCCACCTCTTACATGGGGGTGCTGGTGGACGATCTCACGACCTGCGGGACCCGTGAGCCTTACCGCATGTTCACCAGTCGCGCCGAATACCGCCTCATGCTCCGCGAGGACAACGCGGACGCACGGCTGACCCCGGCCGGGCGTGCGCTGGGCCTGGTGGACGACCTGCGCTGGGCGTACTTCGAAGCGAAACAGCTGGCCGTCGAGCAAGAGGTGGGTCGGCTGGGTTCGATGTTGCTGCGCCCCGCCGCCGTGCCGCCCGACTGGGCCGACCGCGTGCTGGGCGGCGCCCTCTCGCGCGAACAGACCGCCTTCGAGTTGTTGCGCCGACCCGAGGTCTCGTACACCGACCTCGCTTCGCTGGTCGGCAGCCATGATGCAGGCCGCATCGATGACCGCATTCCGCCGCAGCTCGAGCTGGAACTGGAGGTCCGTGCTCGCTACGCCGGTTACATCGACCGCCAGCAGGCGGATATCGAGCGACAGCGCGCGAGCGAAACCACCGAACTCCCCGTTGATATGGACTACGGAGCCATCGCCGGGCTGTCCAGCGAAGTGCGGCAGAAACTCATCGATGCCCGCCCGGCCACGTTGGGCCAGGCGGCCCGGGTACCGGGCGTCACCCCGGCGGCGATATCGATCCTGCTGGTTCACCTGAAGCGGGCTCGGGCGGCCTGACCCCCACCAGCCGGATCGCAGCTTCGGGGCATTCAGCCACGCAGCGCGCGCAGCCCCGGCACTGGTCCGGCCGCGCGACCCAGGCCTGGGGGCCCCCGTGCAGCAAACGGCGCAGTCGTCCCGCCAAAGAGAGTCGTCCCCGTTCGGCCGGGGCGAGGTGCCGGATATCGAATACGTTGGTCGGGCAGACCGCGATGCAGGCGGATTTGCCTTCGCAGCGGTTGTGGTCGACCACCGGCATGACGGCGGGCGCGGGTGGATGGTTCATGGCAGAGGCGATTTTCCACCAATGCCGGCCGTCGTGGCGGCATATCGAGAGGGCTAAGACCGCCGGCTGGACAAGCTCATCGACGAACTGGCCAAGGGCAAGGCAATGGACAGGATCCTGCGGGGCAGCTGAACCCGCTGCCCTGCCTACTTGCGCCAGAACGTCGGCGTGAACAGCACCAGCGCGGTGAACAGTTCGACGCGGCCGAGGAACATCGCCGCCGTGCAGATCCACTGCTGGAACTCGTTCAGCACGCCGTAGGTATGCGTGGGGCCCACCAGTCCAAGGCCGGGGCCGGTATTGTTGATCGAAGCGATGACGGCCGAGAACGCGGTGATGAAATCGAGATTCGATGCGAGCAGGGCGAACGTCAGCACGACGATGGCCATGAAATAGACGAAGATGAACGCGAGCACCGAATAGACGACCCGGTTGGGGATCACGCTGCCGGAAATCTTGAGCGGCGAAACAGCCTGCGGGTGAACCAGCACGAACATCTCGCGGAAGGACTGCTTGATCAGTACCAGCGCCCGGAAAACCTTGATGCCGCCGCCCGTGGAACCGGTTGAACTGGCCACGCAACTCATGAACAGCATCCACATCGGCGCGAACAGGGGCCACGCCGAATAATCGACCGTCGTGAAACCCGATGTGGTGGCTGCTGCGACCAGACTGAAGGCCACTCTCCGGAAGGATTCTCCGAAAGACGGGAATACACCGTTGGCGTAAGTGACGATCGCCAGCATCGCGATGCCCACCGCGATCCAGGTCACCATCCAGCGTGCCTCGGCATCCCGCCCGTAGACGGAAAGGTCGCCGCGGCGCAGGGCCGCGAAATGAGTCGAGAAATTCACCGCGGCAAGCAGCATGCACAGGGTCATGACGGCTTCGACGCGGCCTGAATGGAACCATGCGATGTTGGCATCGTGCGTGGAGAAGCCGCCCAGCGAGATGACCGACAATCCGTGGCACAGCGCATCGAAGCCGGGCATCCCCGCCAGCGCGAGTGCTCCGACGCAGACGGCGGTAAGCACGCAGTAGACGATGCCCAGGAGGCGCGCGGTCTGCGTGATGCGCGGCGTGAGTCGGGCGTCCTTCACGGCCCCGGGGGTATCCGCCCGGTATACCTGCATGCCGCCCACCCCCAGCAGCGGCAAGACGGCGACCGCCATCACGATCACGCCCAATCCGCCAAGCCAGTGGAGCAGGCAGCGCCACAGGTTCACGGCGTGGGGGAGTTGGTCGATGCCCGAAAGCACCGTCGAACCCGTAGTGGTGAGGCCTGACATCGCCTCGAAATAGGCGCCGGTGAAGCCCAGCGTCGGCAGGACGACCATCAGGGGCATGGCACCGGCGCCCGCGACGAGCAGCCATCCCAGCGTCACGAGCAGGTACCCGTTGCGGGCCTTGAGTTCTTCCCGGAAGCGTCGCGTCGCGAGCGTCAGCAGGGCGCCCGTAGCAAGTGTCAGCACACCCGTGAAGGCGAATCCGCGCACGGCGAGCGGCTCCGCGAACACCAGACCGGCCAGAATGGGTGCAAGGAAGGCTGCGCCGAACAGCATCAGGAGCGAACCGAGGACGTGGACGATGGCGAATACCGGGCGCATCGGAGGGTCCTCGGTCAGTCGACCTGGAACAGGCGTTCGACGGCCTCGACCTGCCGTCGGTCAGCGAGGAAGACGATCACGTGGTCTTCTTCTTCGATCCGGGTATCGTGGTGGGCGATGATCACGCGCTCGCCCCGCACGATGGCGCTGATGGTCGCGCCGTCCGGCAACGGGATCTGTTCCACCGTGCGGCCGATGACCCGCGAACGGTCGGCGGGTCCGTGGACGATGGATTCCAGCGCTTCAGCCGAGCCACGACGCAGAGAGTGCACGCGCACAACGTCGCCGCGGCGCACGTGGGCGAGCAGGCTGCCGATCGTGATGGTCGGTGGGGAAATGACGATGTCGATGCTGCGGTTTTCCATCAATTCGCCATAGGACGGCTTGTTGACGAGCGCCATGACCTTGCTGGCGCCCAGCCGCTTGGCCAGCATCGCTGACAGTACGTTGGCTTCCTCGGAGTTGGTGAGCGCGGCGAATACATCGGTGCTGTCGATGTTCTCCTCGATCAGCAGTTCCTCGTCCTGTGCATCGCCTTGCAGGACGATGGCGCTTTCGAGTAGTTCGGACGCCCGGCGGGCACGCTTCGGGTCGCGCTCGATAAGTTTGACCTGGTAGCGCTTCTCGAGGAGCCGGGCGAGGCGGAATCCGATATGGCCGCCGCCGGCAATCACGATTTTCCTGACCGGATCTTCGGCACGCTGGATCTCGGCCATCATGCGCTGGATGTGGTCGCGCGCCGCGATGAAGAAGATCTCGTCGCCTTCCTCCACCAGCGTGTCGCCATTGGGTTCTATCGCGCGGCCGTTGCGGTATATGGCGGCGATGCGGGCGTCCGCATGCGGCATATGGTCCTTGAGCGTGCGCAGCTGCTGGCCGACGAGGAGCCCTCCCTTGCGGGCCCGCAAGCCAACGAGACGCGCCTTGCCATCGGCGAAGTCCACCACCTGCATGGCCCCGGGGTTGTGGATGAGCCGCTCGATGTACTCGGTGACCAGTTGCTCGGGATTGATCCAGACGTCGACCGCGATCATGCCGTCGGCGAAGAGCTTCTCGCGCGACGTGTATTCGGACGCGCGGATCCGTGCGATGCGCGTCGGGGTGCGATAGAGCGCATGGGCGATTTCGCAGGCGACGATGTTCACCTCGTCCGAACTGGTGACCGCCACGAGGATGTCCGTGTCGACGATGCCGGCTGCTTCGAGCACCGACGGGTAGGAAGCGCTGCCGGCCACCGTCCGCACATCGAGGCGGTCCTGCAGTTCGCGAAGGATCTCCTCGTTGGAATCGACGACCGTGACCTCGTTGGCCGGCTCGCGCGAGAGATGGTAGGCCGCGGTGCGACCGACTTGTCCTGCACCAAGAATCAGCACTTTCACCGGATGGTCTCCAGGTTGGCGTACGACAGCATCAGCCACTTCGAGCCGTGCTGTTCGAAATTGACCTGTATGCGGGCCTGTGCGCCCTGTCCCTCTATGTTCAGGATCATGCCATCGCCGAACTTCGGGTGCCTTACGCGTGTTCCGAGTCGAAAACCGGGAACACCGCTTTCCGCGCTGCCCGCCGTCGGCGACTTGAAGGGGCTGGCGGCCGCCACGTAGCTCCGCGATACCTGTGCCTTGGGGCTGATTTGATGATCAATCTTGTTTTGTATATTCTCTATGTTGCTTGTAGTTTTTCGTTTGATT
>JBDLPS010000044.1:0-2614 GCA_039800965.1 Pseudomonadota bacterium | reverse complement strand
TGTCCAGCCTTTCTCGTAGAGGGCCTGCCACTGCAGCGCGTATTCCAGTCGCTGGATCTTCCAGACGCCCTGATCGCGGACATAGTGGTTTTCGTAAAGGCCGGCTTCATAGATCTGGTCTGGCAATTGCGGGTGACGGTCCTGGCGGGACTCGTGACTGCCGAGCACCAGAAGTGCACGTCCTCGCATGTGCGCGGAAAGCCCGTCGGGCGATACGGTGATCACGTCCTGCATCAGGAAGTGGTCCGCGAGGAAGCCATATACGGGGCCCGCTGCGCCGCGCGTATAGGCTTGTCCGAGGAAGGTCTTGTAAAGGCGCGCCAGGCTCTCGTGGCCACGGTATACGCCCGACAGGAATACCGCTTCGCCATCTGCGGCGAAGAGCTGGATCACCTCGTCGTACCAGCAGTAATCCATGAAATAGCCGTAGGCATGGTGAAGGCGCCGGATCGCGGCCTCGGCATCCAGCCGCTCGACCCGCGCCGTGAGGGCTTCGAGCTTCCCGGCCAGTGACTTCATATCGTCCATAGGACCCTCCTGACTGTGGCAGACAGGATCCCGGCTTCGCGCCGCTGGGCCAAGGATGGGGAGACTATTGATCCCATCAAATAAGTGAATAGATTAGGCCATGAACAGCTCCGATACCCCCTCCCTCGACCATCTGCGACTCCTGACGGCGGTCGTGGATGCCGGTAGTTTTTCAGCCGCTGCGCGACAACTGGATCGCAGCCAGCCCACAATCAGCTATGGCATCGCCGCGCTGGAGGCACAGCTGGGGCTTAGCCTGTTCCAGCGCGGCAAACGGCGGCCGGTCCTGACCGCGGCAGGCGAGACCGTGCTGGCCTACGCACGCCGGCTCTGCCTGCTGTCCGATGAACTCGCTGCCAGCGCATCGAGCCTGACGGCAGGGCTGGAAGGACAGCTCGTCCTGGCCGTGGACACCTTCTTCCCGGAAGACCTGCTGGCCGCAGCGCTCGCCGACTTGTCGGAGACCTCTCCGTCCGTGTCCGTCGACGCGCGCGTGCGGTCGCGCGAACAGGTGCTGCGGCAGGTCGTCGGTGGCGAAGCGGCGCTGGGCGTCAGCGCCCTCGACATCGCCTGGCCCGCAGGCGTCGAGGCGCGGGATTTCGGCCGGGTGGAGATTGTCGCCGTCGTGGCACCCGGCCACGCGCTGGCCCGGCACGCCGGCCGGATTCCAACCGGGGCGCTGCGCGACAGCCTGCAGATCACTAACCGTGCGGCAGGCGAGGACGACGAGGCCCGCGATGTGTCGGTGAATTCAGCCCGACTGTGGCGCGTTGGCGGACTCTCCCTGCAGCTGGCCCTGCTGCGACGGGGGCTGGGCTGGGGCTATCTGCCGACACATGTCGCCGAAGGGGAGATCAGCGCGGGACGGCTTCAGCAGCTGGACCCCGCGACCCGTCGACGGGGCAGTCAGCCCTGGTCCCTGATGTATCGCGCGGCGAAGCCGCCGGGACCCGCGGGGCGGTATTTCATGACGCGGCTCGAACACCACGCCGGTAGCCCGATGGTTTCGAATCAGGAAAGTTGATGGTAACGATAGGGGTGGATCGGTTGATCTGGCGGTGGGACTCGATGCATTACAAGGCTTCAGTGTTGAGGACGATATATGGCTGAACCGGTTGCCCCGCCCTTTGAAGACCAGCTTGCCATTCGGGAAGTCTTCGCACGGTACGCCTGGGCGTATGACTGCCGCGACTTCGAGGCCGTCGGGAGACTGTTCACGGCTGATGGCGTGATGGTGGCGGCCGGTCGCGATCGCCGCACGGGCCGACAGGAGATCGTTTCCTGGTTGAGGCAGCACGTGGTTGAAAACCATCTCGACAAGGTCATGCAGCACCATGTCCAGCATCTCGTACTGGACGGAAATGCCGACCGATGCCGGGCCTGGAGTTACTGGATGGTGCCTGCTCGGATCCAGGGTGGCGGCTGTGTCGTCGGCGCTTTCGGTTGGTACGAGGATGAGCTCGTCAAGCAAGCCGATCGCTGGTATTTCCAACGGCGCGCCTTCCACGATGGCATGCCCGACGGACTTCCCTGGGAAGGGTAGTCACGCCCGTGCGCGTCGTTTGCGTTTGACCGGGGCCCGATCTCGCAGGGCCTCGACAAGCAATGAGAACGCGCTGCTCTGCTGCGAACGACCGGGATAGTAGAGGTGGTAGCCGGGAAACGGGGGGCACCAGTCTTCCAGGACACGGACCAGCCTTCCATCCGAGATCGCCTGCTTCGACATGTCCTCCATCACGCATGCCACGCCATGCCCGGCTTCGACGGCCTTGAGAACTACGGTGGAATCATTGAGCACCAAGGGTCCTTCGACGCGGACATTGAGGACGTGGCCGTCCTTCTCGAATTCCCAGACATAGAGGCCCCCTTTCGATTGCTGGCGGATGTTGATGCAACGATGTTGCGTCAGGTGGTGGGGTGATTCCGGGCGACCGTGTTTCGCGAAATAGGACGAAGTGCCCACGATGGCCACGCGCAGGTCCGGTCCGATCCGTACCGCGATCATGTCCTTGGCAACGTGCTCTCCCAGTCGGACACCTGCGTCAAACCGGTCCGCGATGATGTCCGTGAATGCGTTGTCCGCCCA
>JBDLPS010000043.1:0-3214 GCA_039800965.1 Pseudomonadota bacterium | reverse complement strand
GACGCTCGGCGCGACCGCCGGTCGGCAGCGTGTTCATGTCGACCGCGGCATAGAGCGGCGAGCGGCCCCAGATGTCCCACTTGTCGACATCGCCGCCGCGCTGGATCAGGAAGGCCGCGGTGTCGAAACCGAAGTTGAGCGTCGCCAGCAGTAGCGGGCTCACCCCATCGGGATCGTTGAGCTTGACGTCGGCGCCGCCGCCGACCAGCGCCTTCGCGCAGTCGAGGCAGCCCTTGCGCGCCGCGAAGAGCAGCGGCGTGAAGCCTCCGGAAGGACGCGCCTGCATGCGCGGTTCGGAGGTGATCTGCCGTTCCCAGCGATAGACGTCGGAGCGCGCGTTGACCTCGGCGCCCCGCTGGATGAGCAGCTTCACCATCGCGGGCTGGCCTTCGGCCGCGGCCCACATGAGGGCCGTCTGGCCGTGCCACTTCTCGCGCGTGTTGACCTTGGCGCCGCGGTCGAGCAGCAGGCGGGCGGCCTCGATGTTGCTGGTGCGGGCGATGACCATGAGTGCGGTCTGGCCATCGGCATTCGCCGCATCGACTTCGGCGCCGGCCTTGAGCAGCGCACGGATCACCGCGACATTGCCGGTGACGGCGGCTTCCGAGAGCGGCGTGGCGTCGTAGTCGTTGCGTGCCTTCGCATCGGCGCCGGCGGCGAGCAGCGTGCCGACCAGCGCGGCCTCGTTGTTGTAGACAGCCCAGTGCAGCGCCGAGGTGCCGTCGCTCGCCCGCTGGTTCACGTCGGCCTTGTCGGCCAGCAGTTGCCGGATGGCGGTGATATCGCGTGACTGGACGGCCTGCACCAGCGGGATGACCCGCAGTTCGGGCTCGAGGGTCGGATGAGCGGCGAAGGCGGGCAGCGTGGCGGCGGCCAGCAGGGCAGCGGCGATCCACGGACGGAGGCTTTGACCAAGGCTCATGCGTCAGATCTCCCGGATGAGGCCGGTGCTGTCGCCGACGCGTTCCACCGGCACGCCGGCGCGATCGAGGACGGTATGCAGGACATTGGCGAGCGGCGTGCGCGTGCCCATGTCGATGTGCTGGTTGCCGCGGATCTTGCCGCCGCCGTGTCCGAGGATCGCCGTCGGCAGCGGGTACTGGTTGTGCGCGTTGCTGTTCGACATGTTGCTGCCGTAGAGCAGGATCGAATTGTCGAGCAGACTGCCTTCGCCATCCGGCATCTTCGACAGCTTGTCGAGGAAGCCGGCGAACACCTGCGTGTGGTAGCGCTGGATCTTGGCGAGACGGACCTTGCGGTCCTCGTCGTTCTGGTGGTGCGAGAGCGCGTGGAAGGCGTCGGCCACGCCGATGTGGTTGTAGGTCTGCTCGCTGACTTCCGGCGCGATCATGAAGCTCTGGATGCGCGTGAGGTTGCCCTGATAGGCGAGCGCGATCAGGTCGAACATCAGCTTCAGGTGCTCGTCGAAATTCTGCGAGGTCGCGCCCGGCGTGTCGGGCAGCGAGAGCTTCGAGACCTGACCCGTCGCGCTGTTCTGCACGCGGCGTTCGATCTCGCGCACGCTGTCGAGGTAGTCCGACAGCATGCGCTGGTCCTGTGCGCCGATCTGTCGGTTCAGCGAGGCGATCTCGCCGGAGAGCATGTCGAGCAGGCTCGTAGTCTGGCGCGACAGGAAGGCGCGCTCCTGCGCGGAATCACCCTGTCCGAACAGGCGCATGAAGAGCTGGCGCGGGTTGCTCTCGACCGGCAGCGGCGTCGAGGCGTTGCGGAAGGACAGCGTGCCCGAGTAGGAGCAGCCGTAACCGCGTTCGCAGGCACTGCCCACGCCATGCCCCTGCGCGGTTGCCGTTTCGAGCGAGGGCCAGGGCGTGTCCTGGCCGATGTGCTGGGCGGCGATCTGGTCGATGGTCGGCGCGAGATGCGGCTCGAGCCCTTCCTGCGGATGCGTGCAGGAGAGCCAGGTTGCCGGCACCAGGGCATGCACGGCGCGGCTCTCGGCCGGCTTGTTGCCGAGGTTGCTGATGACGGTGAGCTGCTTCTGGAACGGGGCGAGGGGCTCAAGGATCTCGGAGAGCGCGAAGTCGCGGCCGGTGGTCTTGGGCGTCCAGCGCTCCATGACCGCCCCGTGCGGAAAATAAAAGAAGCCGAGGCGCGGCTTGGCTGCGGCGGCGGTGTTGGCGAGTGCCGTAGCCGCAGGAATCATCGCATCGAGCAGCGGCAGCGCCACCGAGACGCCGAGGCCGCGCAGCAGGGTGCGGCGTGACAGGTGCTTCCTGGTGATGAACATGGTGCTTATCTCCCGAGGGTGCCGTCGGCCGGTGCAGTGTGGGTCTGCGCCGTCTTGATGAGCGGTGCGGTGGACGGACGGAGCTGATGTCCGAAGGCGTCGCTGAGGACGATGCCGCGGACGATCGATTCGAAGCGGTAGTCCTGGGCAGAGGCCTGGCGCACGATCGCGCGCACGGTCGGCATGTCCTGGTGGCGCAGCGGGCGGCCGAGTGCGAAGGTCATGAGCTTCTCGGTGATCGTCTGCACGAACTGATCGGGTCGCGACAGCACGGCGCGAGAAAGCTCGGCGGGGCCGGTGGCTTCCTTGTCGGCGAACACACCGCCGCGTGCATCGATGGGCTGGCCGGCGTCGAGATCCCTTGAGCGCCAGGCACCCACCACGTCGAAGTTCTCGAGGGCGAAGCCCAGCGGGTCGATGACGCCATGGCAGCTGTTGCAGGCCTTGGCGGCACGGTGCAGCTCCATCCGTGCGCGCAGCGTCTTGGGCTTTTCGCCGGGCTTGGTCGTGAGGTCGATATTCACGCCGGGCGGCGGCGGCGAGGGCGGCGTGCCCAGCACCATTTCCATGATCCAGGAGCCGCGCAGCACGACCGAGGTGCGATCGCCGTAAACCGTGGACATGAGCACTGCACCCTTGCCGAAGAGGCCATTGCGGCGGGGGTCGGCGAGCTTCACGGGGCGGAACTGCGCACCACGGATGTTGGGTATGCCGTATTCGGTGGCCACGCGTTCGTTCAGGAAGGTCGTGTCGGATCGCAGCAGGTCGAGCACGCTGCGGTCTGAACGCAGGATGCTGTCAAGGAAGAGACGCATTTCCTCACGGTAGCCGTCGCGCAGCGTCGGATCGAAGGTGGGGTAGAGCACCGGGTCCGGCTGGATGTTGTCCATCTGTCCGATGTTGAGCCACTGGAACGCGAAGTTCGTCGATAGCGTCATCGCACGCGGATCGGCGAGCAGGCGCTTG
>JBDLPS010000042.1:0-15041 GCA_039800965.1 Pseudomonadota bacterium | reverse complement strand
GTGATCTACATCTCCACCGGCGCAAACGACGTGTTCGCGCTGGATGTGGAGAGCGGCAAGATCCTGTGGCGCTACGAAGCGAAACTCGATGCCAACCGCGTGAAGGTCTGCTGCGGCTGGGTCAACCGGGGCGTCGCGATCGGCGAAGGCAAGGTCTTTCAGGGCCAACTCGATGCGAAGCTCGTCGCGCTCGACCAGCGGACAGGCAAGCTCGCCTGGGAGATCCAGGCCGAAGACCCCTTGCAGGGCTACAGCCTCGTCGCGGCACCTGTCTATTACGACGGCATGGTGATCGTCGGCTTTGCCGGCGGCGACATGGGCATGCGGGGCCGCATCAAGGCCTACGACGCCAAGGACGGCAGCCTCAAGTGGACCTTCTACACGATCCCGGGGCCGGGTGAGTTCGGCCACGAGACCTGGCCACAGGACAACGACGCGTGGAAGTTCGGCGGCGCGCCGATCTGGCAGACGCCGGCCATCGATCCCGAACTCGGGATGATCTATTTCTCCACCGGCAATGCCGCCCCGGACTTCAACGGCGCGAACCGCAAGGGCGACAACCTGTTCACCGTGTCGATCCTCGCGCTCGATGTGAAAACCGGCCAGTACAAGTGGCACTTCCAGCAGGTGCACCACGACATCTGGGACTACGACTCGCCGAACCCCGTGATCCTCTTTGACGCGCCCTACTACGGTCAGCTGCGAAAAGGCATCGCGGAAGTCTCGAAGACCGGCTGGGTCTACCTGCTCGACCGCGCGACCGGCAAGCCGCTGCTCGGCATCGAGGAGCGCCCGGTGCCGCAGGAACCGCGCCAGCACACGGCCGCCACGCAGCCCTACGTGATCGGTGATGCCGTCGTGCCGCAGGAGATGGACTACGCGCCAGAGGGCTTCGCGCTCGTGAACAAGGGCCGCATCTTCACGCCGTTCTGGGACCAGGTCGTGCTCTACAAGCCGCAGATGGCGGTGAACTGGCCACCCTCGTCCTACGACCCCGAAAAGCACCACCTGTTCATCTGCGGCATCGACCATGTCGCCTCGTCGGTCAGCGACCAGAAGGCCTTCACGCTGCCGACCTTCCAGGGCATGTACATGGGCGGCGGCGGCGCGAACCCGGGCGTCGCGCGCCGGGGCATCTTCTCGGCAGTCGACGTGACGACGAACCGCATCGTCTGGCAGCAGCAATGGCCCAGCAGCTGCTTCAACGGCACGATGGCGACGAAGGGCGGGCTCGTGTTCGTCGGCCGCAGCGACGGTCGATTCACCGCGCTCGACAGCTCGAGCGGCCAGCGCCTGTGGCAGTTCCAGACCGACGCCGGTGTGGCAGCCTCGTCGAGCACCTTCGAGCACAAGGGTCGCCAGTACGTGGTCGTGCTGTCCGCCGGCACGATGTTCGGCGGCGGCGACAAGGGCGACAGCGTCTGGCTGTTCTCGCTCGATGGCCGGCTGGCCTCGCTGCCCTCCCGCGCGCCGACCGGTGCCGCAGCGGGCGGTGTCGATCTGCCCGCCGGCGCGGCCGACCGCGGCAAGGGCAAGCAGACCTACCAGACCTTCTGCATGTCCTGCCATGGCGAACAGGGCGTGGGCGGCCATGGCGGCGGCGCGTCGCTCGTGAATGTGCCGGGACACCTGCCCACCATGGCCGACACGGCCTGGAACGGCAGGAACTCCATGCCCCCCTTCCGCGGCGTACTGACCGCAGAACAATTGCGCGACGTGTTGCACTATGTCTCGCAGGACCTTTTCAAAGCCGCGCCTTAAGGAGGCACGACGATGACGACTGGATTTTCCAAGGCAGCCCTGGCGCTGACCCTCCTCGCCCTTGCGGGCGCCACGCAGGCGGCGACGCCCGTCGTGCCGGACACCCTCCGTGCCTGCATGCGGGAGACGGACGTGCTCAAGCGACTGGCCTGCTACGACGGCGAGATGACGCGCCTGACCTCGCAGGCGGCTGCACTGCCCGCGGCCGCTCCGGCGACTGCAGCTCCTGCGGCGCCCGCTCCGGTCGCCGCCGTACCCGCTGCTGCACCGGAGAAGCCAGGCATCACCTCGCGGTTCCTGCGCAGCCTGACTCCGGCCAAGGGCCGGAATCCGGACTCGGACAACAGCCAGGTCGCCAAGATCGCCTCGGTCCGCACGACCGGCACAGGCTTGGCCATCATCACCCTCGACAACGGCCAGGTCTGGCGGCAGATCGAGTCGGAAGCCTATTTCCCGCTGGACGCCGGCGACACGATCCGCATCGAGAACGGCGCGCTCGGTTCCTACCGCCTGACACGCGTGGAGGACGGCTGGAAGCGCTTCATGCGCGTCAACCTCGTCTCGATGCCGACGACGACGCCCTCCGCGCCGCAGGCCACCCCGGCCGCAGCGCCCGCGCCGGCACCAGCGGTTGCGCCGGCACCGAAGGTCGCAGCGCCACCCCCGGCGCCGGCGCCCGCGGCGGCGAACAGCGGCGGCATCCGGGGCTTCACGTCCGGGCTGGTGCAGAAGTTCACGCCGGGCAGCGGCAACGGCAAGAAGACCTCGGACGGGGAAATCGGCGAAACGGCACGCATCACCGCGCTGCAGACCACCGGCTCCGGCATGGCCGTGGTCACGCTGGACAACGGCCAGCAGTGGCGCCAGCAGGAATCCGTTGCGTACTTCCCGCTCGCCATCGGCGACACGGTGCGTATCGAGAAGGGCGCACTGGGCTCGTTCCGACTCACGCGGGTGGAAGAAGGCTGGAAGACCTTCATGCGGGTATCGCGCACGAAGTGATCGTCACGCAGATCCGGAGAACTACCTAGCGTTCCCGGATCGAGCCCCGGTAGGCAATTACGCTGCCGGGGCATAGGATCTTCGGTACACCCCACCGGAGATCCTCCCATGCCCGCCATCCGCCGCATCCTCGTCGCGATCAAGGACACCAGCGCGCGCTCCCTGCCTGCGGTGGAGAAGGCAGCGCAGCTTGCCCGCGCGCACAAGGCGCAGCTGGAGCTGTACCACGCGATCTCCGAACCGATCTACGTCGATGCCCTGGCCATCGCCGGGCAGACCGTCGCGCAGCTGCGCCGCAAGTGGCGTGACGCACACCTGAAGAAGCTGGACCGTATCGCAGAGCGGCTGCGCGAGGCCGGCACCAAAGTGGCGACCGGCGTCGAGTGGGACTTCCCCGCCTTCGAGGCCATCATCCGTCATGCCGTGCGCCGCAAGGTGGACCTCATCGTGGCGGAGCGCCATGCGACCCGTCATCTGGCACCCTGGGTGCTGCGCTTCAACGACTGGGAGCTGCTCCGACGCAGTCCGGTCCCGGTGCTGCTGGTGAAGTCGGGAAAGCCGTATGCGGCCCCGGTCGTCCTCGCAGCGGTGGACCCGACGCACAGTTTCGCCAAACCCGCCAGGCTCGACGCCAGCATCCTCGGCATGGCCACGCAGGTCGCGGGCGCGCTGCAGGGAGCCGTCCACGCAGCCCATGCGTTCGTGCCGTCGACGATCGACGTCGACAAACTCGACCTCAACCTGCCGAACCTCTCGGCCCATATCGAGGCTGAAGCGGCCAAGGGCGCGAAGACGGCGTTCGACAGGGAACTGTCGCGCAGCGACGTGCCCGCCTCGCAGCGACATCTCATCGCACGCCACGCCGCGGACGCCATCCCGGAGCTCGCAAAGGAACTGAAGGCGCAACTGGTCGTCATGGGCGCGGTCTCGCGCACCGGCATCAAGCGCCTGCTGATCGGCAATACGGCGGAAAGGATCCTCGATGCCCTGCCCTGCGACGTGCTGGTGATGAAGCCGGTGCATTTCGGGGCACGGGTGCCGAAGACGCGACGCGGCGTGCAGTTCATCGCGACGCCGATGGGTACCTGAGGCGCCGCAGGAGCACGAGCCCCGCGAACAGCGCACATGATGTACCGGCGACCTTAGCCAGGTCGCCGGCGGCCGGCAGCGGCAGATGCAGGAGTGAGCGCAGCGGGGGCCAGCACATCAAGGCGGCAAGCAGGGCTCCGACGAGCAGCACGGCCGCATGGAAACTGCGGTTGCCGGCCGCAGCGACACCATGGCGACGGTTCACCTGGATCAGCACCAGGTTCGCGACGACCAGCGACACGAATGCCACCGCGCGCAGGCGATCTGCCGCCGCGCCGTCGATCCAGGCCCAGAGCACGCAGGCCAGCAGCGACAGCAAGGCCAACGCGCCCTGCATCAGCCCCCAGGACAACAGCGCCGGGCCGAACAGCGGCGCACCGGGCTCGCGTGGTGGCCGTCGCATGGTGCCCTCATCCTCAGGTTCGGCCTCGAACACCACCGAGCAGGCAGGATCGATGATCAACTCGAGCAGCGCGACCATCATCGGCGTCAGCAGCATCGGGCCGCCGGACAACAGGGGCAGCAAGGCGAGGCCCGCAATGGGCACGTGCACGGCGAGAATGTAGGTCATCGCCTTTCGCAGGTTGTCGTAGATGCGGCGACCAAGACGCACCGCGCCGACGATCACCCCGAAATCGTCGTCAAGCAGGACGAGACTCGACGCCTCCCGCGCAACGTCGCTGCCACGCCCACCCATGGCGATGCCGATGTCCGCAGCCTTGAGCGCGGGCGCGTCGTTGACACCATCCCCGGTCATGGCAACGACTTCGCCGCCAGCCTTGAGCGCCTCGACGATGCGCAATTTCTGGCGCGGCGTGATGCGCGCATACACCAGCGTCCGGCGGGCCCGCTCCGCAAGGGCCGCATCGTCCAGCGCGTCGAGCGCGTCGCCCGTCAGCACGCCGCCTTCCGGAATCCCCGCCTCGCGCGCTATGGACAGGGCCGTCGCGGGATGGTCTCCCGTGATCATCACGATGCGGATGCCAGCCCCCAGGCATTCGCGGACGGCATCAGGAACCGTGGCACGCAGCGGATCAGCGAACACCACGAGCCCGAGATAGACGAGCCCGGCCTGCACCGGATCGTCGGGCACCGACTGCAGCGGCAACCCGCTCGCGGCCACCGCCAGGACCCGGCCGCCCTCACCGGCCAGCGTCGCGGCCTCGGCGAGTACCCCCTCGCGCTGGTCGGCCGGCAGGCCACAGGCCGCCAGCACGGCCTCCGGCGCCCCCTTCACGGCAAGATGCACGCCGCAGGCCGCATCGCGCCATGCGCGGCCCAGCATCGGACGACCGGGCCGCAGTGGATAATCCCGCAGCGGCGTTTCACCCTCGCCGGCACCTGGCAACGCAAGCAGGGCAGCATCGATCGGATCGAAGGCCGCGGCGTCGCTGGCCCGACAGGCCGCCTGCAAGAGCCTGCCCAGCGACTGGGCACCGGCGGGAGACCGTGCATCGTCGCTCGGCGACCAGCTGTTGCCATCGGCCGCCACCAGGGCACGTACACGGATGCGGTTCTGCGTCAGCGTGCCGGTTTTGTCCGTGCACAGGACAGTCGCCGCGCCGAGCGTCTCGATGGCCGACGCGCGACGCGTGAGCACGCGCGACGCAGACAGGCGCCAGGCACCCATCACCATGAACACGGTGAGCACGAGCGGGAATTCCTCGGGCAGCATCGACATACCGACGGCGATACCGCCAAGCACGCCCTCGAGCCATTGGCCCCGCAGCAGGCCGTTGAGGAGAAGCACGCCAAGGCTGACCGTCGCGCCTGCCAGGCCCAGGCGCCGCACCAGGCGACCGACCTGCGCCTGCATCCGGGGCACCACGAGCGGTGTCGCCCGCAGCACGACGCCGATGCGGCCGATCTCGCTGCGTGTGCCGGTCGCCGTGACGATCGCACGACCATGCCCCCGAACCAGCAGCGTCCCGGAATACACGCGGCCCGAAGGACCGCCCGCGGTATCGACGGCCTTCGCCACCGGCAGCGATTCGCCGGTAAGCAGGGATTCGTCGCATTCCATTCCGCTGGATTCCAGCAGCACGCCATCCGCCGCGACGCGATCGCCCTCGGCCAGCACAAGCAGGTCGCCGGCGACGACCTCGCGGCCGGAGATGCGCAGCGCGACGCCGTCGCGGACGACCATCGCCCGCGGACTGGAGAGGTCGCGAAGCGCATCCAGCACCCGCTGGCTGCGTCCCTGCTGGACGAGAGTGATGGTGATCGACACCGTGGCGAAAGCACCGAGTACGGCGGCATCCAGGCCCTCGCCGACGAACACGTAGACGACTGCTGCGGCCAGGAGCAGTGCGAACATGGGTTCGGAAAGCACTTCGCGCAACATCTGCAGCACTGAACGCGGCGCGTCCTGGGGCAGGTCGTTGTGACCGTCGCGCGCCAGGCGGCCGGCGGCTTCCGCAGCCGAGAGCCCCTGCACCGCCTCGAGCTGCATCGCCTTCATGGAAGCCATGCAACGATGGTGCTGGGGTGCGCGCCGCATGGCAAGCTGGCGGTACATGAGCGGCAACGCACGTTTCGAGGACCGAACCGACGCCGGACAGGCGCTGGCGGCCATGTTGCACGGCAGAACAAAGCCGACGACCGACGACGTGGTATTCGAGACACAGGCCCTCTGCAGGCAGTTCGGCGACGCCGGTACGCGCGTCGATGCGCTACGCGACGTCGGCCTCAGCATCCTGCAAGGCGAGTTCATCGTGCTGCTCGGGCCCTCAGGCAGCGGCAAATCCACGCTGCTGAACATCCTCGGCGGACTGGATGTCCCGACCTCGGGCTCGGTGCGCTACCGCGGCCTCGAACTGTCACAGGCGGACGAAGCCACGCTTACGCGCTACCGGCGCGAGCACGTGGGCTTCGTGTTCCAGTTCTACAACCTCATCAGCAGCCTCACCGCGCGGGAGAACGTCCAGCTGGCGACGGAACTGGTCGCCTCACCGATGGACGCCACGTCGGCACTGGCAATGGTCGGGCTCGACGGACGCCAGGACCACTTTCCATCGCAACTTTCCGGCGGCGAGCAACAGCGCGTGGCCATCGCGCGGGCGATCGCCAAGCGACCGGACTGCCTGCTCTGCGACGAACCGACCGGAGCGCTAGACGTGCAGACGGGTCGCCAGGTGCTGGAAGCCCTTGCGCGGGTGAACCGGGAACTGGGCACCACGACGGTGGTGATCACGCACAACGCCAGCATCGGGCGCATGGCGGACCGCGTAGTCCGTCTGCGCGACGGACGCATCGAGGGCATCGACGCGAACGCGCGGAAAGTCGGCGCGTCGGAGCTCGACTGGTGAACGCCCTGCGGCGCAAGCTGCTGCGCGACGCGTGGCGACTGCGCGGCCAGGTATCCACCATCGCACTGGTCATCGCCTGCGGTATCGCGGCGTTCACCGGTGCCCTGTCGGCACATGACTCGCTGCTGCGACTGCGGGAGAGGGACTACGAAGAGGGACGCTTCGCGCAGGTCTTCGCGCCGCTGCGCCGCGCGCCACAACGGGTGGCAGCCGAGCTGCGCACCGTGGACGGGGTAGCTGACGTCGAAACGACGGTGGCAGGCAGGGTCGTGGTCACGCTGCCAGGCGAACCGGAGGCGCTCTCGGGACGCGTCATCGCGCTGCCGGTGGACGGCCAACCGCCCCGGATGAACCGCCTCTCGGTGCGCATGGGCGCTTTCCCGGCGCGCGACGACACGGCGGGGCTGGTGGTGAGCGAGGCCTTCGCGACCCGCCACGCGCTGGCACCCGGCTCCCCACTGGAATTGCTGATCCACGGTCGGCGCCTGGGCTTTACCGTGCGGGGTATCGCTGTCTCGCCGGAATTCATCTTCGCCGCCGCCGGCAGCGCGCTGGGGGACGAAGCACGCTACGGGATCTTCTGGGTGCGGCGTGAAGTGCTGGATGGCGCCTACGACATGGCGGGCGCATTCAATCACGCAAGCTTGCGTGTGCCTCGCGCGCAGGACATTCCCGCCGTGATCGCGGCAACCGACCGGCTGCTCGCCCGCCACGGCGGACTGGGCGCCCATGCCCGGGAAGACCAGCCGTCCCACCGCGTGCTGCAGCAGGAGATCGACGAGCAACGCGTGTACGGTGCGCTGTTCCCCGCGATCCTGCTTGCTGTCGCGCTGTTCCTTCTGCACGTGATGGTCAGCCGGCATGTCGCCACCGAAAGACTGCAGGTGGCCACGCTGAAATCGCTGGGCTACGGGACACGACGCATTGCCGCCCACTACTTCGGGCTCGTGTTGCTGATCATCCTGCTGGGCGGAGCGATCGGCACCGCAGGCGGCGCATGGCTCGGCAGCCTGCTGACCGGCCTCTACACGCACTATTTCCATTTCGCCCGGTCGGGCTACACCCTCGCATGGCAACTGCCCGCCAGCGCGCTGCTGGCAACGCTCCTGGCCGCGGCCCTCGCCACGGCAACCGCGATCCGGGACATCGTGCGGCTGCCCCCGGCCGCCGCGCTGCGGCCCCCGGTGCCCCGCCTGCGAGGCAGATCCCGGCTGGAACGCCTCGCCGGCCGCGAGGGCCTGCCGCCGCGGATCACCATGGGACTGCGCGACCTGACGCAACGACCGCTGCGAACGCTGCTGACCGTGATCGGGATGGCAAGCGCAGTGGCCATCCTCATCGGTGGCAGTTGGTGGAGTGACGCCTTCGATCACCTGTTGCACATCGAATTCGGGCTGCGGGAAAGGGCCGACGTGATCCTGACGCTGGCGGAACCGCGCAGCCCTTCGGTGCTGCATGAGGCAGCGCGCCTGCCCGGCGTGCTGCATGCCGAAGGCAGCCGCGACCTCCCGGTGGAACTGCGCAGCGGCAACAGACGGTTGCGGACGGGGCTCGTCGGCCTGGACGAAGGTGCACGCCTGCACCGCGTGCTGGATGCCGACAACCGTCCGCTCGCCCTGCAACCCGAGAGCATCGCGATCACGGCGATCGCGGCGCGGCGACTTGGCGTCGCGCCGGGCGACCTGCTCTGGGTGCAATCGTTGGAAGGTGCCGAACCGGCACGCGCGCTGCGCGTCGGCGTGGTCGCCGGGAACTTCATCGGTCGCGCGGCCTATGCGCCGCGGCGACTGGCGAACGCGCTCGCGGGCGAATCGAGCGCCTACAACACCGTCCGGCTACAGGTGTCCGCGGACCGTCGCGCGGCACTGCTGCAGGCCGTCCCGCTGCTGCCGGGGATCGCGGCCAGCGGCGACACGACACGACTGCTGGCGGACTTCCGCGACACGACGGCGCGCAACCTGCTGGTCTTCACGGGCATCCTCAGCGCTTTCGCGGCGGCCATTTCCGTCGGCATCGTCTTCAACAGCGCTCGCGTCGCGCTGGCTGAACGCGCCTGGGAATTCGCCACCCTGCGCGTACTGGGACTCCGGCGCGGGGAAGTCTCCGCGCTGCTGCTGTGGCAAGTCGGACTGCAGGTCGCCTGCGCCCTCCCTCTGGGCTTCGTGCTCGGGCGCGGGCTTGCAGCGCTGACCGCCTGGCTGATCGCCGGCGACGAACTGCGGATTCCCCTCGTGATCCTGCCGACAACCTACGCGTATGCTGCGATGGTGACGCTTGCCGCAGCACTGGCATCGGCCTTGGTCGTGCGCCGCCGCATCGACACGCTGGACCTCATCGCCGTACTGAAGACCCGGGACTGAAAGCAGCCATGAAGACCCGATCCCTGTTGACGCTGGCATTGGCCGCAACCGGATTTGCCGCGCTGCTGGCCTGGGTCCTGCAGCCCACCGCGCTGGAGATCGAGATCGGGCGCGTGACGAGGGGGGCCTTCGTGCAGACCGTCGACGAGGACGGCGTCCTGCGGGTGCGCGACCGGTATCGTCTGTCGGCGCCCGTCGCCGGGTTGTTGCAGCGACCCTTGGTGAAGGCGGGCGACACCGTGGTGAAAGGCCAGCAGCTCGCCGTGATCGAACCCGGCAACGCGCAGTTGCTCGACGCCCGCACCCGCGCCGAACTGGTGGCGCGCCGCGAGGCTGCCGACGCGCGGCATGCGCGGGCGACAAGCTTGCTGCGCCAGGCCGACGAGGCATTGCGGCAGGCGGAACGGGACGCAAGGCGCATCGATGACCTGTCACGCCAAGGCTTCGTCCCGGCGAGCGACAGGGAAAAGGCGGCCCTCACCCTCGCGGCACGCCAACGGGAACGGGAAGCGGCGGACTTCGAGGCCGATGCAGCGCTGCACGACCTGCAGCAGGCGCGTGCAGCAACCGCACGACTGGGCGGCGAACCGACGGGCACCGGTGCGAACCTCTGGACGCTGCGCGCCCCGGTGGGCGGACAGGTGCTATCACTCGCGGTCGAGAGCGCCGGACCGGTGGCGCTGGGCGCGGCGATCCTCGAGATCGGCGACGTCTCCCGCCTGGAAGCCGTCGTCGACGTGCTGTCCGAAGACGCGACGCGGATCGCCCCTGGTGCACGAGCCACGCTCGTGGCCGGCGATGCCGCGCGACTCGAGGGACGCGTGGCGCGCATCGAGCCCGCGGCGCGCCTGAAGGTTTCGGCGCTGGGCATCGAGGAACACCGCGTGGACGTGATCGTCGAACTGCAGTCCGGCGATGGCGTCCACCTGGCCGTCGGGGATGGCTACCGTGTGGAAGGCCGGATCGAAGTCGCCCGCCGCGCCGATGCCCTGCAGGTTCCGGTGGCCGCGCTGCTGCGTCAGGCGGAGCGCTGGTGCGTCTACGCCGTGCAGGGTGGTCGGGCAAGGCTGCGGACGGTGGAGATCGGCCTGCGCAATGCCGATACGGCAGAGGTGTTGTCCGGCCTGGAACCCGGGCAGACGGTGGTGCTGTATCCCGGCGATGCGCTGCGCGATGGCAAGCGCATCACCCTGCGCCCTCAGTCGCGGTAGAGGATCTCGGGCGACGCATCCCGCACGTCGTTGCAGCCGGTGAGCGCCAGGCTGACCTTGAGTTCGCCGCTCATGATGTCCAGCGCCATCTTCACGCCTTCCCGCCCCCGGGCGCCCAGGCCGTAAAGGAAGGCACGCCCCGTCATCACCGCGTTCGCGCCCAGCGCGACGGACTTGAGGATGTCCTGGCCCGAACGGATGCCGCCATCGAGCAGGACTTCGCCACGACCGGCGACGGCCTCGACCACCCGCGGCAAGGCGGCGATGGAAGACGGCGCACCATCGAGCTGGCGTCCGCCATGGTTGCTGACGACGACCGCGTCCGCACCGAGGGCGACGGCCTGGCGGGCATCGTCGGCATCCAGAATGCCTTTCACGACGAGCTTGCCCTTCCAGCGCGCACGGATCTGCTCAAGGTCCTTCCACGTCACCGAGGCGTCGAACTGGCTGGCGATCCACTGGGACAGCGTCGCCATCCCGCCCGTGTGCGGAACAGCGGCGGCGAGGTTACCGAAGGTCTTTCGCTTGCCCATCATCACCCCCAAGGCCCAGGCGGGCTTGGTCATGATGTCCAGCGTGTTGCGCAGGGTGAGGCGCGGCGGCACCGCCAGGCCGTTCTTCGCATCACGGCGGCGCAGGCCAGACACGGGGATATCCACCGTGAGCACCAGCACGGGGCAACCGGCAGCCTCGGCGCGGTCCATCAGCGCAGCGGTATAGCCACGATCCTTCATCACGTAGAGCTGGAACCAGAACGGTGCCGTCGTGGCCTCGCGAACGTCTTCGATGGAACAGACCGACACGGTGCTCAGGCAGAACGGGATGCCGAAGGTCTCCGCCGCCTGCGCGGCGAGGATCTCGCCGTCACGGTGCACCAGGCCGGTGAGCCCGGTCGGCGCGATCACGGCCGGCATGTTGGCCGTGACGCCGAGGATCTCGCGCTGCATCGACTGCGCACGCACGTCGACGAGGACTTTCTGGCGGAAACGCAGCGCATGGAAGTCACTGCGGTTGCGACCGAAAGTGAGTTCGTCGTAAGACCCATGATCGACGTATTCGAAAATGGCCTTGGGCACGCGACGCTTCGCGATGGCGCGCAGGTCGGCGATGCTGTTGATGACTGTCATCGTACTGTCCGTTGGTGAAATCAACCCGAAGTGGGCATCGTGAATTCAGGGCCCTTGCTTCCGCCCTCGGGCCAGCGCTGCATGATGCTCTTGTAGCGCGTGTAGAAACGGATGCCTTCCTCTCCGTAGGCATGGTGGTCGCCGTAGAGCGAACGCTTCCAGCCCCCGAAGGAATGCCAGGCCATGGGCACCGGGATCGGCACGTTGATGCCGACCATGCCTGCCTGCACGCTGCGGGCGAAGGCGCGGGCCGTCCCGCCGTCGGCGGTAAAGCACGCTGCCCCGTTGCCGAAGGGGTGTTCGTTGATCAACCGCACCGCGGCAGCGAGGTCCGGAACGCGGACGACGCACAGCACAGGGCCGAAGATCTCTTCCTGGTAGATGCGCTGGGAGGCACTCACCTCGTCGAACAGCGTGCCGCCCAGGAAAAAGCCTCCTTCGCGACCGGGCACCGACAGGCCTCGGCCATCGACCACGAGTCGGGCGCCTTGCTCGACACCGGAAGCGATGCAAGAGGCAACGCGATCGCGGTGCGCCGCGGTCACCAGCGGACCCATCTCCACGCCCGGATCCCTGCCATCACCGACCTTCAGCGCGCGCGTGCGGGCCGCCAGTGCTTCGACGAGGCGATCACCGACATCACCGACCGCGACCGCAACGGAAATCGCCATGCAACGCTCGCCGGCCGACCCGTAGGCCGCACCGACGAGGGCATCGACAGCCTGACCGAGGTCGGCATCCGGCATGACGACAAGGTGGTTCTTGGCGCCCCCCAAGGCCTGCACGCGCTTGCCCTGGTGCGCCGCAGCCACATGGAGGGACTCGGCGACCGGCGTCGAACCGACGAAGGACAGCGCCATCACGTCGGGATGGGCGACCAGCGCGTCGACCGCAGCACGATCACCCTGCACGACATTGAACACCCCATCGGGCAGTCCCGCTTCCTGCAGCAGGCGCGCAAGCTCGAGCGAAGCGGAGGGATCGCGCTCCGACGGCTTGAGCACGAAGCTGTTGCCACAGGCGAGTGCGACCGGCGCCATCCACAACGGAACCATGACGGGAAAATTGAACGGCGTGACTCCGGCGACCACGCCGAGCGGCTGGCGCAGGTTCCAGTTGTCGATGCCACCACCGACATTGTCGGAATGCCGACCGGAAAGCAGCGCCGGAATGCCGCAGGCGAATTCGACGATCTCGATCCCTCGCGTGACCTCGCCACGCGCGTCGTCCAGCACCTTGCCATGCTCGGCGGTGATCAATGCTGCGAGCCGATCGTGGTTCGCCTCGAGCAGGTCGCGGAACCGGAACAGCACGCGGGCACGGCGCAGGGCCGGCGTTTCGGACCAACCGGTAAAGGCTGCACGGGCCGCAGCCACCGCGGCGTCGACCTCGCCGGCGCCGCCCAGACGGACGCGACCCGTCGGCAGTCCGGTGGCCGGATCGAAAACCGTCGAACCGGCCGAGCCGGAACCCGGCACGTTACGACCGCCGATGTAATGACCTATGTCACGCACGAGACTGCTCCAGGGCGTCAGAACGCCTCAACCTTGCCATAACCCGCATCCTCGGCGGCGATGATCAACGACTCGCCGCCGGCGCGGTACAACACGACGCGACCGGCGCAATCGACATGCCCGGACAGGGATACGACGAATTCGCCGAAGGCCTCCGGGCTGTCGATGCGGTCCGGAGCCACGCAATAGACGCGGACGCCGCGGCCGGTGGCCAGCGTCTCCAGCGCGGTGGTGAAGCGCAGCACGCCGGCCTTGGCCGCCGCGAACGCAGGGTGTGCGCTGGCACCGAAGCCGAGGCCCTCGGCTGCCGCGACGTTGACCACCGCACCACCACGCAGGCGCATCGCATCGATCGCCCTGGCAGTGACGCGGACCGTGCCGAGGAGGTTCGCGTCGATGATGCGGACAGCCTGTGCCAGCGGATCGCCGGCCTGGCGGGGACCGGCATTGTTGACGACGTAGTCGACGTTCCCGAACTCGCGCTGGGCCCGTTCGAACAGACCGGAAACCTGCTCGTCGCTGGTGACGTCACAGCGGTGCGCGAGGGCGGTACCGCCGTGGTCGCGGATGTCGGCAGCGACATCGCCGGCGAGCATGTAGTCGACGTCCGAGACGAGCACGCGGACCCCATCGGCGGCGAACGCGCGCGCGATGGCCGCGCCGGCACCGGACCCGGCCCCGGTGATGATCGCAACGCGACGGTCCGGGCGGCGCCAGGCGACCCGTTCGGCGGAAAGTGGCAAATCGGACATGCGCGTGACGCGGAGCAAGGACCTGCGGAAACGAGGCGGCAAGCCTAGCAGCCCCCCACGGACACCGGGAGATGTCATGGTGCCGGCCCGGTTGACACCCGCGGAGCTGCACGGTGTGATGCGGGCCGCATGGCAGATCCGACCTACACCGCCGACGACGCGCGCCGCTACGCCCGCCACCTCGCGCTGGCGGAGGTCGGCACCGCGGGCCAGGCCCGCCTGCGGGCAGCGCGGGTACTGCTTGTCGGCACGGGGGGGCTGGGCTCGCCTGCCGCGCTGTATCTCGCGGCGGCCGGCATCGGCACGCTGGGCCTGGTCGATTTCGATACGGTCGACGTGTCGAACCTGCAGCGACAGGTCCTGTTCGGCACCGCGGACATCGGCAGACCCAAGGTCGAGGCCGCGCGCGAGAAGCTGGTGGCGCTGAACCCAGGTACGCGCGTCGTGGCGCACGACCTGAAGGTCGATGCCGCGAGCGCAGCCGCACTCTTCGCGGGCTACGACCTGGTACTCGACGGCAGCGATCGCCTGTCGACGCGATATCTGGTCAACGACGCCTGCGTGCTGGGCGGCAAACCGCTGGTCTCGGCCGCCATCCACCGTTTCGAAGGCCAGGCCATGACCTATGTGCCAGGCAGAGGCCCCTGCTACCGGTGCCTGTTCCCCGATGCCGAGAAAGCCCTCGTGCCCAGTTGCGCCGAAGCCGGCGTACTGGGCGTGCTGCCCGGCGTGATGGGCAGCCTGCAGGCAACCGAGGCGATCAAACTCGTGCTTGGCATCGGCGAGCCGCTGATCGGCCGTTTCCTCGTCTACGACGCGCTCACGCTGCGTTTCCAGGAATTCCGTTTCGCCCGCCGACAGGACTGTGCGGTCTGCGGCGACAACCCCCGCATCACTTCACTCACGCCCGCAGCGGA
>JBDLPS010000041.1:0-4910 GCA_039800965.1 Pseudomonadota bacterium | reverse complement strand
GGGCCACATCAACGCGGTGCGTCCGCTGAAGGACGGCGTGATCGCCGACTTCACCTACACCGAAAAGATGCTCCAGTATTTCATCAACAAGGTCCACGGCACGCGCTTCCTCAAGCCGTCGCCGCGCGTGCTGGTCTGCGTGCCGTTCGGCTCGACGCAGGTCGAGCGCCGCGCCATCCGTGAATCGGCCGAAGGCGCCGGTGCGCGCAACGTCGCGATCGTCAGCGAACCGATGGCCGCGGCCGTCGGTGCCGGCCTGCCCACGCACGAAGCGCGCGGCTCCATGGTCATCGACATCGGTGGCGGCACCTCGGAAGTCGCGGTGCTGTCGCTGAACGGCGTTGTGTATGCCAACTCGGCCCGCATCGGCGGCGACCGCTTCGACGACGCGATCATGAACTACGTGCGCCGCAACTACGGCATCCTGATCGGCGAAGCCACCGCGGAGCGCATCAAGATCGAGATCGGCTCGGCCTACCCGGGCCAGCAGGTGCGCGAGATGTCGGTCAAGGGCCGCAACCTCTCCGAGGGCGTGCCACGCAGCTTCACCCTCAACAGCAACGAGATCCTCGAAGCCTTGCAGGAACCGCTGCAGGGCATCGTCAGCGCCGTGAAGCAGGCGCTCGAACAAACCCCGCCGGAACTGGGCGCGGACGTGGCGGAACGCGGCATCGTGCTGACGGGAGGTGGTGCGCTGCTGCGCGACATCGACAAGCTGCTCATGGAAGAAACCGGCCTGCCGGTCGTCATCGCCGAGGATCCGCTGACCTGCGTGGCTCGGGGCGGCGGCCGCATCCTCGAGTTGATGGACGAACTCGGCCCCGGGCATTTCGGCCTCGAATGACGGCCACGCCGGGGGGCAGGTAACCTCGGATGGCAACCGTCTTCCGCCGGGGCGCGCACCAGCCCTCCAGCCGGGACAACTCACCCGGCCCACGCTTCGCGTTCTTCGCGCTGCTTTCCGTCGCGCTCATGTATTTCGACCAGCGTGGCGGGCTGATCAGCGCCGGCCGCTACTACCTGCAGGTGGCGACGCAGCCGGTGCAGGTCCTCGCCAATTCGCCACGCTCGATCGGCGGATGGTTCGCCGAACTCTTCGAATCACGTGACTCGCTACGGGCCGAGATCGCCAGCCTCAAGACCCGTGAGCGCGAGCTCAGTCTGGCGCAGATGCGCTTCGATGCGCTCGAACACGAAAACGCGCAGCTGCGGGCGCTCAAGGGCGCCATGCCTCCGCTGGTCACGCGACAGCAGGTGGCGGAAGTCGCAAGCATCGAACTCAATCCGCTGCGGCAGAGATTGCTCGTCAACCGGGGAACGAGCGACGGCATCTTCGCGGGCCAGGCCGCGCTGGACGCTCGCGGCCTGCTCGGCCAGGTCTCCCGTGTCGGGCCCTGGAGCTCCGAGATCATCCTGCTCACGGACCCTGAGCACGCAGTGCCGGTACAACTGGCCCGCAACGGCCTGCGCTCGATAGCCGTCGGCGCGGGCAACAGCGCCGAACTGCTGCTTCCTTACCTGCCGGTGAACTCCGACGTGAAGGCCGGCGACCTGCTGGTGACTTCCGGCCTTGGAGGCGTCTTTCCCGCGGGCTATCCGGTGGCCGTCGTGACCGGCATCAAGCGCGATCCGGTGATGCTGCTGGCGCAGGTCCGGGCACGCCCGCTGGCGACGCTGGAGCGCGACCGCGAAGTGATGCTGGTCTGGTTCGATGCCAACCATCCTGCGGCGCCGGCGACGAAGGCCGCGAAAGACCTCCCGCAGGTCACGCTCGGCGCACCTGCCGACAGCACGCCGGATGGCGGCAGCGAAGAACCGGCTGCCAAGGGCGACACACCCGCGACGGAACCCAACAAGGAGAATCCATGAAGTTCTCCGCCGAACGCACGTCTCGCTGGCTCGTCTGGCTGACGGTACTGGCCGCATTGATGCTGATGCTCGTGCCGCTGCCGCGCTTCCTGTCGCTGCTGCGGCCACCGCTGGTCGCGTTGACCCTGCTCTACTGGTCGACCATGGCGCCCCGCGCCGGCGGCATCCTGGTTGCGTTCCTGGCCGGGCTCATGATGGACCTGCTGCAAGGCACGCTGCTTGGCGAACATGCGCTTGCGCTGTGCCTGATCGCGTACCTCGCGGCACGCCTGCACCTCATGACGCGCGCAAAGCCGATCTTCGAGCAGGGCCTGCTCGTTTTCATAGGGCTGCTGCTCCACGAAGGCCTGCTGTGGGCCATCGACGGCTGGAGCGGCCACCCCCTCAACAGCTGGCTGCGCTGGCTGCCCTGCCTCACGGGCGCGGCTGCCTGGCCAATCGTGGTGGGCCTTCTGGGCCGGCTGCACGCGCCCCGCTGACGGCAACGAAGCCTGCATGGCGCCGAAAGTCAGCATCAAGAATTTCTTCCGCGAACAGTTGCTGTTCCAGCGGCGCATGGTGGTCGCAACCGCACTCATCGGCATCGCGGCAACCATCCTCTTCGGCCGGCTCTTCCTGCTGCAGGTGATCCGCTACGACTACTACCAGGAACTCTCGCAGGGCAACCGCGCACGCCTCGACCCGATCCCGGCGAGCCGCGGACTCATCCGCGACCGCCACGGCGTGGTGCTCGCGGACAATCAGGCGGCCTACCAGCTCGAACTGGTACGCGAACAGGTGCCGGATCTGGATGCGACGTTGCGCGGACTCGTGGCACTGCACCTCATACCGGAAGACGGCATCGAGGACATCAAGCGGCTAGTCCGCTCGCGCCGCGGATTCGAGGGCGTGCCGATCCGGTTGCGGCTGACCGAAGAAGAACTCTCGCGCTTCGCGGTCAACCGCCACCGCTTCCAGGGCGTAGACATCCGCACACGCCTCACGCGGGCATACCCCTACGGTGAACTCGGAGTCCATGCACTCGGCTACGTGGCGGCGATCAGCGAGTCTGACCTGCCGCGCATCGACCGCAGCGCCTATGCCGGGACGACGCTCATCGGCAAACTCGGCGTCGAGAGCGCGCGCGAAAAAGAACTGCACGGCACGAACGGTTTCCGGGAAGTCCTCGTCAATGCCCAGGGCCGCTCGGTGCAGAAGGCAGGCGGGTTCGCGCCGGACCTGCGTTCGCGTGCAGCGAAAGCCGGGGCGGACGTGATGCTGTCCATCGATCTGGCGGCCCAGCAGGCGGCGGAAGAAGGCCTGCGTGGACGGCGCGGCGCGGTCGTCGCGATCGACCCCGCGACGGGGGACGTGCTGGCGCTGGCCAGTCAGCCCGCCTTCGATCCCAGCCTCTTCGGACGGGGCCTGACTCGGGCCGAATACCGCGACCTGTCGACAAACATCGACCGACCGTTGCTCAACCGCGCCTTGCGGGGCACGTATCCGCCCGGCTCCACGGTGAAGCCAGTGGTGGCACTGGCCGGCCTGCGTTACGGCGCGATAACGCCGGACGAATCGATCTACTGCCCCGGCACTTGGACGCTGCGTGGCTACGCAAAACCTTTCCGCGAGGGCCGCAGCGGCACGCACCGCGCCATAGCCATGGAGGACGCGATCGCGAAATCCTGCGACGTGTACTTCTACGAACTCGCGCACCGCCTCGAAGTCGACCACATGGCAGAGTTCCTCGCGCCCTTCGGTTACGGAAAGCCGACCGGCATCGATATCTCGGGCGAACTGTCCGGCATCCTGCCCTCGCGGGACTGGAAGAAGCGGCGCTTCAAACGCCGCGGCGAGCAGATCTGGTTCCCGGGCGAGACGGTGAACTTCGGCATCGGCCAGGGCTACATCACGGTCACGCCGATGGAACAGGCGCGCATGATCGCCACGGTCGCGGCACGCGGCAAAAGCTTCCGGCCGCGACTCGTCACGGCGCTGCGCGACCCGGAAAGCGGCCAGGTCACCACGTTCCCGCCGGAACGCCTGCCGGACGTCGAAGGCATCCCGGACAGCGACTGGGACCGCGTGTTCTCCGGCATGCGGGGCACCATCCAGCGCGGTACCGCGGCCCAACCCGCCGCCCACATGGGCAATACCGCATACACCGTCGCCGGCAAGACCGGGACGGCGCAGGTGGTGTCGATCGCCGCGAACGAGAAACTCGACAAGAAACTCGAGGAACGACAGCGGGACCACTCCTGGTTCATCGCGTTCGCCCCGGTCGAGGCGCCCCGCATCGCGCTCGTGGTGCTGGTGGAGAACGGCGGCTTCGGCGCCGCCGCTGCCGCGCCCATCGCCCGCAAGGTGCTCGATGCCTACCTGCTGCCGCGCAACGCCGACAGCAAACCGATGCCTCCCGCCCAAGGCTCGGACATCGACCCGGACGGCGCGGAATGATCCGCCAGCCGGTGGAATCACCCTCGGCGCGCCGCACGATAACGATCGCGACGCGGCTGCTGCTTGCCTTGCAGCTGGACGGCCCACTGCTGGTGGGCCTCGCACTCATCGCGTCCTATGGATTGATCGTCCTTTACAGCGCTTCGGGACAGGACGGCGGCAAGGTATTGCGTGCCGTGGTCCATCTGGCGTTGGGCACTGCGGCGATGCTGGGGCTGGCGCAGGCGAAACCGCAGGCACTGCGGCGGGCCGCGCCCTGGCTGTACGGCGTCGGCGTCCTGCTGTTGCTGGTGGTGTTCGCGGAGGGCGTCATCGGCAAGGGAGCCCGCCGCTGGCTGGACCTCGGTTTCATCCGTTTCCAGCCGTCCGAGATCCTCAAGATCGCCGTGCCGATGTTCTGTGCGTGGTACCTGCAGGACCGGCCCTTGCCACCGACGCCACGTTCGCTCGCGGCAATCGCAGCGATCATCCTCGTGCCGGCGGCGCTGATCATCAAGCAGCCGGACCTGGGCACGGCCCTGTTGATCGTGGCCGGCGGCGCCATGGTGGTGATCATGGCCGGGCTGCCAGCCTGGATCATGCTCGCGACTGCGGTAGCAGGATCG
>JBDLPS010000040.1:0-7971 GCA_039800965.1 Pseudomonadota bacterium | reverse complement strand
GCAGACGATGCACTCGGTGCCCTGGGTCGCCGCGAAACCGGAAACAATGGCGTCCACGAGCTGCGTGTTTTCGGCACGCGAGCCATGCATTTTCCAGTTTCCAGCAACGATCTTGCGGCGCATATGCCGGGCAGTCCTCTTTGAAGGCGCGCGATGATAGCGACCGCCCCGTAGGCATGCAATGAGGGCGCCCCGAGGGCTCAGCCCCCCATCGCCGCGGCCTGCACGGCCCGGGTGATCTCGTCGGCGCAGGCGTGGACTTCCGCCTCGTCCCTCCCCTCCACCATCACCCGGATCAGGGGTTCGGTTCCCGATGCCCGCAGCACGACGCGCCCCTCACCGGCCAGGCGGCGCTCTACCTTTCCAACGGCTTCCCGGACGCCGGGAACGGACAACGGATCGAAGCGGCGCCCGACCCGGACGTTCTGGAGGACCTGGGGGAAACGCGGCATCGCCGCCGACAATTCGGCCAGGGTGCGACCCGTCCGCACCATCACCGCCAGGACCTGGAGGGCAGCAACCAACGCGTCGCCGGTGGTCGTCCGGTCCAGGCATAGGAGATGGCCCGAAGCTTCCCCGCCGATGACACCACCGGTTTCGCGCAACTTCGCCAGCACATGTCGATCACCGACGCTGGCGCGCTCGAAGCCGATGCCCCGCTGACGAAGGGCCACTTCCAGGCCCATGTTGCTCATGAGGGTGCCGACCACCGGGCCCTTCAAGCTGCCATCGTCCTGCCTGGAGCAGGCAATGATGTACAGCAACTGATCTCCGTCGACGACACGTCCCAGGTTGTCGACCATGACGAGACGATCCCCGTCCCCGTCCAGGGCGATACCTGCTGCAGCGCGCACTCCGGGCACCGTCAGCTGCAGCAGGCCAGGCGACGTGGAGCCGCAACCATCGTTGATGTTGCGGCCGTTCGGGGAACAGCCAATGGGAATGACGTCCGCGCCGAGATCCGCCAGCAAGCGTGGACCGACCTTGTAAGCGGCGCCGTTGGCACAGTCGATGACCAGCTTCATGCCCGACAGGTCGATCCCCCCCGGCACGGTAGACGCGCAGAAGGCCTCGTAGTCGTTGCGAAGCTCGTCAACGCGACGCGCGCGCCCAAGCTGGTTGGAAGGCTTGGTGATTACACCGGCCTCCAGCTCGGCCTCGATGCGGGCTTCGAGCTCATCGGAAAGCTTGCCGCCGTTGGCATCGAAGAACTTGATGCCGTTGTCCTCGTAGCGGTTATGGGAAGCACTGATGACGACACCGAAGCTGTTGTTGGCGCGTCCGGTCAAATAGGCGATACCGGGCGTCGGCAAGGGACCGAGCAACTGGACATCGACACCTGCCGCGACGAAACCGGCCTCAAGCGCGGCCTCGAACACATAGCCGGACAGGCGCGTGTCCTTGCCGATGAAGACGGTCCCGCCGTCGGGCGCCAGCACACGCGCCGCAGCGCTGGCCAGCCGCAGCGCGAAATCCACCGTCAAGGGCGCTTCGCCGACTCGCCCCCTGACGCCATCCGTTCCGAAATACCTGCGTCCCACCAGTTACCTCCTGCGGGCCAGTGCCGCAGCGACGCGCACGGCGTCGCAGGTCTCGACCACGTCGTGCGCCCGGACGATCCGGGCACCCGCCAGCACTGCGGCCGTCGCCAGCGCGAGGCTGCCCGGCAGGCGGTCTTCCACCGCCCTGCCAAGCAGGCCCGCAAGCATCGACTTGCGCGAAAGCCCGACGAGAAGCGGATAAGGCCCCGCGGCCAGCCGCTGCAAGCCCGCCAGCAGATCAAGGTTGTGCTCCAGCGTCTTGCCGAAGCCGAATCCCGGATCGAGGCAGATGCGTTCCGCCGGAATCCCCGCCGCCAGGCACGCCCGCGCACGTGCGGAAAGGAATCTGTCCACCTCCCCGACGACGTCGTCGTAGCGGGGCGCGGCCTGCATCGTCCGCGGCTCCCCCTGCATGTGCATGAGGCACACGGCCACGGACGTAGCAGCCACCGCATCCATGGCACCAGGCGCCTGCAGCGCCAGCACGTCGTTCACCAGGCCCGCCCCGGCCGCAACCGCGGCACGCATGACCGCGGGTTTCATGGTGTCTACGGAAATGACGGCATCACATTCGCGGCGAAGCCTCTCGATGACCGGTATCACCCGTTCGAGCTCCAGCGCCTCCGGGACCGGCTCCGCGCCGGGCCGGGTGGATTCGCCACCGATGTCGATGATGGCGGCGCCTGCCGCATGCAACGCAAGCCCCTGCGCCACGGCAGCGTCGAGTTCGACGAAGCGGCCGCCATCCGAAAAGGAATTGGGCGTGACGTTGAGCACGCCCATGACGACCGGTTCAGCGAGGTCGAGGACCCGCCCGGCGCAATGGAGCCGCACGACCGGGGGGCTTAAGGGTTGCGCGCCGCCGGCCCGAATGCCGGACGACCATCGGCCGCGCCACCCGGCGGCGGAGGCGGCGCGCTGCCGACCGAGCTGTCCCAGTCAGACGGCGGTGACGGCGGACGCCCTTCCATGATGTCCTTGATCTGCTCGTCGTCGATCGTCTCGTATTTCACGAGGGCCTCGGCCATCGCGTGCAGTTTATCCAGGTGGGTCTGCAGGATGTCCTTTGCCCGGGAGTAATTGGCCTCGATCACGCGGCGCACTTCTTCGTCGATCGCATGCGCCGTCTCGTCCGAAACCTGCTTGGTCTGCGTCACCTGGCGACCCAGGAACACTTCGCCGGATTCTTCGGAGTAGGTCAGCGGTCCCATGCGGTCCGACAAGCCCCACTTCGTGACCATGTTCCGCGCCAGTTCCGTGGCACGTTCGATGTCGTTGGACGCCCCGGTCGTCACGCCATCGGCACCGAAGACCAGCTCTTCCGCGACGCGCCCACCGAACAGGGACGCGATGCGGCTTTCAAGCTGGCGCCGGTTCGTACTGTAGGAGTCCTCTTCAGGAAGGTACCAGGTCAGGCCGAGCGCCCTGCCACGCGGGATGATCGTGACCTTGTGCACCGGATCGTGCTCCGGCACCACGAATCCGACGATCGCATGGCCGGCCTCATGGTAGGCCGTCATGCGCTTTTCCTTGTCCGACATGACCATCGAGCGTCGCTCGGCGCCCATGAAAATCTTGTCCTTGGCCTTCTCGAACTGGGACATCGATACCAGGCGGAAATTCGCGCGGGCCGCGAACAGCGCGGCCTCGTTGACCAGATTTGCCAAATCGGCGCCGGAGAACCCCGGCGTACCGCGAGCGATGATCGCCGGCTTCACGTCGTCCGCCAGCGGCACCTTGCGCATGTGGACGCGAAGGATCTGCTCGCGGCCGCGAACATCCGGCAGCGGCACGACGACCTGACGGTCGAAACGACCGGGCCGCAGCAGGGCAGGATCGAGCACGTCAGGGCGGTTGGTCGCGGCGATGACGATGATGCCCTCGTTGCCCTCGAAACCATCCATCTCGACCAGCAACTGGTTCAGCGTCTGCTCCCGTTCGTCGTGGCCACCACCCAGGCCCGCACCACGGTGCCGGCCCACGGCATCGATTTCATCGATGAAGATGATGCAGGGGGCGTGCTTCTTGGCCTGCTCGAACATGTCGCGCACGCGCGATGCGCCCACGCCCACGAACATCTCCACGAAATCGGAACCTGAAATCGTGAAGAAAGGCACCTTGGCTTCGCCGGCGATCGCACGCGCCAGCAAGGTCTTGCCGGTACCCGGCGACCCGACCATCAGTACGCCCTTGGGGATCTTCCCGCCCAGTTTCTGGAATTTACCCGGGTCCTTCAGGAAGTCGACGATCTCTCCCACCTCCTGCTTGGCCTCCTCGACACCAGCCACGTCCGCGAACGTGACGTTGACCTGGTCCTCGCCCAGCAGTCGCGCCTTGCTCTTGCCGAAGGACATCGCCCCACGGCCGCCTGAAGCACCCTGCATCTGGCGCAGCATGTAGAGGAACACGACGATCAGCACCAGCGCGGGCGCCATCTGCAACAGCAGCTGCATGAGGAAGTTCGGCTGCTTCGGCGGCCGCCCTTCGATGCCGACGTTCGCCTTCTGAAGCGAACCGATCAACGAGGTGTAGTCGGTCTCCGGGTTGTAGGCCTGGAACCGGGACTTGTCCTTGCGGACCCCCATCACTTGGTCCCCCTGCAGGACCACGGACTCGACCCGGCCTGACTTCAGGTCGTCAAGGAACGTCGAATACCGGACTTCCTGCACCTGCCCGGTCGTCGGCATGTAACGGCTGAAAACCGCCAGCAGCACGAAGACGATCGCGACCCAGATGAGGATATTTTTGGTCAAGTCATTCATGAAGGCACGCTACACCAAAATAACTGCCGGTCGCCACCGAGCACGGCGCCAAGTACACTTACTGGGTGCAGATTACTGAAAAACAACGCCGCCACCTGCGCGGCCTCGCCCACCCGCTCAAGCCGGTGGTCCTGATCGGGAACGCCGGGGTCAGCGAGGGGGTCGTGGCCGAGACGCGCCGCGCCCTGCTTGACCACGAACTCATCAAGGTCCGCCTGCCCGGCCTGCCCCGCGAAGATCGCGATGCCGCACTGGCGGACCTCGCGATCCGGACCGACTCGGCGCTCGTGGGTCGCATCGGCCATGTGGCGATCCTGTACCGCCCCAACCCGGACCTGGCCCGAATCGTCCTGCCGGCCTGAGCCCCGCACCCCCAATGCGGCGAACCCTCTCCCTTGCCCTGCTGTTGGCGGGCGGAATCGCCACCGGGACCCCTGCCGGTGAGGCACCGCACGAAGAGCTCGATGAAATCATCGTCTTCGGACGGGCGGAGCACCTGATCGGCATGGCCGCGGCGGCCAGCGAGGGCACCGTGGCCGGAGCCGACCTCGCCGTGCGCCCCATGTTGCGTGTCGCTGAACTGCTGGAGGCGGTTCCCGGTCTTATTGCTGCGCAGCATTCCGGAAGTGGCAAGGCAAACCAGTATTTCCTGCGCGGATTCAACCTCGACCACGGTACGGACTTCACGGCCCATGTCGACGGCATGCCCTGGAATCTGCGGACCCACGGGCACGGCCAGGGCTATCTGGACGTGAACGGACTGATCCCCGAGGTGGTCGAACGCATCGACTACCGCAAGGGCCCCTACCGTGCCGACCTCGGGGATTTCTCGATGGCCGGCGCCAGCTTCATGACGACCATCGACCGCCTCGACCAACGCTTCGTCGCTGCCGAGACGGGGCAATACGGCTGGGGTCGTCTCGCCGGCGGCGGTTCGACGGCGCTGGGCGACGGCGAACTGACCGCCATCGGCCAGCTGAAGACGTATGACGGCCCGTGGCAGCGACCGGAGGCCCTGCGGCACGGCTCGGTCTGGGCGAAGTACGTGCAGCCCGTTTCCTGGGGCGTGGTGAAAGCCTCGGTGTCCGGTTACGAGGCCACCTGGCATCCGACCGAGCAGGCCCCGGAAATCTCCGTCGGAACCGGCGCCTGCCCCACGGCCTACTGTTCCCTGGACCCCTCCGCGACCGGCCACACCACGCGCTGGATCCTCAACGGCCAGCTCATCGGCTCTCGCTGGCAGGCCAGCGGTTACGCCCAATTCTACGACTGGGACATGTTCTCGGACCCGACGTACGACTACCAGATCCACCAGTTCGACCGTCGTTGGACGGCCGGCGGGCGTGCAGAGTGGACGGCATTGAGCGCCGAACGCTTCGACCTGCGCCTCGGCGGTGAACTGCGCCATGACGACATCGCGCGGGTGGGGGTTCACCACACGGAGTCGGCCCGGTTCGTCGGCAACCTGAGCGACAACAGGGTTCGCGAGGACTCGTTGGCGGCCTTTGCGGAGGCCACCTGGCGCCCCGGGGAACGCTGGCGTTTCACTGGAGGACTGCGCGGCGACCTCTACAGGTTCGATGTCGGACTCAATCCCGGGGCATCGCCCGCCTCCTCGACCGGCTACGCGAGGGCCCATCAGACGTCGCCCAAGCTGGGCGCGGCCTACACGTTGGACGAGCACCTGGAGCTCTACGCCAACTGGGGTCAGGGCTACCATTCCAACGACGCGCGCGGAGTTGCAAACCCCGGATCGGGCGTGCCCGGCCTGGTGCCGGGAACCGGCTACGAGGGCGGAGCCCGGCTCGAGATCGGCAGCTTCAAGCTGACGGCCGCCTACTGGTGGCTGAATCTCAGCAGCGAACTGGTGTTCGTCGGTGATTCCAACGCGGTGGAACCCAAGGCCGGTGCTCGGCGCGAAGGCTACGAACTGACGGCGTTCTGGCGACCGGTGGACTGGCTCGGGCTCGACGCGGTCTACACGCGCAGCAGGGCGCGCTATCGGCAGATACAGCAGGACCCCGACTATCTACCGGGGGATCCGGTCTCTGGCCTGCTGGAGGGGCACCATGTCGAGGGCTCGGTCGGTAGCGCCGGCGAGCTGGGGGCCTCGGCCTTGAAGGGACCCTGGGAAGGCAGCATCCGCCTGCGCTACCTCGGGAGCTACCCTCTCGTGCCGAGCGGTACGCGCTTTGCCGACGCCGAACTCATGGTGAACCTGCGCCTGGGCTACAAGACCGGACGCACCACCTGGTACGGCGAACTGCTCAATGTCATGGACGAGCACGGCAAGGACATCGTCTATTTCTACCCCAGCTTCGTGCCGGGAGTTACCCCGGCCGGCACCGAACTGGCCACGCGGATGTCCCGCGCCGAGGAGCCCCGCACGGTCCGACTGGGCGTGAAACTGGCCTTCTAGCCTTTCCCCTGCGCTTGACGGCCTTCCCGAATACCACTACCTTTCCATGGAAAGGTATCTTTTGATGACCGCCCCTCAAATCACGGACAAGTTCGCACCGATCCGAAAAGGACTGCTGGAATTCGCGGTCCTGAGGCTCGTCGCAGCGGAAAAGCTGTACGTGGCGGACATGATCCGACGGTTGTCCGCGACCGAATTCGCGACCCAGGAAGGCACGCTCTATCCCCTGCTCTCGCGGCTGCGCCGCGAGGGTCTGGTGCAATACCAGTGGCAGGAGTCGGAGAGCGGCCCGCCCCGCAAGTACTATTCGCTGACCGATTCCGGCCGCGCGGCGCTTGCCGTCCTGCAGGACTACTGGCAGCACCTGAACGACACCCTCCGCGAGCTGGGACACTGACGATGCGCAAGGTCATCACGATCAACCTCAACGGCAACGCCTATCAGGTCGACGAGGCCGGGTTCGACGCCCTGAACCGGTACCTGGACGAAGCACGCGGGCGACTGGGGGATGACCCGGATGCCGAGGAAATCCTGGCAGACCTGGAGCACGCCATTGGCGACAAGTGCCGGGAGACACTCGGCACGCACAAGAACGTCGTCAGTGTCGAGGAAATCGAGTCGATCCTCCGTGACATGGGCCCTGTGACGGGCGAGGACACGACAGCGTCGCGCGCGTCCGAGGAACCCGACTCCTCGACCGCAGAAACTCCTGCCAACGAAGACGCCGCCCCGACCTTGCGCCGCAAGCTGTATCGCCTCAAGGATGGCGGGCACAAGCTGGGCGGCGTCTGCAACGGCCTCGCTGCCTACCTCGACGTCGACGTGGTGCTGGTCCGCCTGGCCTTCGTGTTGCTGGCCTGCACGACCGGCGTGTTCGTCATGGTCTGGATAGCGATGCTGTTCATCGTGCCGGTCGCCCGGACCGATGACGAAAAGGCCGCTGCGCGCGCCGCGATCCGGCAACCTGCGCACCGGATCTATCGCCTGCCCTCCGAGGGAATGCTCGGTGGCGTCTGCGCAGGCCTCGCCACCTACTTCGACGTGGAGCCCGTGCTCGTGCGGCTCGCCTTCGTCGGACTGTCGGTCTTCACCGGCAGCATCTGGATCTTCGTGTGGCTGGCCCTGCTCGTGCTGACACCGGCCGCCAGAACGCCCGAGGAACTGGCGGCCGTGCGCCGGGGAGCGGAATCTTGATCCGGCCGCCGATCGCCGCAGTCCTGCTGCTGGTGACGCTCGCCGCCTGCCAGCA
>JBDLPS010000039.1:0-9749 GCA_039800965.1 Pseudomonadota bacterium | reverse complement strand
ACCCTGTGGGGTCGCCCGGGACATTCCCTGCAGACGGGTGCTCAGGGCCCGAACAGCTTCATCCGCGCAGCGCCCGTTTCAGGGTCGGCATATTCGCGGTTGTCCTCGCAGACATACTCGTACATCTTGTAGTTGGGTCGGCGTTGGTAGACCCATTTCCACTGCCACGGCTTGGTGAGATAGGCCGGGTCGGTCACCGTCACCACGTTTTCGAAGTGGTCCGGCGTGACCATCTTCATTTCCTCGTGAATGCGCATCTCCGCGGAGTGCGGCACGTTGCGGAATCGGACGTGCTGCTTGATGCCGACCGTGTCCACCACGAAAGTGTTGCCCTGCCATCGGCCCGCGGAATGTCCCCAGAAGCCCGGTTCCGCGTCTTCCACGGCTGGCAGTTTGTCGTTCAGGTAGATGCGTCGGACCTGGTTGTAGGCTTCCTGGATGATGGTTACCTGACGGGGGGTCTGCAGCACCTCCATCGGAAACATCGCCATCATCATCGCCGGCATGCCGTCCGGTATGCAGTGCGTGTAGCCGGTGGCGATCGGTTCGCCGCGCTTGTTCGCGTCGTCGATCTTTTTTTGTTCCGCGTCGTAGGCGCCCTTGTATTCCGCCTTGAGGGGCGGTGCCGGGATGTCCGGAGGCGGCGGAACGACCGTTGCGTCGCGTTGTGCGTCGATGGCCAGCGGGTACCTGTCCCACGTGCCTGAGAAATCCCGCCGATTGAAATCCTTGATGCTGGACTTGGGGGCGTCGCGGACTTCCTGCGCGGTCAAGGCGGTCGCGCCGAGCATCAGCCCGGAGATCAGCAATCCATGTGTGATGGTGCGCATCGTATTACTCGATCGGGATGTTCGGGGGGCCCGCCGGGCCACCGTTGCCGAAGATGCGGCCGTCGGCCAGCTTCAGTTGCTTGAGCAGCGCGCCGGGTTCACCGGTGCGCAGCGGCGCCACGATGACCGTGATCGAGTCGTTGGGCTTGATCATGTTGAACTTCCACCCAACGCGGTCGAGGATGCCCGGATTCGCGCATTCGATCGTCCAGTTCCGGGTTTCGCCCTTGGCATCCGGGGCGGTCAGTTCGATGTAGACGTGCGGGTTCTGCCAGCGGAAATCCTTGACCTTGCCCGTCATGCGGACCTGGTGGTCGTGGTCGAACATCGCGAAGGAATGGTGGGCCAAGGCTGCGCCTGAAAAGGCCAGCAGGACAAGGGCCGTTCCGGCTGCCCGGAGTCGGTGGCGAATCGATCTCATTGTTTACCCCCAAAGGTGGACCGGCCCACCTTGCCACAATGCCGCGTCGAGCTCAAAAGGCGGGCTTGTACACGCTCTTGACGACGAGGGTGGGCATCGCGGGGCGGGAGAGCGTCCTGGTCACGACCAGTCTGTCGCCCTTGGGATCGACGGCATAGGCCTCGCGGTTGCTGCGGCCCCGGCGGTAGTTTTCAGTGATGACGAAGTTACCGGCGGACAGACGCGTGCTGACCTCCGCCGTGCCGACGGAGTCGACCCGGGAGTAGGATTCGTCGAGATCGAAGCGACGCGGGCTTCCGCGCCCTTCCTCGAGCCGCAGCTCCTTGCCGTCCTGCTTGATCCGCAGTGATGGGGGGATCACCAGGAGTCGCTGGAGTTCCTCCCGCAGCGCCTCGCGCGCCGGGCGGTGGCGCATCGGGCCGAGGCTCTCTTCCAGTTCGGCCTTCGCGATCGCCTCGTAGTCGCTGCCTGGCGAGCGGCGTCGCTTGGGTTTTTCTTCCCGGTATTCGTCGATGGCGTCGTCGAGCGCGTCCTCGACATCGGTACTGGCAGTTTCGTCGAGGCGCCAGTCCACGTCGCACAGCCTGCCGCAGGAGGGTGCGCCCGCGTGAGCGCTGGCCAGCGCCATCCCGAGGATCGTTCCGCACAGGGCGAGTTGCCAGCGGAGGCGTTGCATCATCGGAGGGCCTCTGGTGGGGTTGGTGCCCCCACTCGGAATCGAACCAAGCTCTGCGGTTTACAAAACCGCTGCATCACCACAATGCTTTGGGGGCACGGGGGGCGGCAAGTATACCCGCGTCAATTGTCCATCAGCGCGAGGCCTCGCAGCACCAGGTCCGGGCAATGCCGGACCCTCGCCTCCAGCAGGGGCAGGATGGCGTCTGCTCCGCCACCGGTCACGTAGACCGTCGCGCTGCGGCCGTGTTCCCGCCGCAGGTCACGGGCGGCACGTTCGACGAGCGCCGCGGTGGCCATGAGGGCGCCGTGACGGATGGCGTTGAACGTGTCGCGGGCGGGGCCGGTCGTCTGCCGGCTTCGCCTGCCGCGGGCGCCCCGTGCAATCCCTTCGGTTCCCTTCAGGAGGGATTCGACCATGAGCGCCGGCCCCGGGACGATGAGTCCGCCTTTGTGGCAGCCGGTGGCATCGACGACGTCGACGGTTGTCGCGGTACCGATGTCGATCACGCAGGTCGCACGGCGTCCGGATTCGTGCCAGGCGCCAATGGCCGCTACCCAGCGGTCCACGCCCAGCCGCCCAGCTTCCCGGTATCCATTGCGGACGCCGGCTGCCTGTGGGCTGCTGCGGATGAACCTCGGTGCCGGCAGTCCGGCCTGGTGCAATGCCTTGGACAGGCGGCGCTCCGTTGCCGTGCCGGCGACGCTTGCCACCTGAACGGATTGAGCGCGCCGGGCCGCGCGCAGCAGCGCCGAAAGATCGGGGAATGCCCCGGTCCCCAGCACCAGAGCCCGCTGCGGCCCCAGGCGGTCGTCCGTGGCGATGCACCACTTGAGTCGCGAGTTGCCGATGTCGATGAGCAGCCTTTTTTTCATGCGGGTCGCACCGAGACGTCGCCGGACAGGATTCGTTCGATGCCGGTGCCGGTCTTCAGTCGCAGCGCACCGTCGCCATCGACCCCCAGCGCGGTGCCGCTGCGCGGGGCCGTGCCATGGACCACGACCGCAAGTCCCGCCAGACTGTCGGCGGCGGCATATTCGGGCTGGAAGGGCGCGAAGCCGTGGCGTTCGAAGTTCGCCAGTCCACGCAGGCCTTCCTCGATCAGGGTGGCGGCCAGCGCGTTGCGGTCGGGCACGCTGCCCAGTGCCGCACAGTCGGTTGCCCGGTTGCCGCTGGCTTCGACGTCCTGCAGGACGGCAGCGTCAAGCGCCAGGTTGAGCCCGATGCCCACGACCACGTGCAGCGCACGTCCCGCTTCGGAGCGCAACTCGACGAGGATTCCCCCTAGCTTGCCTTCCGGGGTGACGAGATCGTTGGGCCATTTGAGCCCGACCCCACCGATGCCGAAACGCCGCAGCGCACGCAGTGCCGTCACGCCCACGGCCAGGCTCAACGCGCCAGCCTGGGGTGGCAGGGCGTCGAAGGAGCGCGACCAGGACAGGCACAGGCCGCCCCCGGGCGGCGCCAGCCAGCGCCGCCCGCGCCGCCCGCGTCCATCGCTCTGTATCTCGGCCGCACGAAAATCGAATTCGCCTGGAGGCGGGGAATCCACCGACAGGAGGTCGGCGTTGGTAGAACCCGTCATCCACAAGCAGTCGCCCCGTCGGAGCGTCCCGCATGCGCTGCCTTGCAGTGCCTCGCGGATGAGGCCTGCGTCCAGCGCCACGACAGGTTGACGTAACCGGTAGCCCTGTCTGGGCAAGGCTTCCAGCGCCAGGCCTTGCGCCCGAAGCGCCCCGGCAGCCTTCCACACCGCGCTGCGGCTTACACCGAGTGTGTGCGCAAGCGCGGTGCCAGAGAGCCAGCGGCGTGGCGCGTCCCTCGATGCAGCACCCGCCAGTGCCCTGAAAAGACGTTGGGCAAGCGGATCCGCCGCCGTCACAAGGGCACCTCCGCAAGCATGCAGCGTACGCTGCCGCCGCCGCGACGCTCGATGGTTGGTATGTCGATGACCACGATGCGGTCCGTGGCCGCTGCCATGCGCGCGCGCGCGCGCTCATCGAGCACCGCGTGTGATGTCGCGGATACCACCAGCGCCCGACCGGCATCGCCGTCCGCACAGCAGACTTCCAGCATGTTGCCGGCGAAACCCATCAAGGCCCGGGAATCCAGTTCGATCACATCGCGGCCTGAGGCGTCCAGTCGCGACAGCACGCGTGCGCGGTCCGTCTCCGCGATCCAGTCAGCGCCGACGCCGAGCATTGCGTCGCCTATCCAAAGCAGCACGTTCGTGTGGTAGACGGGCGTGCCGTCTGGCGTCCTGGCGTCGAACACGATCGGCTCGTAGTCCATCTTCCGGCACCAGTCGACGACGAGGGCTTCATCGGTCCTTGGCGACCGGCAGGCATATGCAACGCGTTCGCCGTGGTCCAGCACGAGGCTTCCGGTCCCTTCCAGGAAGCGACCTTCGGATTCGTGGTGCGTCAGGTCGATGCGGCGGGTTTCCTGGAATCCCAGTTGCCGGGCTGCTGCCTCGACCAGATCGTTGTGCCGTTCGCGCCGCCGGTTGGGCGAGTGCATGGGATACAGCACCACGGTCCCGTCGGCGTGGAAGCTCACCCAGTTGTTGGGAAAGACGGCATCCGGTTTCGGCGGGAAGGGGCGGTCGTCGACGAAGAGCGTGCGGATCCCTGCTTCCCGAAGTGCGGCCCCCATGCCATCGAATTCCGCCAGCGCCGCCCGGGCATCGACGGTCCCGTCGGCTCCGTCCCCGGACTGGAACCGGTTGCTTGCCGCCGTTTCGGGATTGAAGCCGAACGCAGCCGGGCGGACCATGCAGACCGCGCGCGCGCATTGCTGCAGCGCTGGGGGTACGGTGCGGGTTTCATCATTCATGGCCCGGCCATTATCGGCGTGCCGGCGACTCAATTGACAGTCATTGTCGGCGACGCCCAGACTCGTCCGGATAGTGGGTACCACCACCGTCATCCTCGTCACGGCATTGCTGGCCGCCTTCGCCAGCGTGTCCGGGATGAATCTCGTTGCGGCCGCAGGTCGGCGGCTCAGGCGCCGACCACGCCATCTCTATGCGCTCCACGAGGCTGATTTCCGCCGGGTCATGGGCGTCCTGCTGGGACCGGCGATCCTGCCTGGCAACGAGATCCTGCCGCTCGTCAATGGCGATCGCATCTTCCCGGCAATGCTCGGGGCCATCGAATCGGCACGTGCTTCCGTCTGTCTTGAGACCTTCATTTACTGGAGCGGCCCGGTGGCGGAGCGGTTCACGGCCGCGCTGGCCGCAGCAGCCGGAAGAGGTGTCAGGGTCCACGTGGTATTCGACTGGATCGGTACGCGGGGCCGCGCGCCACGACTCCTGACGCAGCTCCGCGAGGCAGGTGTAGAGGTCGAGGTCTACCGCGAACTCTCCTGGTGGCACATCGGGCGGATCAACAACCGCACGCACCGCAAATTGCTCATCGTCGACGGAAACATCGGGTTTACCGGAGGCGTCGGCATCGCGGCGCAGTGGGAGGGCGATGCGCAGGATCCCGGGCATTGGCGCGACACCCATTATCGCGTGAAAGGCCCGGTCGTCGCGCAGATGCAGGCGGTCTTTCTCGATAACTGGATCAAGGCCACCGGCACCGTCCTGCACGGGCCGGAATACTTTCCGCTCCTGGAGGCGGCCGGTGACATGGATGCCCAGATGTTCGGAAGTTCGCCTGCAGGCGGAGCCGACAGCATGCAATTGATGTTCATGCTGGCGCTGTCGGCAGCAAGGCGTTCCATCGACATCGCCAGTTCCTATTTCGTGCCGGACCGCCTCACGGTGAACGCGCTGGTCGCCGCTGCGCGCAGGGGTGTGGTCGTGCGTGTGCTGGTGCCCGGTGGCCACGCGGACGTTCCCTTGGCGCGTCGTGCGTCGAGGGCGTGCTGGCCGCGCCTCCTGCGCGCCGGTATCGCTTTGCATGAGTACTCACCGACGATGATGCACGCCAAGCTGGTTGTCATCGATGGTCACTGGACCACCATAGGGTCGGCGAACCTCGACAGCCGTTCCTTCTGGCTGAACGATGAGGCAAACCTCAATGTATTCAGCGACCGGCTTGCCGACGCCGAGTGCCGGCAATTCGAGGCGGACCTGGGCCGCAGCCGTCGCATCACCTGGCAGGACTGGCGTGACCGCCCGTTTCTCGATCGTGTGCTCGACCGCCTGGCCCGGTTGCTCCACGCGCAGTTGTAGAGGGGTTGTCTGATGGATGCGAATGGAGTGGCGGATCTGCGTGGCGTGCTGGCGCGCGTGCAGTCGGATTTCGAACGGCTGCGCACCGACATCGCTCGTCGCCTGCACGGCGATCTTGGGGGTTCCTTGACGGCCGTCCGCCTGTCCCTTGACGCGCTGGGGCGCGAGCATTCCATCCCCGCCGAGATGATGGCCGCGCTGTCCGCGCAGCTGGATGCGGCGATGCGGGTCAAGCAGGAGCTTGTGGAAAGTTTGCGACCTTCCTTGCTCGATCACTTCGGCGTCGGCATCGCCCTGTCCACGCGGTTCGAGGCCGGCTGCCGTGCTGGCGCGGTTCCCTTCGGTGCTGACGTGGATCCGCGCCTGCCCTCCTTGGCGCCGGGTCAGGCCATCCTGCTGTACCGCCTGGGTGAGGCCATCCTGCGCAGCCTGCTGGGCACTTCGGTCCGATCCATGCGGCTCGTGCTTGAGGCGGTGCCGGGCGGGGTGGCCCTCGTGGTGGATCATGAAGGCGGTGTCGTTGATGGGTCCGTCGAGCCGGAGATGCTGCCCCTGCGGTGCTGGCTCGACCACGCCGGTGGGCGCATGGAAGCGGCATCCGGTGCCGTGGCGGCGCGCGTCGCCGTCATGCTTCCGACGGCGGTTGCCTAGGCGGAGAGCAGTTCGTTCTTCAGCGCGTACGTAGTCAGTTCGGCGTTCGTGCTGAACCCCATTTTCTCGAGCACGCGCGTCCGGTAAGTGCTGACGGTCTTCACGCTGAGGTGCAGTTGGCGGGCGATTTCACCCGGTGCATCGCCCTTGGCCAGGCGGCAGAAGATCTGGAATTCCCGCTCTGAAAGCGCTGCGTGGCGAGGTCCATTGCCGTCGAGGCCGCTGACCAGCAGGTCGGCCAGATCCGGGCCGACATACCTTTTGCCGCGCGCCACGGTTCGTACCGCCCGCAAGAGCTCCGGTGCATCCACCGTCTTCGAGACATAGCCGCTGGCGCCCGCGCGCAGCACGTTGATGCCGAATTGCGTTTCCGGGAATCCTGAGATCACCAGCACCGCCACGCTGGGATGCTTCTGACGCACCTGCGCAAGGACTTCGAGGCCCGACATGTCGGGCAGCGACAGGTCGAGCAACAGCACATCGCAGGGGTGTTTTCGCAACCCGGAGAGGGCTTCGTGTCCCGCCTGACACTCGAGCCGGATCTTCAGGTCCGGTTCGTTGCCCAGTGTCTGCCGCAGTCCGGCGCGCACCAGTTGGTGGTCGTCCACGACGATGATGTCGATGTACCTGGGCGTCATCGTTTCGGGGCTCCGCTTGTCCGCCTATGCTAGCTGCCCGATGCGGTGTTGTGGCGTTCCGTTCGTGTTGGACGCGAATTGCAGGACGGTTCCGGTGGGGCAGTGGTCCGAAAGCTGGTAATGCCGCACGTCTTCCGGTGTGTACCGGATGCGGAAGAAACTGCCGGGAACGACCCTCAGGGAGCCCGTGAGGCCGACCAGCAGATGGTCGATGTAGCGGGTAAAGACCTGTCCCGCGAAGCAGCTGCTGAAACCCGCATCCCGCGATGCGTCCCCGAATCGTCCGCGCGCTCCCCCCGCCTGCAGTGCGCCCGGCGCGACCGCGGCGTCCCAGCCGCGGTTGAAATCCCCGAGTACCGCATGCCGGCGGCCGGCCTTGTCCTGCGCCTGCATCCAGTCTCCTACCAGTGGCAATTGCGCGGCCAGCAAGTCGCAGGCCTCGCGGCGGGAATCCAGAGGTCCATCCGCGCATCCCGATTTCAGATGCACCGTCAGCAGGTGGATTTCTCGAGGCCCGCCGGGGTCGATGAGTACGGCCGCGCCGGGCCTCCCGTGCCCGGCGGGGGCCAGGGCGTCGATATCCGGCTGGCAGGCGAAGCGCAGCCCCCGCCTGATCGCGAAGCCCAGGTTCTGGGTCCGCCGGCCCGCGCCCATGCAGAACGAATGGTGGGCGAATACTCGCGCGGCGGTGTCGACGTCCTCCACTTCCTGGAACGCGATGACGTCGGCATCGGCGAGGTCGGCGTAGTGGCGCAGGCGCGCGAAGTCCGCCCCGGTACGTGCAGCGCCCAGCGCGACGTCGCAGGGCAGTGCCGTACGACGGTGTCCGGCGAGGCATGCGAGCCGTGATGTCCGCGTCGTGGCTGGCGAAACGAGCCACTCCATGTTCCAGGTAGCCACGCGCAACCGGGGCGGCGATCCCTGTGCCGACAAGGGAATCAGCAGGCCTGCGAGCAGCGCCGGGAGTCCTGAAGGTGCCATGGGCGCCGAGTCTCCGCCCTTTGATGGCGCAGGCCGACGAGGCTGGCGCGAAACCGGCGACATCCGCGGCTTTGTGCCGCGGCGGTCCTTCAGCCTTGCAGGAAGCGGCGGATCGCCGCATCGAAGCGCGGCAGATCGACGAGGAAGGCATCGTGGCCCTCCACGCACGGCAACCGCACGAATTCCGTCTTGATCCCGCCGCGCGACAGCGCCTCGGCAATTGCGGCCTGCTCGTCGATGGCGAACAGGAAATCCGATTCCACGCCCATCACCAGCGCAGAGTCATATCCGGCGCGCGCGAACACTTCGGGGGGCTCTCCATGGTCCGCGACGTCGAAGCAGTCCATGGCGCGCGAGAGGTAGAGGTAACAGTTGGGGTCGAAGATGCGAACGAAGCGCTCGGCCTGCGCCTCCAGGTAACCCTCGACCGCGAACCGTGGCGAGAAACTGTCCGGAACGCGGCCCTTCGCGTTCTGCACGGCGCGGATGCCCTGCTCGGTGAGGCCGGAACGGGCGAAGCGGCTGCGCCACTCCTCGGCCGAACGGTAGGTGATGGTGCCGAGCTTGCGCGCGATGCGCATGCCGGCACGCGGTCCCTGCAGCGTGCTGGGGTACTGTCCATGGCGCCAGTCGGGGTCGGTCATGACGGCTTCGCGCTGCACCGAGCGCAGTGCGATGGCGAACGGCGACGCTGCCGACGAACCCGAAATGCTCACGAAGCGCCGAGCCTTGCCGGGCATGCAGGCCGCGAAGGCACAGACCACCATTCCGCCCAGGGAAGGACCCATCACCGTGTCGAGCTTCTCGATGCCCAGCGACCTGGCGGCCTCCCAGCCGGCGCGGGCGATGTCTTCCACGGCGATTTCAGGGAACTCCAGGCGCCAGGCCTTCCCGGTTTCGGGATTGATCGACGCCGGGCCGGTGGAGCCGAAGCAGCTGCCGAGGGAGTTGACGCACATCACGAACCAGTGGTCCGTGTCGATCGCCCGTCCCGGCCCGATCATTTTTTCCCACCAGCCCGGGTCGGGGTTCTCTGCCGTCGACGCGGCATGCGCGCTCGGCGAGAGACCGGTGAACAGCAGGATCGCGTTGCTGCGGTCGGCGTTGAGCCGGCCCCAGCTTTCGTAAGCCACGACGGCATCGGGCAGCGAACCGCCCCGCCACAGGGCGAACGGGTTCGGCAGTGCCGCGGTGCTGGCCGGGCTCATGGGAGTCTCTCGCGCATCGACAATCTGTGGTCTCAAGGCTCTGGGTCTGAACCGTCGGCAATGCCCTCGAACAGGGCCGTCGACAGATAGCGTTCGCCGGTGTCCGTGGCGACCGCGAGAATCACGCTGCCGGCCGGTACTTCGCGCGCGAGCTTCAGGGC
>JBDLPS010000038.1:0-7795 GCA_039800965.1 Pseudomonadota bacterium | reverse complement strand
CGCGGCTTCCGCGAGGAGTTCCCCGATTTTCGACGCAAGATTGGTGTTTATCCAATCCACAACGAAGCGATTCGGCGCCAATAGCCGCAAGCAGCCTTCCGAATCCGCGGCCTGGAGGGGTCTGACCCAGGTATTGAACTGGGATTCCGGCAGCTCATGCTCGAGGGCGGACGAAACCTGCGCCCAAAGAACAGTCAAGGAGGAGACCGGTGCCGACATGGTGCCGTGGACAACGCGCTGCGTCTTTGCGGGAGCAAAAGGAAGCGCAGTCTACCGCCGCGGACCCTCCTTGCCATAGCCCTTCCGCCTTGACACCCGTTGCGCCCCTGCGTACCCTGCCCGGCCTCCTGAAATCAGACCACCGCGAACCACCACGATGGCCACGAAACGCACTTATCAGCCGAGCAAGATCAAGCGTGTCCGCACGCACGGCTTCCGCGCCCGCATGGCGACTGCCGATGGCCGCAAGGTTCTGGCCCGTCGCCGCGCCAAGGGCCGCAAGCGCCTGATCCCCTGATCCTGCTGCCTGGGCGCCCCGCGCTCATGCTGCCCGGCGACGGCCGTTTCCACGGCTTCGCGCCCCGCCAAAGGCTACTCTCGCCCAAGGACTACGAACGCGTCTACGCCCACCGTCGACGCGTGTCGGATGGTTTTTTCTCCGTGAATTTCGCGCCGGGTGGACAGGACCACCCGCGGCTCGGGCTGTCCGTCGGGGCCAAGATGGTTGGCAACGCGGTGGCGCGAAACCGGGTCAAGCGCACCGTCCGCGAATCCTTCCGCCAGCACCAGCACCTGCTTCCCCCGGTCGATCTCGTCGTGGGCGCGCGCGCGCTGGCCCGCTCCGCGCATAATGCGCGCCTGCGCGAAGCCCTCGCGGACCTCTGGATGAAAGTCGCCACACAATGCGTCGCCTCGTCCGCGGATTGATCCGCCTCTACCAGTTGCTGGTAAGCCCTTGGCTGGGTACGCGCTGCCGCTTCCATCCCAGCTGCTCGCAGTACGCCTATGAGGCTTGCGGAGAGCACGGCGTCCTGCGCGGGTCGGTGCTCACCGTGAAGCGGCTGTGCCGTTGTCACCCTTTCAACACCGGCGGATACGATCCGGTGCCTACTGTCGGTAAAGCAGACATCAAATGAACAATCCCAGACTGTTCCTGTGGGTCGCCCTCGGCCTGATCCTGTTCGTGAACTACGAAACCTGGATGAAGGACTACGGCGCGAAGCCCGAAGCGGTGGTTTCCTCCGCCAAGGCGCCGGCGCTCGACGCAGCTGCGCCGCAGGCAGGTGTTGAGGGTGCCGCCGCGACGACGGCCGCATCGCCCGATGCCGCGTTGGCCGGCGCTTCGACGCCCGAAGCCGAACCGGCCGGGCGCAACGTCACCGTGCGGACCGACGTGCTGGAACTCTCGATAAACCTCCGGGGCGGCGAACTCAACCGCGCCGACATCCTGAAGTACCCGAAGGTCAAGAACGAACCTGGCGTACCGGTGCGCGTGCTGCGCAGCGAAGGCCCCGATGCGCTTTACGTGATGCAGTCCGGCCTCGCCGGGGACGCCGCCGCAGGTGCCCGTCCGACGCATCGCGCGCTCTACCAGGCGAATTTCGACAACTACGTCATGCTCGACGGCACGGATACCCTGAAGGTCCCGCTGACCTGGACATCGGCGGATGGCGTCACGGTGAACAAGACCTTCGTGCTGCGAAGGGGTTCCTACCGCATCGACCTGGAATACGGCGTGCAGAACGCGGGCAGCGCGGCCTGGTCCGCTGCGTCCTACGTGCAGATCAAGCACGACATGCCGCCGGTCGAGCGTTCCTATTTCAACGTGGACAGCTACTCGTTCACCGGTCCTGCGCTCTGGGATGGCACGAAGTACCGCAAGCTCAAGATCGAGAAGACCGACGACCAGAATGTCGCCCTCGACGTGACGCATGGCTGGTTCGCCGGCCTGCAGCACCATTTCGTCAGCGCCATGGTTCCGGCGGCCGATACCGGCTATCACTACACGCTCAAGGCGCGCGGCCACGAATACCTTGCCACCGTGATGGGCCCGACGCAGACCGTGCAGCCGGGGGCCACGGGTCATTTCAAGGAGACGCTGTTCGTGGGCCCCAAGCTGCAGTCGCAGCTCGAGCCGATCCATCCTGAACTGACGCGCGTCGCGGACTATGGCGTGCTGACGCTGATTTCCCGTCCTCTCTTCTACGTGCTCAAGAACGTCCACCAGTTCTTCGGCAACTGGGGTTGGACGATCGTGTTCACCACTTTCCTGCTCAAGCTCCTCTTCTATCCGCTGTCTGAAGCCAGCGGCAAGTCGATGGCGAAGATGCGCACCCTCGGGCCGCGCATCAAGAACCTGCAGGAGACCTACAAGGACGACCGCGAGAAGCTCGGTCGCGCGATGATGGACCTGTACAAGCGCGAGAAGATCAATCCGGCGGCGGGCTGCCTGCCGATGCTGATCCAGCTGCCGGTCTTCCTGGCGTTCTACTGGGTGTTGCTCGAGAGCGTCGAGATGCGCCAGGCGCCCTTCATGGGCTGGATCCAGGACCTTTCGTCGCGCGACCCGTTCTTCATCCTTCCCGCGGTCATGGCCATTGCCATGTTCATCCAGTACAAGATCAACCCGAAGCCGGCTGACGACATGCAGGCCAAGGTGATGATGATCCTGCCGCTGGTGATGTCGGCCACCTTCGCGTTCTTCCCGTCGGGACTGGTCCTCTACTGGGTCACGAACACGATCCTGGGCATCCTGCAGCAGTGGAACATCAACCGCCGCATCGGCGCAGCCTGATTCCCGGCGACACCATCGTCGCCATCGCGACCCCGGCCGGTCGCGGTGGCGTCGGCATGGTCAGGCTGTCCGGCCCGATGGCCTCGTCGGTGGCGACGCGGCTTGCCGGCAGTCTTCCAGTGGTACCGCGCCAGGCCGCGCGACGCGCATTCCGCGATGCCGATGGCAGCCTGATCGACGAGGGTCTGCTCCTGCACTTCCCGGCGCCCGGATCCTTCACCGGCGAGGACGTGGTGGAGTTGCAGGCACACGGCAGCCCGGTCGTCCTCGAGGCGCTCGTCGAGTGTTGCGTGCAGGCCGGCGCGCGTCGCGCGCGTCCCGGCGAATTCACCGAACGCGCCTATCTGAACGACAGGCTCGACCTCGCGCAGGCCGAAGCCGTGGCGGATCTCATCGATGCCGGCTCCAGACAGGCGGCCCGCGCTGCGCTGCGTTCGTTGCAAGGCGAGTTCTCGATGCTGGTGCATGCTGCCGTCGAAGCGCTGACCACGTTGCGCGTCCACGTCGAGGCGGCCATCGATTTCACCGACGAGGATATCGACTTCCTCTCGGGCGACGCCGTGTCCGTGCATCTGGACGAGGCCCGCTCCCGGCTCGCCGCCGCGGAATCTGCCGCGCGGCAGGGTCACCTGCTGTCCCGGGGCATGCATGTGGTACTGGCCGGCCGGCCCAATGCCGGCAAGTCCACGTTGCTGAACCGCCTTGCCGGCTACGACGCGGCGATCGTGTCGCCTGTCGCCGGCACGACACGCGACCTGCTGCGCGAGCGCATCGACCTCGATGGAATGCCGCTGCACGTGGTCGATACCGCCGGCCTGCACGCCGGCACCGGGGACGAGATAGAACAGGAAGGCATGCGCCGCGCGCGCGCGGAGATTGCCCGCGCGGACCGCGTGCTGTTCGTGGTGGACGCAGTTGCCGATCCCCGGGGTGCGACGCTGGATGCCGAACGACCGCAGTTGCCTGGCGACGTCCCGGTGACCTGCGTCTTCAACAAGTGCGACCTGGCAGGCCCTGACGCTGGACGGGGAGAAGCCGCCGACACCTTCCGGATCAGCGCTGCCACGGGCGATGGCCTTGATGGCCTGCGGGCCCACTTGAAGTCCGCCATGGGCTATCTCGGCGGAGAGGCCGGTGCCGTATCGGCACGGGCCCGTCACGTCGAGGCCCTCGCCCTCGCCCGGGCGGCGTTCGACAGGGCCGCCGTATTGCTCGAGGGACGACAGGCCGAATTGGTGGCCGAAGAGTTGCGTCTTGCCCAGGACGCCCTGGGCCAGATCACCGGCGCGGTCAGCAGCGACGAGTTGCTCGGCAGGATCTTCGGGACCTTCTGCATCGGGAAGTGAGGCGGCGATGAAAGCGCTTGCAGGCCGCTGCCGCCACAGGCATCCTCCCCAATCCATAAAACCCGGGTTTGACCGGGTGCTTCCATTTGCAAACCGTGCGCACCGCCGGGGAGACGGCATGAAGATCAAGCTTCCGAACACCTTCCATACGCAGACGGCCCTGGGCCTCGTGCTCTCCGTGGCGTCGGCTGGCTACGCCATGCAGGCACAGGCGGCCACGCCAGCTGCCGACACCCTCGAGGAAGTCATCGTCACCGCCGAGCACCGTGCGGTCAGCGTGCAGGAGATCCCGATCTCGGCGGTTGCGCTCAGCGGCCAGGCGCTCGATGCCCGCGGCGTCAAGAGTTTCGAGGAACTGCAGTACAACGTGCCGTCGCTGACCTTCACGGACAACGGCAACAGCAAGTACGTGAACATCCGCGGCGTCGGTGTCTCGGAATCCGCGCCGAACCAGACGGTTGGCGTGGCCGTGCACCTGGATGGTGCCTACGTGGCGCGTGAGTTCGTGTTCGGTGACGCGCTGTTCGACCTGGATGGCGTCGAAGTGCTGCGTGGCCCGCAGGGCACCTATTCCGGCCAGAATGCCGCCGGCGGCGCGATCTTCATCAATTCGAAGAAGCCCGTGCTGGGCAAGACCGACGGCTTCGTGAACCTCGAAGCGGGCAACTACAACGAGCAGCGCGCCGGTGCGGGCGCGACGGTGACGCTCTCCGACACCCTGGCGTTCCGCTTTTCGGGCGACCTCGAGAGCCGCGGCAGCTTTTACCGCAACCACGGCGCGGTCGCATCGGCCGATCCGAACACCATCAAGGACCAGCCGGGCAACCTGAGCCGCTCGCTGGGTCGCGCGCAGCTGCTCTACCGGCCGACGGACAAGCTTGAACTGCGCCTCATCGAGGAAGTCAGCGATGTCCTCACCGATGGCGTGCCCTACAAGTACTTCCCGGTGAAGGGTTCGAACACGCTGCCCACCACCGGCTTTCGCGACCTGAGCTACGACCTGGATGGCCACCGCGTCGTCCGCTACCAGCGTACGACCGGCAAGATGGACTGGCAGGCGGAAGACGCGTTCAAGCTGCTGGCCACGGTGTCCTACCTGGGCAGCCACCAGCACTACCTGCAGGACACCGACCGCAACACCCTGGTGACGCCGACGACCGTGCAGAACGGTGCCGACTACACCATCAACGACCACTACTGGTCGGCGGAACTGAACGTCGTGTCGACGGGCACCGGCCCGCTCGAGTGGACCCTCGGCGCCAGCAAGCTGGACTACGAGCAGAACAACTACCTGAACTTCCTGCGCTACAACAACGCCCAGTTCCCCAACAAGGTGAACAACCCGAGCCTGAACACGCGCATGTACTACTACCTCGACAACGTCCGCAAGAACGGTGCGCTGTTCGGCGAGATCGGCTACAACCTGTCGCCGACCGTCCAGGTGAAGTTCGGCCTGCGCCGCAACAGCGACACGGTCGGCTTCTCCAAGAGCTCCTACCTGGCGACCGGCGCGACTTTCCCGGCGGGTCAGTACTCCTTCTACAACGCACCTTCGGGCACTGCCCAGCCGGCCGGCCTGCTGGATTTCACGGCGACTACCGGCCGCGTGCTGCTGAACTGGAAGCCGATCGACAACCATCTCGTGTACGTCACGGCCAGCCGTGGCTACAAGCCCGGCGGCACGACGCCGATGGCGGATACCTACGACTCGGAAAAGGTCACGAACTACGAGGTGGGCTGGAAGGGTGATGCCTTCGACAAGCATCTCACCGCGTCGGTCTCGATGTACTACATGAAGTACGACAACTTCCAGCGCACCTACTCGCCGGATCCGAACAATCCGGCGGCTGCCCAGACGAACAACGTCGATGGCACCACGATCAAGGGCCTCGAGCTCTCGCTCAGTGGCCTCGTGGGTGATCTGCGCTGGGACTTCGCTTATGCGGCGGCGAGCGGTACCTACGGTAGCCTGAACGTCGTGCTGCCCAAGGGCATCGCCGATGGCGTGAATCCGACAGCTGCCACGGTGTTCAACCTGCAGGGCGAAGGCCTGGACTTCCTGCCGAAGACCACCTGGAACCTGGGCTTTGCCTATCAGGGTTTCAACATCGGCAGCGGCAAGCTGGTGCCGTCGATCCGCGTGTCGCACATGGACGAGTTCTACACGTCGTTCTACCACTACGCCTACAACCTCACCCCGCACAAGACGCTGGCCGACGGCTTCCTGACCTACGAGGCGGACAAGGGCTGGCGCCTCGAGGCTTATGCCCGCAACCTGACCAACAAGACGTACATCTCGCGCGCCAACGGTGGCTCGGATGCACTGGGCCAGTACCTGCTGGGCGCACCGCGGACGGTTGGCGTGAAGTTCGGCTACCGCTTCTGATCGACGCAGGTCGCACTGCCTGACCGCACAAGGCCCCTTGGTCCACCGTGATCAAGGGGCCTTTTCTTTTCCGGGGAGAACGTTCGATGTTGAAACAGATCGCCCTCACGATCGCTGGCCTCATCGCCGGCACGACGCTGGCGCAGGCCGCCACCGGGATGAAGCCCGTTGGCCTGATCGGATCGCCGGGTGGATCCGGCAAGACGCCCGCCGTCGCCGAATCGGTCGCGGACCTGCGCAACCATGTGCTCTATCATCCGGTGAAGCTCGCCGGACGTCCGCTGCCTCTGCTGCTCTGGGGCAATGGCGGCTGTCGGGACAATGGCCTGGACTATGCGCAGTTCCTGCGCGAGATCGCATCGCAGGGCTTCTTCATCGTGTCGGCGGGCTGGCCGCTTGCCGAACGTGCGCTGCGCCCGCCGGGCAGTACGGCCCCGGTTGCCGCACGCGCACAGGGGCCGGATGGTGGCAAGACGCGCGCCTCGGACGTGCTGGCTGGCATCGACTGGGCGACCAAAGTGAACAGCGATCCGAAGAGCCCCTTCCACGGCCGTATCGACACCTCGAAGGTCGGCGTGATGGGCACGAGCTGCGGCGGACTGCAGGCCATTGCCGCTGCGACCGATCCCCGCGTGAAGACGGCGATCGCCTTCAATAGCGGCGTGCTGCTGGAGTTGCCGCCAACGGCTGCGCCCGGCTCGGACCTCGTCATCGGCAAGGATGCGCTGAAGCAGCTCAAGGGTCCGATCGCCTACATCAACGGTGGCCCGATCGACATCGCCTATCTGAACGCACAGGACGATTTCCGTCTCATCGAACATGTGCCGGTGTTCTTCGCTGAAAACGGGGTGGGCCACAGCGGCACGTACCTGTTCGACGAATATGGCGGAAGCTACGCGCGCGTCGCGTCGGCCTGGTTCAGCTGGCAGCTGAAGGGCGACAAGCGGGCCGCGACCTGGTTCAAGGGCGCCGACTGCGTGCTCTGCACGAGGCCGGGCTGGAAGGTGAAGACCAAGCACTTCGACGGACGCTGAGCATGACGGACAAGCCGGCCCGACTGGACCGTCGTGCCGTACTCGGTGCGGCCTTGCTGGCGCCGGTTGCCCTGGCCCCGGCGGGAGCTGCTGCCGCCGAAGCCAGTCAGGACGCGGATCCCCGTCGCCCGGTCGACGCTGCATCGGGGGCATCGCTCGCGCTTGCGCGCCATGTCGCCGAATGCCATGTCGAAGACCTGCCGCCTGAAGCACTGCGCGTGGGCGCGCGGTCCTT
>JBDLPS010000037.1:0-7884 GCA_039800965.1 Pseudomonadota bacterium | reverse complement strand
ACGGCCTTCAGGCCTTCGCGGATGATCGCCTGGGCGAGCACCGTGGCGGTCGTGGTGCCGTCACCGGCCTCGTCCGACACGTTCGAGGCAACTTCCTTCACGAGCTGCGCGCCCATGTTCTCGAACTTGTCCTTGAGCTCGATCTCCTTGGCAACGGACACGCCGTCCTTGGTGATCGTCGGGGCGCCGAAGCTCTTCTCGAGCACGGCGTTGCGGCCCTTGGGGCCCAGCGTCGCCTTGACGGCGTTGGCCAGGATGTTGACGCCGCGGAACATCTTCACGCGCGCGTCGTTGCCGAACAGGACTTCTTTAGCAGCCATGATTACTTGCCCTCGATGACGGCCATGACGTCTTCTTCACGCATGACCAGCAGATCTTCGCCGTCGACCTTCACTTCCGTTCCGCCGTACTTGCCGAACAGGACCTTGTCGCCGACCTTCAGGTCGAGCGGGCGGACTTCGCCGCTCTCGAGGATCTTGCCCTTGCCCACGGCAACGACCTTGCCCTGGACCGGCTTCTCGGTGGCGCTGTCGGGGATGATGATGCCGCCGGCGGAAGTACGCTCTTCCTCGAGGCGCTTGACGATGACGCGGTCATGCAGAGGACGAATCTTCATGCCTGCCACTCCTTATGGTGTTGATTGGAAAGAAAAACCGCTGTTTCGGGCAGCCGGCCCGAGGGCTGTTAGCACTCTCGGCGCCCGGCTGCTAACCGGGCGCTTATCATAGCGACGGAACTTTGCATTTCAAGGGATGGCCTTTAGGTACGCTAGGAACCGCCACCCGCCGGAGAGCCTTCGCATGCGCCCGAACGTCCCCGCCAAGCCCGCGCCGCACCGCCGCCGGACTGCCCCGGCCCGCGTACTGGCCGCGCTACTGGCCTGGACGGCAGGCATGGGAAGCGCCATTCAGACCTCCGCCGCCGACATCGAGGCGCTGACGTCCATCGGCCGGAGTGGCGGGGCGGAGGACTTCCTGCCCCCCGAACAGGCTTTCCGGGTGGATGCCCGCGCGACGGCGCCGGACCGGATCGAGGTGACCTACGGCATCGCCAAGGGCTACTACCTCTACCGCAACAAGCTGAAGTTCGGCACCCCCGCCCCGGACGTGATCGCATTGGGGCAAGCGGGCCTCCCCGAGGGCGAGACCAAAACGGACGATTACTTCGGCACGCAGCAGGTCTACCACCACGACTTCGTCGCACGCCTGCCGGTGATGCGCGCGGGTCGCGAGGCGATGACCGTGCCCGTCAAGCTGACCTGGCAGGGCTGCGCGGACGCCGGACTTTGCTACCCGCCCCAGACGCGCGTCTTCGAGATACCGCTGCCGCCTGCCGACGGCAGCGTGAGCGCCGGGCGGCTCGCGGACGCCGATGCGCCGCTGTCCGAGCAGGACCGCCTCGCCGACCTCATCCGCTCGGGCAACCCGGGACTGATGCTGGCAGCCTTCTTCCTCGCCGGCCTGCTGCTCGCCTTCACCCCCTGCGTGCTGCCCATGGTGCCGATCGTGGCGGGGATCATCGCGGGTCACGGTGCATCGCTGACGCGCACGAAGGGATTCCTGCTGTCGCTGGCCTACGTGCTGGGCATGGCGCTCACCTACACCGCCGCCGGCGTCGCTTTCGCGGCAGCGGGCCAGCAGGCGCAGACCCTGTTCCAGCAACCTTGGATCATCACGCTCTTCGCGCTGCTTTTCGTGGTGATGTCGCTGTCGATGTTCGGCTTCTTCACGGTACAGATGCCGGCCGTCATCCAGACGCGGCTGGCGGACCTGTCGAACCGCCAGAAAGCCGGCAGCTACGCAGGCGTCGCGGTAATGGGCGCGCTATCCGCGCTGATCGTGACGACCTGCGTGGGCCCGGCGCTGGTGGCGGCACTCTCGGTGATCGGCCAGAGCGGCGAGATGCTGCGCGGCGGACTGGCCTTGTTCGCCATGGCCATCGGCATGGGCGTACCCCTGCTTGTGGTCGGCGCCTCCGCCGGACAACTGTTGCCGCGCGCAGGCGCCTGGATGGATACGGTGAAGCAGGTATTCGGCGCGCTGATGCTGGCGGTCGCAGCCTGGATGCTGGCGCGAATCCTGCCGCCGAATCTGGCAATGGGTGCGTGGCTCGTACCGCCGGCGTCCCTCGCCGTGGTGCTCTGGCGCGCCACCACCCGCAGCCCGGTTGCCCGCCTGGCTGCAAGGACCTGCGCTCTGGCCGCCCTCGGCTGGGCGATCCTCGTCGGCTTCGGCGCACTGCGCGGCGCGACGGACCCGCTGGCTCCCTGGTCGGCGGGCGAATCTTCCGGGCCCGCACTACCCTTCGTCGCCGTGAAATCGGTGGATGACCTGGACCGTGAAGTCGAGACGGCGCGTCTGGCCGGCCGCCCCGTGCTGCTCGATTTCTATGCCGACTGGTGCGTGTCCTGCAAGGAAATGGAGAAGTTCACCTTCCCGGAGGCCCATGTACGGGCGGCGCTGGAAAAAGCCGTGCTGCTGCGGGCCGACGTCACGGCCAACGACGATCGGGACCAGGCCCTCCTCAAGCGCTTCGGCATCTTCGGCCCACCGACGATCGCCTTCTACGGACCGGATGGCCAGGAACGGGCGGGATTCCGCGTCGTGGGATTCATGAAGGCGGCGGACTTCGCGCCGCTGGCCGCCAAGGCGCTGTCACCGGGCGCTGCGACGGCGGCCGTCGCAGCGCGCTAGAGTCGGTACACCATGAATGACAGCCCAGCCCCCCAGATCCCCAGCCGCAGCCGCTCGACCGGTGCGGTCGTCGCCATCGTCGTCGCCATCGCCGCGGCCACCGGGTTCTTCAGTCAGCGCCACCTGTCACGGCCCGCAGCGCCCAAGACCCCGCCGACGACCGCCATCCCGGCACCAGCGCCGCCCACCGGACCCAGCGCCGACGCAGGCCGCAAGGTCCCGGAAGTCCTGCCGGCCTTCACGCTGAACGACCGCGACGGCCAGCCGCGGCGCCTGGCGGACTGGAAAGGACGGCCGCTGGTGGTGAATTTCTGGGCGACCTGGTGTGCGCCATGCCGCCGCGAAATCCCGCTGCTCAACGCAGCCCGGGCCGCCGGCAAGGGCATGAAGCTCGAAATCGTCGGCATTGCCGTCGATTTCCGCGAGGACGTGCTGGCCTACCTCAAGGAACACCCTGTCCACTACCCGCTGCTCATCGGGGAGGAAGACGGCCTCGAGGCGCTCAAATCGGTCGGCATGACCCCGGCCTTCCCCTTCACCCTCTTCGCCGACAGCCAGCAGCGGATCGTGGCGCTCAAGGTCGGAGAGCTCCATCAGGACGAACTGGACCTGATCCTGACCGAAGTGCAGGGTGTGGACTCCGGGCAACGCGACCTGCCGGCAGCGCGGGCCCGCATCGCCGAGGGACTCAAGGAACTCGCGACGAAACGGGCCCTGACCGGCGCCGATGACGCCGAAAAGACCTCCTGAGCGACTGTCACAAAAAACCAACAACGTTCCGCGCTCGGATCGGCTCGCCACATTGCGGGTAAATTTTGCGGCGATCGAGCCGGTTTCCGGGTAAATTGCGCGCAATTTGCGGCGATCGCCCAAGGAGCCAGCATGGACATTCGCAAGATCAAGAAGCTGATCGAACTGCTCGAGGAATCGGGCATCGCCGAGATCGAGATCAAGGAAGGCGAGGAAGCCGTCCGTATCAGCCGCGGCAGCAGCATGATGGCCGCCCCGCAGTACATCGCCGCGCCGGCTCCGGTGGCCGCGCCGGCCCCGGTCGCCGCCGCCCCTGCGGCCGCGCCGGCCGCCGCACCCGCCAAGCCCTCGGCCAACGCCGTCCCCTCGCCGATGGTCGGCACCTTCTACGCCGCGGCGTCCCCGACCGCCAAGCCCTTCGTCTCGATCGGCGACGAGGTCAAGGTCGGCCAGGTGCTGTGCATCATCGAGGCCATGAAGATGATGAACCAGATCGAATCCGACCGCGCCGGCCGCGTCACGGCGATCATGGTCCAGAACGGCGACCCGGTCGAATTCGGCCAGCCGCTGTTCGTGGTCGAGTAAGCCCCCGGCACGCCCCACATGCTCGACAAAATCGTCATCGCCAACCGCGGCGAGATCGCCCTGCGCATCCTGCGGGCCTGCCGCGAACTGGACATCAAGACCGTCGCGGTTCACTCCACCGCCGACGCAAATCTCAAGCACGTGCTGCTGGCGGATGAAACCGTCTGCATCGGCCCCGCCCCGTCGCCCAAGAGTTACCTCAACATGCCCGCGATCATCAGCGCGGCCGAGGTCACCGACTCCATGGGCATCCATCCGGGCTACGGCTTCCTGTCCGAGAACGCGGACTTCGCCGAGCGCGTGGAAAAGAGCGGTTTCGTCTTCATCGGCCCCAAGGCCGAGACGATCCGCATGATGGGCGACAAGGTCTCGGCCATCCGCGCGATGAAGAAAGCCGGCGTGCCCTGCGTGCCCGGCTCGGATGGCCCCCTGGGCGAGGACGCGGACGAGAACCTGCGGATCGCGCGGCAGATCGGCTACCCGGTCATCATCAAGGCCTCGGGTGGCGGCGGCGGACGCGGCATGCGCGTGGTGCACTCCGAGGCTGCGCTGCTCAATGCGATCACCGTGACGCAGCAGGAGGCGCTCGCCGCCTTCGGCAACGCACAGGTGTACATGGAGAAATTCCTCGAGAAACCGCGGCACATCGAGTTCCAGGTGATCGCGGACAACTTCGGCAACGTCGTCCACCTCGGCGAGCGCGACTGCTCCATGCAGCGGCGCCACCAGAAGGTGATCGAGGAAGCCCCGGCCCCCGGCCTCTCGCCGAAGCAGCGCAAGGCCATGGGCGAGCGCTGCGCCGAGGCTTGCCGCAGCGTCGGCTACCGCAGCGCCGGCACCTTCGAGTTCCTGTACGAGAACGGTGAGTTCTACTTCATCGAGATGAACACCCGCATCCAGGTGGAACATCCGGTGACGGAACTCATCACCGGCATCGACCTGGTGAAAACGCAGCTGCTGGTCGCCGCGGGAGAGCAACTGCCGTTCACGCAGGGCGATATCCAGATCCGCGGCCACGCGATCGAATGCCGCATCAACGCCGAGGACCCGAAGACCTTCATGCCGTCGCCGGGACCGGTGAAGACCTGGCACGCGCCGGGCGGCCCGGGCATCCGCGTCGACAGCCATGTCTACTCGGGCTACAACGTCCCGCCGAACTATGACTCGATGGTCGCGAAGCTGATCGCCCACGGTGATACGCGTGCCACGGCGATCGCGCGCATGCGCAACGCACTGAGCGAGCTCGTCGTAGAAGGCATCAAGACGAATCGCGCCCTGCACCAGGAGATCCTCAGCCACGCGGCCTTCGGCGAGGGCGGCCTGGACATCCACTATCTCGAGCGGCGCCTGGGCCTGAAGTAAGCGCCGCCCGTGCCTTACCTCTCGCTCTGCGTCGACCTCGAAGGCCGTGACCCCGAGGCCGCCGAAGAGGCCTGCTTCGACGCCGGCGCGCTGTCGGTCACGCTGACGGACGCCGTCGACGACGCCATCCTCGAGCCGGCGCCGGGCGAGATGCGCCTGTGGCCCAAGACCGTCATCGAGGTCATGTTCGACGGCGACGCCGACGAAGGTGCGGCCATCGATCGACTTGCGGCACTACTGGACGTTCCGCCCGCCGCCGTACGCATCAAGCGCATCGAGGACAAGGTCTGGGAGCGCGAGTGGCTCAAGGACTTCCACCCGATGCGTTTCGGACGCCGGCTGTGGATCGTCCCATGGCACGAAACGGCGCCCGACGATGCCGAGGCCGCGGTGGTCCGCCTGGACCCGGGCCTGGCTTTCGGAACCGGCACGCATCCGTCCACCGCGCTGTGCCTGCAATGGCTCGACGCCAACCTGGCGGCGGGCAGCACCGTGGTCGATTACGGCTGTGGTTCAGGCGTGCTGGCGCTGGCGGCAGCACGCCTGGGCGCGGCGCGCATCGACTGTTACGACATCGACCCGCAGGCAACCCTCGCCACACGGGACAACGCCGCGGCGAACGACGTGGCCGAACGGGTCGTCCTGCACGACGATCCGGACTCCCTGCCGGCCGACAGCAACGTACTGCTCGCCAACATCATCTCCGGCATCCTCTGCGGACTTGCGCCGCGCTTCCAGCAGTTGCTGCGGCCGGGTGCCCGGCTGGTGCTTGCCGGCATCCTCGACGAACAGGTGGACGAGGTCGTCGCGGCCTATGCCCCCTTCGTGGCACTGGAGCCTTTCGCGCGCAGCGATGGCTGGACGGGGCTCTCCGGCACGCGAACCTGACGACGCCCATGATCCGCATCGGCCACTGGGACATCGCTTCACCGTCGGTGCTCGCCCCGATGGCCGGCGTCACGGATCGCCCGTTCCGCATCCTCTGCCGCCAGCTCGGTGCCGGCCTCGCGGCATCCGAGATGCTCACCGCGGACCAGCGCCTCTGGAAATCCACCAAGTCGCGCCAGCGCATGAACCACGAAGGCGAACCGGAACCGCGCGTTGTACAGCTCGCCGGCAACGACCCGCAGCAGCTGGCCGACGCGGCCCGGGCCAACGTCGACCTCGGCGCGCAGATCATCGACATCAACATGGGCTGCCCGGCCAAGAAGGTCTACGGCAGGCTCTGCGGCTCCGCCCTGCTGGGCGACGAGGACCTGGTCGCCCGTCTGCTTGAGGCCGTCGTGCAGGCCGTTCCGGTGCCGGTCACCGTCAAGATACGCACCGGTATCGACCGCCAGCACGTCAATGGTGTTGCGATCGCGCGACGGGCCGCGGCCGCGGGCGTGCAGGCCATCGCCGTGCACGGACGGACACGCGCGGACTTCTACGAGGGTGAGGCGGAATACGACACCATCCGCGACATCTGTGCCGAGGCAAACATCCCGGTAGTCGCCAACGGGGACATCACCTCGGCGGAAAAGGCCCGGGATGTGCTGGCGCATACCGGCGCCGATGGCGTGATGATCGGTCGGGCGGCCCATGGCGCCCCATGGATCTTCCGGGATGTCAACGCTTTCCTCGCCACCGGAGCGCTGCCGCCGCCGCTCTTGCGCCCCCAGATCCGAGACATCATCCTTACGCACCTTGATGCCCTGTACGCCTTCCACGGTGAGGCGTCCGGGGTACGGATCGCGCGCAAGCACCTCGGCTGGTACTGCCAGCATCACACACTGACGCGGACATACAGGTCATCGCTGATGGCCGCGGCAGACTCGTCGGCGCAGTTCGCGCTGGCACGTGAATGCTTCGACGCGTGGGTCGAGGACGATGAATAGGGAGCGGGAGCCCTCGAGCGCATGGCGACCAGGAAACACAACGGACAGGGCGTATCGCAGAACGGGCGGGTGCCGCTGCGCGACCATGCCGAGCAGGCCCTCACGGATTATTTCGCCAGCCTGAACGGCCATCGCCCCGCGCAGCTCTACGACATGGTGCTGCGCGAAATCGAAGAACCCTTGTTCCGCGCCGTCCTCGACTACGCCAGCGGTAACCAGAGCCAGGCCGCGGTCATCCTCGGCATCAACCGCGGCACACTCCGCAAGAAACTGCGCCAGTTCGGCCTGTCGGCCTGACGCGCGGGAGCACGTCCCCATCATGACGACGATCAAGCCCCTGCGCCGCGCCCTGCTGTCCGTTTCGGACAAGGCCGGCGTGCTCGAGTTTGCGCGCGCCCTGAGTGCACGCGGCATCGAACTGATCTCCACCGGTGGCACCGCGAAGCTGCTCGCCGAGGCCGGCCTGCCGGTGAAGGAAGTCGCCGCCCACACGGGTTTCCCCGAGATCATGGACGGCCGCGTGAAGACGCTGCACCCCAAGATCCACGGCGGCCTGCTCGGCCGTCGCGGTACGGACGAAGGCGTGATGGCCGAACACGGCATCGAGCCGATCGACC
>JBDLPS010000036.1:0-3489 GCA_039800965.1 Pseudomonadota bacterium | reverse complement strand
AGTGCGGCGTCGAAGTGACGCAGGCCAAGGTGCGTCGCGAGCGCATGGGCCACATCGAGCTGGCCAGCCCCACTGCTCACATCTGGTTCCTTAAGTCGCTGCCGTCGCGCATCGGCCTCATGCTGGACATGACGCTGCGCGAGATCGAGCGAGTGCTTTACTTCGAGGCCTTCGTGGTCATCGACCCCGGCATGACGGAGTTGACCCGCGGCCAGTTGCTGACCGACGAGATGTACCTCGAGGCGCTCGAGCAGCACGGCGATGAATTCGATGCCCGCATGGGCGCCGAGGCGATCAACGAACTGCTCCAGTCCATCGAGCTCCCGACCGAGGTGGTCAAGGTCCGCGAGGAAATGCAGAGCACGTCTTCCGAGACGAAGCTCAAGCGCCTCTCCAAGCGGCTGAAGCTCCTCGAGTCGTTCATCGAATCCGGCAACAAGTCGGAGTGGATGGTCCTGACCGTCCTGCCGGTGCTGCCGCCGGACCTGCGCCCGCTCGTCCCCCTGGATGGCGGCCGTTTCGCGACGTCCGACCTCAATGACCTCTACCGTCGCGTCATCAACCGCAACAACCGTCTGCGCCGCCTGCTCGAACTCAACGCGCCGGACATCATCGTGCGCAACGAGAAGCGCATGTTGCAGGAGTCGGTCGACGCGCTGCTGGACAACGGCCGCCGTGGCCGGGCCATCACGGGCAGCAACAAGCGCCCGCTGAAGTCGCTGGCCGACATGATCAAGGGCAAGCAGGGCCGCTTCCGCCAGAACCTGCTCGGCAAGCGCGTCGACTACTCTGGCCGTTCGGTCATCGTCGTCGGCCCGACCCTGCGCCTGCACCAGTGCGGCCTCCCGAAGAAGATGGCGCTGGAGCTCTTCAAGCCCTTCATCTTCCAGAAGCTGCAGATCCGCGGCGACGCCTCGACGATCAAGGCCGCCAAGCGCCTCGTCGAGCGCGAAGGGCCGGAAGTCTGGGACATCCTCGAAGAGGTGATCCGCGAACATCCGGTGCTGCTGAACCGCGCTCCGACCCTGCACCGCCTTGGCATTCAGGCCTTCGAGCCGGTGCTGGTGGAAGGCAAGGCGATCAATCTGCACCCGCTCGTCTGCACGGCCTTCAACGCCGACTTCGACGGCGACCAGATGGCCGTCCACGTGCCGCTCTCGCTGGAAGCCCAGCTTGAAGCGCGCGCGCTGATGATGGCGTCGAACAACATCCTCTCGCCCGCCAACGGTGACCCGATCATCGTTCCGTCGCAGGACGTCGTCCTTGGCCTCTATTACCTGACCCGCGAGCGCATCGGCGCCCGCGGCGAGGGGATGATCTTCGCTGATGTCCACGAGGCGCACCGGGCCTACGAGAGCCGGCAGGTCGATCTGCAGGCCAAGGTCCGCGTCCGCATCGCCGAGTATCCGCTGGTCGACGGCAAGCCGTCCGAGAAGCCGGTGGTCCGCCACGTGCAGACCACCGTCGGTCGCGCCCTGCTGTCCGAAATCCTGCCCAAGGGCCTGTCCTTCGACGTCGTCAACCAGGACATGACGAAGAAGGCGATCTCCGGCACGATCAACATGTGCTACCGCGTGCTGGGTCTCAAGGAGACCGTGATTTTCGCGGACCATCTGATGTACACCGGCTTTGCCTATGCGACGCGCTCCGGCATGTCCTTCGGTATCGACGACATCGTGATTCCGGAGCAGAAGACGAAGCTCGTCGCCGCTGCGGACCGCGAAGTGAAGGAGATCCAGGACCAGTACGCGTCGGGTCTCGTCACCAACGGCGAGCGTTACAACAAGGTCGTGGACATCTGGTCTCGCGCCAACGACCAGGTCGCCAAGGCGATGATGGAGAAGCTGGGCACCGAGGAGGCGACCGACCTCAAGGGCCAGAAGCATCGCCAGAAGTCGTTCAATTCGATCTTCATGATGGCCGACTCCGGCGCCCGTGGTTCTGCCGCGCAAATCCGCCAGCTGGCAGGCATGCGTGGCCTCATGGCCAAGCCGGACGGCTCGATCATCGAGACGCCGATCACCGCGAACTTCCGCGAGGGCCTGAACGTCCTCCAGTACTTCATCTCGACCCACGGTGCCCGAAAGGGTCTCGCCGACACCGCGCTGAAGACCGCGAACTCCGGTTACCTGACCCGCCGTCTCGTCGACGTCGCGCAGGATCTGGTGGTCACGGAAGTCGACTGCGGCACGGAGAACGGCGTCGAGATGGCGCCGCTGGTCGAGGGTGGCGATGTGGTGGAGGGGCTCGGCGAGCGCGTCCTTGGCCGCGTTCTGGCTGCCGACGTCCAGAAGCCGGGTACGGAGCAGGTGCTGCTGCCGCGTGGCACGCTGATCGACGAGGACCTCGTGCGCCTCCTGGAGCGCGAGAGCGTGGACCAGGTCAGCGTACGTTCGCCGATCACCTGCGGCACCCGCTACGGTGTTTGCGCCAACTGCTACGGCCGTGATCTGGCCCGTGGCCGTCTGATCAATATCGGCGAGGCCGTGGGCGTCATCGCCGCGCAGTCGATCGGCGAGCCGGGTACGCAGCTGACGATGCGTACCTTCCACATCGGTGGTGCCGCTTCGCGTGCCGCTGCCCAGAGCAGCGTCGAGATCCGGAATGCGGGTACGCTGCGTTTCCACAACATCAAGACCGTGCAGCACGAGAAGGGCCATCTGGTCGCCGTGTCGCGTTCGGGCGAAATCGGCGTGGTCGATGCCTTCGGCCGCGAGCGCGAGCGCTACAAGATCCCTTACGGCGCCGTCATCAGCGCCAAGGAGCACGACAAGGTTGCCGCGGGTCAGGTCGTCGCGACCTGGGATCCGCATACACACCCCGTCGTCACTGAGGTGGCTGGTCTCATCAAGTTCCAGGACTTCGTCGACGGCCTCACGGTCGCCACGCAGACGGACGAGGTCACCGGCCTGACGAGCACCGTGGTGCAGGATCCGAAGCAGCGCGGCGGCAAGGAACTCAAGCCGGTCATCAAGCTGGTTAACGCGAAGGGCAAGGAAGTGCCGTTCGCCAATACCGAGATCCCGGCGGTCTATTCGCTGCCCGCAGGCGCGCTGGTCAACCTGACCGACGGCGCGAAGGTTTCGGTCGGTGACGTCATCGCCCGCATCCCGCAGGAGTCCTCCAAGACCCGCGACATCACCGGCGGTCTGCCGCGTGTCGCCGATCTCTTCGAGGCCCGCAAGCCGAAGGACCAGGCGATCCTGGCCGAGCGCTCGGGTACCGTCAGCTTCGGCAAGGAGACCAAGGGCAAGCGGCGTCTCGTGATCACCTCCGAGGACGGCGAGAAGTACGAGGAACTCATCCCGAAGTGGCGCCAGCTGAACGTCTTCGAGGGCGAAGGCGTGACGCGCGGCGAAGTCATCGCCGACGGCGAGCCGAACCCGCATGACATCCTGCGCCTGCAGGGCGTCGAGGCGCTGGCGAATTACCTCGTGCGCGAGATCCAGGAGGTCTACCGCCTGCAGGGCGTGAAGATCAACGACAAGC
>JBDLPS010000035.1:0-13423 GCA_039800965.1 Pseudomonadota bacterium | reverse complement strand
AACGCGTTCACCAGGTTGCCGCCCAGGTACCAGGCGCCCGACAACCAGGTCACGACCGCGGCCCAACGGAACCACAGCAGCGCACGGGGAGCGATGTACTTGTTGACGCCGGCGCCGCCCGGGCCGCCCGTGTCCGCGTTCGCGGCGGCGAGGCCGGGGATCTGGACGACATTGAAGTAGTACAGCAGGCCGATCCACATCACGCCGGCGACCGTGTGCAGCCAGCGGGCGAGACCCAGCGCGAAGAAGCCCGTGTGCTCGCCGATGGCCAGCGTGACCAGCACGGCCAGTACGACACCGGTCGCAATGGCGCCCTTGATGGTATTCAGCGGATTCATGCAGTACTCCCCGATTGAATGGACTGGTTTGAAGCGTAGTCCCTGAAACCCCATAATTCAACGTATCGACACGCATTCTCATTCAAGGATCGACGCCATGGACGCCATCGAACGCATCAAGGGTCATCTCGCCGCGCAGCCGGTGGTGCTCTTCATGAAGGGCACGCCGGACTTCCCGCAATGTGGCTTCTCGTCGAAGACCGTCGCCGCACTGCGCGCGGTGGGCGCGCCGTTCCATGCGGTGAACATCTTCGAGGATCCCGAGCTGCGCGAGGCGATCAAGCACTACTCGAACTGGCCGACTTTCCCGCAGCTTTACGTCAAGGGCGAGCTCATCGGTGGCTGCGACATCGCCATGCAGATGTACCAGAGCGGGGAGCTCAAGCAGCTCGTTGACGAAGCCGCCGCCGGCTGATCCCCTCAGTCGTCGAGGTTCGCGAAATCCAGCGGCGCCGGTTGGCCGTCGCTGAAGCCGAGCGCGCGCGCTTTTTCTTCCGCGCGCAGGAAGCTGCCGTGCATGTCGTTGCAGATGCGGCAGAAGAGATCCGCTGTTCTTTCCGCATCGTAGGACGCGGAGTGCGCAGAGGCGTTGTCCCATTCGATGCCTGTCACCGCCGCCGCGCGGGCCAGTACGGTCTGGCCCAGCGCCACGCCTGCCAGCGTCGCGGTGTCGAAACATGAGAACGGGTGGAACGGATTGCGCTTGATGCCCGTGCGCGCCACCGCCGCGTTCAGGAATCCCAGGTCGAAGGCCGCGTTGTGGCCGACGAGGATCGCCCGGCGGCAGCTGTGGTTGCGAACCGCCTGGCGTACCTCGCGGAACATGCGCTGCAGGGCGTCGTTCTCCGGGATGGCGGGTCGCAGAGGATGGAAGGGGTCGATGCCGGTTACCTCCAGCGAGGCGGGATCGAGGCGCGACCCCTCGAAGGGCTGCACGTGCCAGCTGTGCGTCGCGCCGCGGCGCACCCGTCCGTCGTTGTCCACCTCGATGATCACCGCCGCGATTTCCAGCAGGGCATCGGTGGCGGAGTGGAAGCCGCCGGTCTCGACGTCGATCACGATAGGCAGGAATCCGCGGAAGCGGCGGGACATCATGTCGGGCAGGCTGGGCATCGGTACTCGGTGGTTCGGTCAGTCGACAAGTCGCCAGGCGAGGGATTCGCCGGCGCGGAGGGGAACGAGGCTGTCGCCGCCGGCATAGGCGTAGCTGCCCGGCACGATCCAGTCGCGCTTTTCGAGGGTGATGAAATCCTCGTTCGGGGGCAGTCCGTAGAAACGCGGCCCGTTCAGGCTGGCGAAGGCTTCCAGCTGCGCGAGCGCGCCGGCGCTTTCAAAGGCCTCTGCATAGAACTCGATCGCCGCATGGGCTGAATAGATGCCGGCGCAGCCGCAGGCAGCTTCCTTCGTCAGTCGCGCGTGTGGCGCGCTGTCGGTCCCGAGGAAGAATCGTGTGTCCCCACCCGTTGCCGCTTCGAGCAGGGCCACGCGGTCCGCTTCACGCTTGAGTACCGGCAGGCAGTAGTGGTGGGGGCGCACTCCGCCGGCGAAGATGGCGTTGCGGTTCATCAGGAGGTGCTGCGGCGTCAGCGTTGCTGCGGTGTTGTCCTTGGCGCTGCGCACGAAGGCGACCGCCGCGCGCGTGGTCGCGTGTTCAAGCACGATCTTCAAGCTGGGCAGCCGCGCGCGCAATGGCGCCAGGATGTCGTCGATGAAGCGCGCTTCGCGGTCGAATACATCGACGTCGTGCGCCGTTACTTCCGCATGGACCTGCAGCGGCAGGCCTGCTTCGGCCATGGCTTCCAGGGCGGCATCGATGCGGCGGATATCCGTCACACCGGAATCCGAGTTGGTCGTCGCGCCTGCCGGGTACAGCTTGCAGCCGTGCACGATGCCGCTTGCCTTCGCGCGGAGGATCTCGTCCGGCGCCGTGCGGTCGGTGAGGTACAGCGTCATCAGCGGTTCGAAGGAAAGTCCTGCCGGCAGCGCCGCGAGGATGCGCTCGCGGTAGGCGAGCGCCGCGTCGGTCGTCGTCACCGGCGGCTTGAGGTTCGGCATGACGATGGCACGGGCGAACTGCCGGCCGGTATGCGGCAGCACGGCGGCAAGGGCGTCGCCGTCGCGCAGGTGCAGGTGCCAGTCGTCGGGGCGGCGGATGCGGAGCGTGGTCGTCATGCGTGGCGTTCCTGGTCCAGGAGCAGCGACAGGGTGAAACGCACCCCGAAGCCGGTGATCTCGGTCGGTACGTGTGCAAGACCGCCCCTTCGCGTGGCGGAAGAGAGGTCGATGTGCACCCAGGGCGTGCCATCCGGCACGAAGCGCTTCAGGAAGCGCGCGGCATGGATGTGGTCGCCCTTGCCCTCGACCGCGCACTGCGCGATGTCGGCCACCGTGCTTTCGATGTCGCCGTCGAAATCATCCGGCAGCGGGAAGTGCCAGACGCGCTCGCCGCTGTCGCGCCCCGCTGCGTTCAGCGCGGCTGCCAGGGATTCCCGGTTGGTGAACGCGCCGCTCATGCGCTCGGTCAGCGCATAGACGCAGGCGCCTGTCAGCGTCGCGAAATCCACCATCAGTTTCGGTTTCGCCTGCGCGGCGAGATGCAGCGTGTCCGCCAATGCCATGCGGCCTTCGGCATCGCTGTGGATGACCTGTATGGTCGTGCCGTTGGCGGCCCGGATGATTTCCTGCGGGCGGTAGGCCTTCGGCCCGATGCTGTTCTCGGTGATGGCGAGCCACGCGTCGGCGGCCAGCCGCGACTTCATCGTGGAGAGTGCCACCAGCGAGGCAAGCGCCACCGCGCTGCCTGCCATGTCCGTGTGCATGTCGAGCATGCTGCGGTGGGGCTTGAGGTTCGTGCCGCCGGTGTCGAACAGGATGCCTTTGCCCACCAGCGTGACATCCGGTCGCGCGGTCTTGTTGCGGGCCGCGGGGCGCGAGCGGGGCGCGTAGGACAGGTGCGCGATGCCGGCATCGCGCGAGGCATTGCCGCGGCTGACCGCCAGGAAGGCGCCAGCGCCGAGGCGCTTGAGCGCCGCCTCACCGTACCAGCGCAGACGCAGGCCGTGCCGGCGGGCGAGTCGGGCCAGCGCGCGCCGATAGCCCGCCGCGTCCAGTGTGTTCGGGGGCAGGGCGGTGAGATGGCGCACCAGATTGGTGCCCTCTGCCGTCGCCCGCCAGCGCGTCGCGTCGACTTGGGCGACGCCGTAGACCTCAACCTCTGCGACGCGATGCGGCGGCGGATCCTTGGGTTTGCGCGACTTGGCAGATGGCAGGTGGAAACCGTGGGCTGCCACTGCCGCGTAGAGTGCCTCCAGCCGCTGCTCGCAGTCCTTGCCGGGCGCCAGCACGGCGATGCGTCGGGCGGCGGGCCGCAGGGCGAGGGCCTGCTGCGCCAGTTTGCCGGCGACTGTCAGCAGTTCGAACGGCGTGGCGTCGGCCTTGCAGTATCCCAATACCGCTGCCGTGTCCCGGGCGCCGCCGAGGGCCGTGACGCGGACATCGCCAGGGTGGGCCTTGTCGCGTTGGTGCAGTGCGGTCCATCGACCGGCGGAGGGCAGTCCCGAGGGCGGGGCATCCCCGACCGGGAGCAACAGCAGGCAGGCGTCCGCTGCACCCAGACTCCTGGCGGAAGGCAGGCCGGGCAGGGCGCGGATGGAGGGGCTGCCGGATTCGGGCAGGAGGCTGGGCATGGGGGTATCTGGAAGCTGGAGTTGACGGGTCCACGCGCCGGAGGCGTTTGCTTGACCCTGATGGACTAAAGCCGGATCATCGCGCGCGTCGCTGCGGCGGCCCGTGCATCCTAGCACAGCGTCGCTGCTGGATTTTTTCCCAAGAACGGGGCGCCACCAGGCATCGCGAATGACCGATTTCCAGAAGAATCCCGACCTCGATCCCCAGGAAACCCGCGAGTGGCTCGAGTCCATCGACTCGGTGCTCCGCAACGAGGGGGCCGAAAGGGCCCACTTCCTCCTCGAGCGTCTGATCGACCACGCGCGCCGTTCAGGCGCCTACCTGCCCTACAAGCCCAACACGGCGTACGTGAACACGATCGCCACGGGCCAGGAGCCGGCCTACCCCGGCGACAGGGCGATCGAGAAGCGCCTCGAGGCCTACATGCGCTGGAACGCCGTTGCCATGGTGCAGCAGGCGAACAAGGTCTCCTCCGAGTACGGCGGCCACCTGGCCAGCTACGCCTCGTCGGCCACCTTGTATGAAGTGGGCTTCAACCACTTCTGGCGCGCGCAGAATGACGCGCATCCGGGCGACATGGTCTTCATGCAGGGCCACAGCTCGCCGGGCGTCTATGCCCGCGCCTTCCTCGAAGGTCGCCTCGGCGAAGAGAACCTCAAGCGCTTCCGCCAGGAAGTGGGTGGCGGCGGCCTGTCGTCCTACCCGCACCCCTGGCTGATGCCGGACTTCTGGCAGTTCCCGACCGTCTCGATGGGCCTCGGCCCGATGATGGCGATCTACCAGGCCCGCTTCGTCCGCTACATGGAAAACCGCGGCCTCGTGCCGAAGACGGACCGCAAGGTCTGGGCCTTCTGCGGCGACGGCGAGATGGACGAGCCCGAGTCGATGGGCGCGCTCACCATGCCGGTGCGCGAAGGCCTCGACAATCTCGTCTTCGTCGTCAACTGCAACCTGCAGCGCCTCGACGGCCCCGTGCGCGGCAACGGCAAGGTCATCCAGGAGCTGGAAGCGGCTTTCCTCGGCGCCGGCTGGAACGTCATCAAGGTGCTCTGGGGCAACCGCTGGGATCCGCTGCTCGCGAAGGACACCAACGGCGTCCTGCGCGCCGCCATGGAAGCGACCGTCGACGGTGAATACCAGGCCTTCAAGGCCAAGGGCGGCGCGTTCACGCGCGAGCACTTCTTCGGCAAGCACCCTGAACTCAAGGCGATGGTCGCGCACCTGTCGGACGACGACATCTACCGCCTGAACCGCGGTGGCCACGACGCGCAGAAGATCTACGCGGCCTATGCCGCGGCGGTCGCGCACAAGGGCAGCCCGACCGTCATACTCGCCCACACCGTCAAGGGTTACGGCCTCGGCAAGGCGGCCGAGGGCCAGATGGTCGCGCACCAGCAGAAGAAGATGGACGCGGAGTCGCTCAAGCACTTCCGCGAGACCTTCCGCCTGCCGTTCTCCGACGAGCAGATCGCCAAGTTCGCGATCGTGAAGCCGGCCGAGGACAGCGAGGAAATCCAGTACCTCAAGAAGCGTCGCGAAGCCCTCGGCGGTTACCTGCCGAAGCGCAACACGAACGTGCCGGCGCTCGACCTGCCGGCACTCGACAGCTTCAAGTCGCTGCTCGAGGGGTCTGGCGATCGCGAGATCTCCACGACCATGGGCTTCGTGCGCATGCTCACGGCGCTCCTGAAGGACAAGAACGTCGGCAAGAACATCGTGCCGATCGTCCCCGACGAAGCCCGCACCTTCGGCATGGAAGGCCTCTTCCGCCAGATCGGCATCTACTCCGCCGTCGGCCAGCTATACACGCCGCAGGATGCGGAACAGCTGATGTCGTACAAGGAAGACAAGAAGGGCCAGATGCTCGAAGAGGGCATCAACGAGGCCGGCGCCATCTGCTCGTGGATCGCGGCCGGCACGGCCTACGCGAACCATGGCATGAGCATGGTGCCGTTCTACATCTACTACTCGATGTTCGGCTTCCAGCGCGTGGGCGACTTCATCTGGGCCGCCGGCGACATCCAGGCGCGCGGCTTTCTGCTGGGCGCCACGGCCGGTCGCACGACGCTCGCGGGCGAAGGCCTGCAGCACCAGGACGGCCACAGCCAGATCGTCGCGACGACTGTGCCGAACTGCCGTGCGTACGACCCGGCCTACGTCTACGAGCTGACCGTCATCATCCATGACGGCCTCAAGAAGATGTTCGTCGAGCAGCAGAACATCTTCTATTACCTCTCGGTGATGAACGAGAACTACCTGCAGCCGGCGATGCCGGCGGGTGCCGAAGCCGGCATCCTCAAGGGTGGTTACCTGCTCAAGGAAGGCGGCAAGGGCAATCTGCGCACGACGCTGCTGGGCTCGGGCACGATCCTGCGCGAAGTGCTGGCCGCGGCCGAGATCCTCGAGAAGGATTACAAGGTCGCCGCCGACGTCTTCTCGATCACGAGCTTCAGCGAATTGCGTCGCGACGCCCTCGAGGTCGAGCGCCACAACCTGCTGAAGCCCGCCGAGAAGGCGCAGACCCCGTACGTGCGCGACCTGTTCGCCGGCCGCGATGCGCCGGTGATCGCCGCCACGGACAACATGCGCCTTGTGCCGGACCAGATCCGCCAGTGGATCGACCCGCGCTACGTGACGCTCGGCACCGACGGCTTCGGCCGCAGTGACGGCCGCGCCGCGCTGCGTGACCACTTCGAAGTCGACCGTCGCTACATCGTCATCGCCGCGCTGAAGGCGCTGGTCGACGAAGGCAAGCTCGACAAGGGTGTCGTCGCCCAGGCCATCGGCAAGCTCGGCATCAATGCCGACAAGGCCGATCCGCTGAACAGCTAAAGGACCGACCGCGTGGCGCAAATCGAAGTAGTCGTGCCCGATATGGGCAATTTCGCCGAGGTCGGCGTGATCGACGTGTTGGTGAAGCCCGGCGATCGCGTCGAGGTCGATACTCCGCTGTGCACGCTGGAGACCGAGAAGGCGACGATGGACGTTCCCTCCACCGCCGCCGGCATCGTCGAGTCCGTGCACGTCGCCGCGGGTGGGCGTATCTCGGCCGGTGGCCTTGTCGTCACCGTGAAGACCGAGGGTGGCGCCGAATCTGCCGCCCCGCCGGTTGCCGCCCCGGAGGCTGCGCCGGCCGTTGCTGCGACCCCGCAATCGCTCGAGGTGCGCGTCCCGGACATCGGCAACTTCTCCGAGGTCGGCGTCATCGAGATCCTGGTGAAGGTCGGCGACACGGTCGCCATCGACGCGCCGCTCGTCACACTGGAGACCGAGAAGGCCACCATGGACGTGCCGTCGACCGCCGCGGGCGTTGTCGAGGCGATCCACGTGCAGAAGGGCGGCAAGGTTTCCGCCGGTGGTCTGGTGGCTACCGTGAAGGGGTTTGCCGCGACTGCTGCGGCCTCGGCACCTGCCGCTGCGCCCGCGCCGGTGGCGGCTGCACCGGCCAAGGCTGTTCCGGCGCCCGCGTCGGTGCACGCAGCTGCGCCGGTCGTGCCGGCAGCGATCAACGAAGCGGGCTTCTCGAAAGCGCATGCCGGTCCGTCGGTGCGCAAGCTGGCCCGCGAGCTCGGTGTCGACCTGTCGCTGGTGCGCGGATCGGGTCCCAAGAGCCGCATCACCCACGAGGATGTGAAGTCCTGGGTGAAGCAGGCGCTGGCCGGTGGTGCGGGTCGTCCGGCTGCCCCGGCGCTGCCGTCCGTGCCGTCGGTCGATTTCGCGCAGTTCGGCGAGGTCGAGGTCAAGCCGCTCAACCGCGTGCAGAAGATCTCCGGTCCGCGCCTGCATGCGAGCTGGGTCAATCTGCCGCATGTCACCCAGTTCGACGAGGCGGACATCACCGACCTCGAAGCCACGCGCCAGAAGCTGAAGGACAAGGCTGCCGAGCAGGGCGTCAAGCTCACGCCGCTGGCCTTCATCATCCGCGCCTGCGTGAAGGCGCTGGAGGAATTCCCGACCTTCAACGCGTCGCTCGACTCGACGGGCCAGAACCTGGTCCTGAAGAAATACGTGCACGTCGGCTTCGCCGCAGACACGCCAAACGGCCTGCTGGTGCCGGTGATCCGCGACGCCGACAAGAAGGACGTCTACGAGATCGCCCGCGCGCTCGCCGACCTGTCGGACCGCGCGCGCAAGGGCAAGCTGCAGGGCAGCGAGATGCAGGGCGGCTGCTTTACGGTGTCCAGCCTCGGCGGCATCGGTGGCACGGCCTTCACGCCGATCATCAACGCGCCGGAAGTCGCTATCCTCGGCGTGTCGCGTACGCAGATCAAGCCGGTCTGGAAGGACGGCACCTTCGTTCCGCGCCAGATGCTGCCGCTGTCGCTGTCGTATGACCACCGCGTCATCGATGGTGCCAACGGTGCGCGCTTCTCGACCTACCTGGCCCAGATGCTCGCGAACCCGGCGGCGCTGCTCGAGGCCGCCACGTGAGCACCGTGGACATCGCAGTTCCCGATCTCGGCAATTTCGACGAAGTCGCGGTGGTCGACGTCCTCGTGCAGGCGGGCGACAGCATCGATGTCGATACGCCGCTGGTCACGCTCGAGACCGAGAAGGCCACGATGGACGTCCCGTCCACGGCGGCTGGTACGGTGTCGGCATTGCTCGTGAAGGCGGGCGACAAGGTGCGCAAGGGCACCGTCATTGCGCGAGTCGAATCGTCGGGCGCGGCGACCGTCGTGCCTGCCGCTGCAGCGCCGGCACCGGCTGCTGCCGCGACTCCCGCGACCGTTGCGGCACCCGTTGCGTTGCCGCCGGACGAGAAGGCCGACCGACAGGTCCAGTTGCTCGTACTCGGGGCGGGGCCCGGAGGCTATTCCGCTGCCTTCCGTGCCGCGGATCTCGGCATGAAGGTCGTGCTGGTCGAGCGCTGGGCCACGCTGGGTGGCGTCTGCCTCAATGTCGGCTGCATCCCCTCCAAGGCACTGCTGCACGCGGCCAAGGTCATCGACGAAGCCAGGGAGATGGCCTCGCACGGCATCAGCTTCGGCGCGCCGCAGGTCGACATCGACAAGCTGCGCGGCTGGAAGGAAAGCGTCATCAGGAAGCTGACGGGCGGTCTTTCCGGCCTGGCCAGGCAGCGCAAGGTCGAGACCGTCCGCGGCACGGGTCGTTTCGTCAGCCCGCATGTCGTCGAGGTGACCGGCGAAGACGGTGCCACGACGCGCATCGGTTTCGAGCACGTCATCATCGCGGCCGGTTCCGAACCGGTGAAGCTGCCCTTCATCCCCGAAGACCCGCGCATCATCGACTCCACCGGCGCGCTGGAGCTGCAGGGCGTGCCGCAGAAGCTGCTCATCATCGGCGGCGGCATCATCGGCCTCGAGATGGCCTGCGTGTACGACGCCCTCGGTGCCAAGGTCAGCGTGGTCGAACTCACGGACCAGCTGATGCCGGGCGCCGACCCGGATCTCGTGAAGCCGCTCGAGAAGCGGCTCAAGCCCCGCTATGAGCAGATCCTGCTCGGCACCAAGGTGGTGAAGGTCGAGGCTCTTAAGGAAGGCATCAAGGTCACCTTCGAAGCCGGCGGCAAGAACTTCGATGCGAGCTACGACCGCGTGCTCGTCGCCGTGGGTCGCGTGCCCAACGGCAAGCGCATCAACGCGGAAGCGGCCGGCGTCACGGTCAACGAGCGCGGCTTCATTCCGGTCGACAAGCAGCTGCGCACGAACGTGCCGCATGTCTTCGCCATCGGCGACATCGTCGGCCAGCCCATGCTGGCCCACAAGGCCGTCCATGAAGCGCATGTCGCGGCGGAAGTCGCAGCGGGCCACAAGGCCTTCTTCGATGCGCGCGTGATTCCGTCGGTGGCCTACACCGATCCTGAAGTCGCTTGGGTCGGCCTCACGGAGGGCCAGGCCAAGGCGCAGGGTATCGCGATCCGCAAGGCCGCGTTCCCCTGGGCCGCGAGCGGCCGTTCGCTCTCCATCGGGCGCGACGAGGGCTTCACCAAGCTCATCGTCGATGCCCAGACGAGCCGCGTGCTCGGTGGTGGCATCGTCGGCACGAATGCCGGCGAGCTCATTTCCGAGATCGCGCTGGCCATCGAGCTGGGCGCGGATTCGGCCGATGTCGGCATGACGATCCACCCGCATCCGACCTTGTCGGAGACGGTGGGGATGTCCGCCGAAGCGCTCGAAGGCACGCTGACCGACCTGTACATGCCAAAGAAGCCCTGACACCAGGGCGCGGGGGGCCGCATGATCCGACCGTCATCTCTCCTGGCCGGCGTCGGCCTTGCCGCATTCACCGCCGTTGCCGCTGCTGCCTTGCCGGTGCCGCGAAACCAGCCGTATCCGGGCATCCTCCATGTCGATGTCGATCTCTCCGACACCCAGCACCGGCTTATCCGCGTGCACGAGATGTTGCCCGTCGCGAAGCCCGGCCACCTTGTGCTGCTGTATCCCGAATGGTTGCCGGGCAACCACGCCCCGCGCGGTCCCATCGACCAGTTCGCCGGACTTGTGATCACCGCGGCCGGCAAACCCCTTGTCTGGCGTCGCGACCCGGTCGATGTCCATGCCTTCCATGTGGATGTGCCGGCCGGCGCGGATGTGCTCGATCTCCGATTCGATGTCGCGACCCCCGTGACCAGTAGCGAGGGGCGGGTGGTGTTCACGCCCTCCATGCTCAACCTGCAGTGGAACCAGGCGCTGCTCTACCCGGCGGGCCATTACGCCAGCGCGATCGCCGTCGAGGCGTCGGTCAAGTTGCCGGCAGGCTGGAAGTCGATGAGCGCGTTACCTGCCGTCGCCAATGGCGACACGGTGCGCTATGCGCCTGCCACGCTCGAGGTGCTGGCTGATTCGCCCCTCTTCGCCGGCATCAACAGCGGTGCGCTCGACCTCGCTCCCGGCGCCAAGGTCGCGGTGCGGGCCAACCTCTTCGCGGAAGACAAGGCCGATCTTGCCGCCACCGCGGAGCAGACGGGTCTGCTGCGCAATCTGGTGCGCGAGGCCTACACCGCCCTCGGACCCCCGCACTTCGATCACTACGATTTCCTGCTGGCGCTCAGCGATTCGCTGGGCGGAATCGGTCTGGAACACCATCGCTCGACCGAGATCACGCTGGCGCCGTCCTGGTTCAAGAGCTGGGACGACAACATCGGTCGCCGCGAAGTGATCGCGCACGAGTTCACCCATTCCTGGAACGGCAAGTATCGCCGTCCCGCCGACCTGTGGACGCCAGACCTCAACGTACCCATGCAGAACACGCTGCTCTGGGTCTACGAGGGCATGACGCAGTACTACGGCATGGTGCTTACCGCACGCTCGGGCCTGCTGCCGGCGGATTTTTCGCGGGAGAATTTCGCCGTCGTGGCCGCGACCTACGACGTGAAGCGTCCGGGCCGCAGCTGGCGTCCGCTGGTCGATACGACGCACCAGCCCATCGTCACCGCGCGCCGCCCGTTGTCGTGGACGAGTTGGCAGCGCACCGAGGATTACTACAGCGAGTCATCGCTGCTGTGGCTGGGCGTCGACGCGCGCATCCGCGCGGCGACGGGTGGCAGCAAGGGGCTTGATGCCGTGGCAGGCGCTTTCTTCGGTGCCGCCCCGACGCAGGGCATGGTGTCGACCTACAAGTTCGCGGATGTGGTGAAGGCGCTGAACGACGTGCTGCCCGCAGACTGGCAGGGCTACCTTGATGCGCGCGTGAACCAGGTCGACGCGCCGCTCGACGGCATCACCCAGGCCGGCCTGAAGCTTGTCTATGACGAGAAGCCGAACGCCGTCATCAAGGCTTCGGAGAAATCGAACAAGCACACGGATCTGAGTTTCGGTCTCGGCATATCGGTGAACAAGGATGGCGGACTTTCGGAAGTCATCTGGGAGTCGCCGGCCTTCAAGGCGGGGCTGGTGAACGGGATGACGATCGTTGCCGTGAACGGCCGGGGCTTCACCAGTGACCTGCTGAAGGACGCCGTGACGGCCGCGAAGGACGGGAGCGTGCCGATCGAGCTGATCGTGAAGCAGGGTGACCGCTACCGCACGATGAAGATCGATTACCGGGGCGGCCTGCGCTATCCGCACCTGGAGCCGATTGCGGGTGCGACCGACCATCTGGACACGATCCTGAAGGCCAGGGCGGCGGGGCAGTAGCCCCGTCGCCGTGCCGTGCCGGGCCTGGGCCCGACGGCGGTCGCCGGCCTCGGCGTCGCGCTCCCGGCGCCTGCGCTGCGGGTACAATTCCTGCGCCGGCAGACGCGCCCCGGTTCGGGGTGCGGCCTAGACTCGGCCTGCACACGACACACGATCGTTCCGGGGGACTGCAATGACTGCGACGAGTGACAAGCGCGGCTTTCCGCTGCCGAGTTCCGTGAAGGTGGTTCCGGGTACCGAGAAGGCCCAGGCGGCCTACCCGTACCACATCCAGTTCACGCCGGACGACGACAAGAAGTTCTGGTTCTACAACTCGATGCACTTCCCCGAGCCCATGTGTGCCTTCGACATGGTCACTGCGGAAGCGGCCTACTGTGCGCTGGGCGCCGCGAACACGCGCGTGCAGTGCCTGCCGACGACGCTGGGCGTCGACCACCGCATCATCAACGGTCGCGTCTACATCGGCGGCAATGGCGTCACCGACCCGGCGGAGATCGAGCGCCGCACGGTCGAGTTCCAGAAGCGCGCGTTCTACTACTACGCGAACTGGGAAAAGCTCTACGACCAGTGGAAGCAGAAGATGCTGAAGCTGATCGAGGACGCGCAAGGGCTGCCCAAGCCCTCGCTGCCGGAATTCGAGCCGCTGGAGCATGTGCACGCGGGCCGCGGCATCGCGTCGAACCACGACCTGCTGGTGACCTACCAGAAGACCCTCGAAGGGTACTTCCGGATGTGGCACCACCACTTCGAGTTCCTGCTGCTGGGCTATGGCGCCTACCTGACCTTCTTCGGCTTCTGTAAGAAGGCCTTTCCGGAGATCACCGACCAGACGATCGCGCGCATGGTCGCGGGCATCGAGGCCGAGATCTTCCGTCCGGACGACGAACTGCGCCGCCTGGCCCGCCATGCCGTCGAGCTCAACGTCGACCACCACTTCCAGGAAGGGGTGAAGGCGGAAGAGGTGCTCGAGTCGCTGCGCAAGGCGGGCGAGCCGGGCCATCGCTGGCTCGACGAGCTGCAGAAGGCGCGCGACCCCTGGTTCAACATCAACGTGGGTGACGGCTTCTACCACTACCACCGTGGCTGGAACGACGACCTGTCGATGCCCTTCGCCGCGCTGCCGGAATACGCGCGCCGTGCACGCGCCGGCGAGTCGCTGGATCGCCAGGTCGACAAGCTGCAGGCCGAGCGCGCGGAGCTCATCGCGGACTACCGCGAACTGCTCGCCACCGACGAGGAGCGCGCCGCTTACGACCAGATGATCGGGCTCGCACACCGCGTGTTCCCCTACGTCGAGGG